>NZ_AVCC01000034.1 GCF_000622895.1 Herminiimonas sp. CN
ACGTACGTAAATTTAATTTTTTGGGTGGGGGTATGGCCTTGAGCATGCGGATTCTCGCATGTTTTTAATGTGCATATAAAAACACACGCCTATGTATGCATTTCGGGCGCGGTACTGCAGATGATGTGTGGCTATTTTTACTTAACCGCAAAACAATACAGCAAGCCCGCGCCGCCGGTGCTGGCTAGCGCATCGAGGCTGCAGCCGCCCCTGGACGAATGGGATGCGTTCCACGATTTGGATGCATCGTCGTCCTGCAGGCCGATCCGGTCATGGTGGCCGAGCATGGCCGCACCTTCGCTACCGCTTTTGGTCCAGTTGCCGCAGGTCATGTCCGGATCGCCCGCAAAAGCCCGTCCATCGGGTTGAGATCCGGTCAGGATGTCGTGCATGTTGGGCGTATCGCCACGGCCGTTGATCATTTCGCCTTTTTCGGTCAGGGCCATTTGCTTGTTAATTTTATTGTTGGCGTGCAACTCGTCAATGGTCTTGGCAATGAGCACGCCCTTGGCGTTGTGCCACGGCCCGGTTCCGATGCGGTCGCGTGCATTGACAGCGGGCGTAGCTGCTGTGGCGCTGGCGCTGAGATAGGCATGCCAGGTATGGTTGCCGGCCCCTGCTGCATTGGCCAGCGCCTGGCAATGCCGGTCGGCGCCCTCCAGGCCGCCCAGATCGGCACCCTTGCCTGGGTTGCTGCTGCTGACGAAGAACGTCATCGGGCTCTGACCCTGGCTTTGCGCCGAAACCGGCATTTGCGAGCACGCTGTCAATAGGCCGGCAGCGGTGCAGACAAGTAGCGATAATCCGATCTGGGTGCGCATGGCGGGGTCTCCTCTTGTTTTTCAGGGTCGTGCTGTGCTCTGGCAGCACCTCAATCAGGTTTCCAGTTTAGGTGATGCTGCTTCAATTGCAAGTTGCAAGCCCGTGACGCGTACCCTGGTGTTGCTGCAATCGTCGGTCTGGCGGGATCAATGGGCAGGGCAGCATCGAAGTCGGCGTTACTCTGTCTAAAGAATGAGAAAAACATCGGGTTCGAATCCGTTGAACTGCGGCGCTGTGAATTATTTGATGTCAAGCGTCCATTGGATGATGTATTTGGCGACAAAACCGACCATACCAAATGACAGTCCGAGGAACAGCACAAACGCGCCAAAGCGACCGGCCTTCGCTTGCCATGCAAGCTGACCGACGATGAATAGCATGTAAAGCATGAAGGCGCCCACGCCGAAAGTCAGGCCAATGTGGGCGATCTGGGCTTCCGTAAAGCCGAATACTGTGTTGCTCAAGTGCGATCTCCGTTGTTGAAGTCAGGGGCTGCGGCTACTGCCATTGCCACCAGCGTGCGATATACGCGCCAACTGGCGCGATACAGCAGCGATACCAGCCCCGGTAAGGCAGGTCCGTTGTTCAGTCCGGACCGCATCCATCACGCTGATTTTGCGGTCCAGCGGCAGAATGGTGCGCATGGCCGGGGCTTGAGTCGGGAAGGCGGTTGGCATGATGGCCCGGTATTTTAAATGGAAACAGGCATGCACAGGCGACTTGTGCCCATGGCATGTCAATTGCGCAGCAAAGCCTCGCGTGAGGAAACAGCGCGCAAGCGAGGGAGGGCCGCGGTAAAACAAAGCCAGCGCAAAAATTTGCATCTCGGCAAATGGGAGCCGTGGGTCGAGCTAGCGGCATACACTGGCGCTGCGGCCTGAGTTATCCAGGCTGAAGGATTTCCTGTAGACCAATTCTTTATTTTTGTTTACCCTTGGAAACAGTAGGGTTTTTTCTTGCCGGCTGCTTTGATCTTGATAATCAAATTTTCAAATACACGTCTCCACCGCCTCAACTTCGTGTCCGGACTGCAGTCCATGCACGGATTCGACTATGGCTCACCTAAGAAAGTACAGATATGTTGCGCGTTTCGAATATGAAAATATGGGTACAACTCTTGACCGTCATCGGAGCCGCACTGCTTGCCGTATGGTCAGTCATAATCGTCTGGCAAAATCATGTCTATCGTGAAACCACCATTGGGCAGGCGAGCGGTTTTTCCCTCAGCATGCATGAAGCCACCATGGCCGGACTCACTGGCATGATGGTCACCGGCACCGTCGATCAGCGCGCGGTTTTCCTCGACCAGCTCAAGCAGCTCAATGCGATACGCGATGTGCGGGTGATCCGCGGCGAAGGCGTGACCAAGATGTTTGGGGCCGGCAACGCCAAGGATGCGGCCAATCCGGATGAGTTGGAGCAACAGGTGCTGCGCAGCGGCAAGGAAGTGGTCCGGGTCGAATCCGACAGCAAGGGCGAATATCTGCGGGCGGTGCGGCCCGCTTTAGCCTCGTCGAACTACCTTGGCAAGAACTGCATTTCCTGCCATCAGGTGGCGGAAAACACCGTACTGGGCGTCGTCAGCATGAAAATCTCGCTGGACGAGGCGAATAAGGTCATCGCCGACCAGCGCCTGAAGTCGATTTTTGCCGCCATCCTCAGCTGCATCCCGGTGCTGTTGCTGATTTATCCATTCATTCGCAAAGTCGTCACCCGTCCGCTCGAGGACGGCGTGAAAGTCATCCACGGCATCGCGGCCGGCGATCTGACGCAGAAAATCGAGATCACATCGACCAACGAAATCGGCAAAATGCTGATAGGGCTGAAAGACATGAACGACAGCCTGGTGCGGATCGTGAGCGAAGTGCGCTCCGGCACCGAAACCATCGCCACCGCGTCGGGCCAGATCGCGGCCGGCAACCTCGACCTGTCGTCGCGTACCGAACAACAAGCCAGCGCATTGGACAAAACCGCGTCCTCGATGGGAGATCTGACCTCGACCGTCAAGCAGAACGCCGACAATGCGCGCCAGGCGAACCAGCTGGCGGCATCGGCATCGAGCGTCGCCGTCAAAGGCGGTGAAGTGGTAGCGCATGTGGTCGATACTATGTCTTCGATCAATGAATCGTCCAGGAAAATTGTCGACATCATCGGCGTCATCGACGGCATTGCGTTCCAGACCAACATCCTGGCGCTGAACGCGGCGGTGGAAGCGGCCCGTGCCGGCGAGCAGGGCCGCGGCTTTGCGGTGGTCGCCACCGAAGTGCGCAGCCTGGCGCAGCGCTCGGCTTCCGCCGCCAAGGAGATCAAGTCCCTGATCGGCGATTCGGTCGAGAAGGTCGAAGCCGGCGGCAAGCTGGTCAACGAGGCCGGCGCGACCATGAACGAAATCGTCGCCAGCGTCAAGCGCGTGACCGACATCATGGGCGAAATCAGCGCAGCCAGCCGGGAGCAGGAAGCCGGCATCGGAGAGATCAATCAAGCGATCACCGAGATGGACGGCATGACACAGCAGAACGCCGCACTGGTGGAAGAAGCCGCCGCCGCCGCCGGATCGCTGCAAGACCAGGCCGATAACCTGGTGCAGGTGGTCAGTTTGTTCAAGCTCGATGGCATGCAGACCACGGCGCCGATTGCCAAGCAACAACGTACAGTGCCAACGCAAGCGGCGATCAAGCCGTCCGACCGCAAACCGGGCGCGGCCAGAATCGCGGCGAACCGCAGTGTTGGCGGCAAGAAAGGCGCGAATCTCCCGGCAGGAACGGATGGCGAATGGGAGCAGTTCTGAGCGAAGGCGATACCACCTGCTCGGGTGGAAAACGTTTTGCCTGAAAACTGAATAAAGCAACCTTCGGTATGCCCTGAAAATCAAGGAATCACAAGAAATTCCGTAAGGCAATCGCCGTTTTTAGGGCTTATGTATTGTTACGCGGCGCACAATGCGTCGAGTGGCCAGCGCGGCCGCACATTGAACGCATAGTCGCGCTTGGCCGCAGCCGGATTTTCCTTCAGGCGCAAGGCGCCGGCGAAGGCGATCATCGCGCCGTTGTCGGTGCAGAATTCCAGTTCCGGATAAAACACCCGGAAGCGCCGTTTGGCAGCGGCCGCATCCAGCGCGGCGCGCAATTGCACATTGGCGCCGACGCCGCCGGCGATCACCAGCCGCTTCAGGCCGGTGTCGCGCAGCGCCGCCACGCATTTGGCGGTCAGCACTTCCGCCATCGCATCGACAAAGGCGCGCGCTACATTGGCCTTGTCCTGCTCGCAGATATTGGTGATCTGGCTCTTGACCACGGTCAGCACCGCGGTTTTCAGGCCGGAGAAACTGAAATTCAAATCCTTCGAATGCAGCATCGGCCGCGGCAGCTTGTACGCGCCCGGATCGCCGAATTCGGCCATGCGCGAGATTTCCGGCCCGCCCGGATAGCCGAGCCCCAGCAGCTTGGCCGACTTGTCGAACGCTTCGCCAGCGGCGTCGTCCAGCGTCTCTCCCAGTAAGGCATAGCGGCCGACGCCGTCGACCCGCATCAATTGGGTGTGGCCGCCGGACACCAGCAAGGCGACGAACGGAAACGCCGGCGGCGAATATGCCGGATTCTTGGCCAGCAGCGGCGACAGCAAGTGCCCTTCCAGATGGTGGATGCCGAGCATCGGCTTGTCCAGCGCCAGCCCCAAGCCGCAGGCAAACGACGCGCCGACCAGCAGTGCGCCGGCCAAGCCCGGCCCCTGGGTAAAGGCGATTGCGTCGATGTCGGTCAGCGCCCGGCCGCTGTCCCTGAGGGTTTGCTGCAGCAGCGGGATCGCGCGCCGGATGTGGTCGCGCGACGCCAGTTCCGGCACTACGCCGCCATACGCGGCATGCATCGCAACCTGCGAGTGCAGCGCGTGCGCCAGCAAGCCTTGTTCGGTGTCAACTAGCGCGATGCCGGTTTCGTCACAGGAGGATTCAACGCCTAGAACAAGCATGGGATGTCTGTAGGGTAGGTGGGTGGTGTGATTCTTGTCCGTATTATCCTGGAAAAAGCAGTTGGCCGCTTCTAAATTGACCGTGCGTTGTGCCGTCGCGTTCGCGCTGGATGCGGAAACGGAATCAGAGTGCGGCTTTGGCCAGCGCGATCAGGTTATTGGTGGAGCTGTCGTGCTGCAGCGGTTGTGCCGTGCCCAGTAGTTCGGACTGGATGTTCCGGGCCAGCGCCTTGCCGAGTTCGACGCCCCACTGGTCGAAGCTGTTGACGCCCCAGATCACGCCTTGGACGAAGACCTTGTGTTCGTACAGCGCCAGCAGCGCACCGAGTGTCTCCGGGGTCAGCGCATCCATCAGGATCATGTTGCTGGGACGGTTGCCGGGGCAGACCCGGTGCGGCACCAGAGCTGGGATGCGTTCTTCGTCAATGCCTTCGGCCTGCATCTCGGCGCGCACTTCTGCCGCGCTCTTGCCGTGCATCAGCGCTTCCGATTGGGCAAAGCAGTTGGCCAGCAGCGCCGCATGGTGGTCCGGCAGCCGGTGTTGCGGCCTGAGGGCGGCAATGAAATCGACCGGGATCACATCGCTGCCTTGGTGCAGCAACTGGAAATACGCGTGCTGGCCGTTGGTGCCGGCATTGCCCAGGATCAGCGGGCTGCTGGCGGTTTCCAGCGTGGCGCCGTCGAGAGCCACGCCTTTGCCGTTGCTCTCCATCTCCAGTTGCTGCAGGAACGCCGGCAGCAAATTCAGGTCTTGCTGGTAGGGCGCGATCGCCAGCGCGCTGCTGCCGAGGAAGTTGCGGTTCCAGATGCCGACCAGCGCCAGCAGAACCGGCATGTTCGCTGCCAGCGGCGCGCTGCAAAAATGCTGATCCATTGCGTGTGCGCCTTGCAGGAACGCGGCAAAATGGTCGAAGCCGACCGCCAGTGCGATCGACAGCCCGATCGCCGACCAGACCGAGTAGCGTCCGCCGACCCAGTCCCAGAACGGGAACATGTTGCCGGGATCGATGCCGAACGCGCGCACCGCTGCGGTATTGGTCGACAGCGCCACAAAATGCCGGGCCAATGCTGCCTCGCTGCAGCTCTGCTGCAGCATCCAGTCGCGCGCCGAGTGCGCGTTCAGCATGGTTTCCTGGGTAGTGAAGGATTTGGAGGCGACAATGAATAGCGCGGTTTCCGGATTGCACTTGCGCAGCACCGCATCCAGATCGCGGCCGTCGGCATTCGACACGAAATGCAGCTGCAAATCGGATTGCGCAAATGGTTGCAGCGCCTGGCATGCCAGCTTGGGGCCGAGGTCGGAGCCGCCGATGCCGATATTGACGATGTCGGTAATCGCTTTGCCGGTATGGCCCAGCCATTGTCCGCTGCGCACGCGCTCGGTGAAGGCGCGCATCTGGCCTTGCACCGCATGCACGGCGGCAATCACATCCTGCCCATCCAGCAAAAGTTCTGCGTCACGCGGTGCGCGCAGCGCGACATGCAGCGCTGCACGGTGCTCGGTGGTGTTGATCTTGACGCCGGCAAACATCGCGGCGCGTTGCTCTTCCACCCCGCGTTCGCGCGCCAGATCCAGCAGCAGGCGCAGGCTATCGGTAGTCAGCAGATTTTTGGAATAATCCAGCAGCAGACCGGCCGCCCTGAGCGACATGGCGGCAAAACGCTGCGGATTCTGTGCGAACAGATCCGGCAGACGCCGGTTTTTTACGCTGGCGAAGTGGGATTGCAGAGCTGCAAAGGATGCGCTTGCAGTAAGTGATGGCATGGCGAGAGCGGTCAAGGTTGGAAGGGGAATGCGAGATCGGAATATACAGTACTCAAAGGCAAAAATTCTATGGATTGCTGCGGCAGATTTTGCGCGGTAGCAACTGCGCCGGGTTTCCGGTGGCGGTGATGCTGTGTGCTGCGGTCGGGGGAATTCGTTTTTGTCACCGACGGCGCCGGAGTGTTATTTTTATACAGCTGCCTGTATATTTTTTCTGCGCATGTAAAACAAGAGAAAATATGGTAAATGGGCTTATTATGCCGGGAGTATATTGCAGCGGGGTATTTTTCGATGCTCCGGCAACCCACGGCGGGTCGATGCTTTCGGTTGCTGCATTCTGTTCTATATGCCATTTTCAAATAAGCATAGCGCGTAAAAATCGTTGTGTGGCATAAGTCGGCTCAGTACAGTACGCAGCATCTACCAAATTCCCGTCATTCATCAGGCAAGCGCATCATCGATGCCGTTTTGCCGTTCAGAAGCGAAACCCAATGAAGCTGTCTTTCAACAATATACAAAAAGTTTTTCCGGCCTGCATGTGATCGATGGCTTTAGCCGCGACATCGAGGAAGGCGAACTGGTCGCCTTTGTCGGCCCGTCCGGCTGCGGCAAATCGACGCTGCTGCACATCGCCGCCGGACTGGAGTTGCCGGGCAGCGGCCGCATGCTGGCCGACGGCCAAGCTGTCACTGGCCCGCATCCGCAGCGCACGCTGATGTTCCAGGAAAATGCACTGTATCCGTGGCTGACGCTGCGGCAAAACGTCGCGCTGGCGCTGGAATTCCAGCAAGTCGACAAGCGGGAAGCGTGCGCTCAGGCCGGCGCCTGGCTGGCGAAGGTCAACCTGCAAGGCTTCGAGGATTATTTCCCGCATCAGGTGTCGGGCGGCATGCGCCAGCGCGCGGCACTGGCGCGCGCTTTCATTTCGCAGCCGAAGGTACTGTTGCTGGACGAGCCGTTCGGCGCGCTTGATGCGCTGACCCGGATGACCCTGCAGGATGCATTGCGCAAATTGATCCGCGCCGAGCGGCCGACTGTCCTGCTGGTCACGCACGACGTCGACGAGGCGCTGTTTCTGGCCGACCGGATTCTGGTATTCAGCGCGCGGCCGGCCACGGTGCTGCGTGAATTCAATCTGGTTCACCACGAAAAAACCCACGACCTGTCGGAGTTTTCAGCCATTCGCCGCCAGATCCTGGGGCTACTGGGAATCGAGGCAGAACAAGACAATTTTGCCAAAATCATAGAGGAGGTTGGAGTATGAAGCTGTCACGATTAGTGCTTTCCGCAGTAGCGGTATTGGCGTTCGCTAGCCAGGCGTCGGCTGCCGATAGGTTCAGGGTCGGTTATCTGCGCGTGATGGACGATGCACAAGCGATTGCCGCCCATGAAGGCGGCTTCTACAAGAAGCAGGGGCTGGATGTCGAACTGGTCGAATTTAAGTCCGGCACCGATCTGATCAAGGCCATCGTCGGCGGTCAGCTCGATACCGGCGTGCTGGGCTTTACCAATGCGGTGGCATGGGCATCGAAGGGCGCGAACCTGAAAGTGGTGGGCGGCGCGCAGCATGGCTATCACGCGATTGTGGTGCGCGAAGATAGCGGCATCAAGGATGTGGCCGGACTGAAAGGCCGCTCGCTGGCCTCGCAAGCCGAAGGCAGCACTGCCGACACCGTGTTGAAAGGCGTGGTGCTAAAGCATGCCGGGCTGAAAGCGGATGATGTCAACATCATGGGTGTCAGTCCGCAGGTGGCGGTGCAATCGCTGGTCGGCAAGCGCGTCGATGCCGCATTCCTGTTCGAGCCGCAAGCCAGCATTGCGCAACTGATTGCGCCGGTAAAGCAAATTTATGAAATCGGCGAAGTCTGGCCGTTCCCGTGCATGGTCGTCATCACTTCCGGCGAGACGCTGGCAAAGCGCCGCGCCGAGGTCTGGAAGTCGCTCGACGCGCAGCGCGAAGCGATCGACTTGCTGCAAAAGAAACCGGCCGACGCATCGAAGCTGATCGCCTCCTATTTCATCGCCGAACCGACGCTGAAAACCCTCAAGCATGGTGACTTGCCGCGTGAAGACGTGATCCGCGACGCGATCAAGAGCCAGACCTTCAGCGCCGCACTGACCGCCAAGGAACAACTGCGGATGCAGGAAATCGCCGACATCCTGCAACAGCAGGGTGCGCTGAAAACCCGCGACGGCAAGCCGTTCGACGTCCGGAGCATTGTCGACCTGTCCTGGCAAAAGGACCGTAAATTATAATTGGGTTATTCTACTTTTAGTTCCCGATGGCCGACATACGTCGGCCTTCGCATTTTGAAGTTGCCATGAGTACTCAGATTCGCCTTACCGGTTATCAAAAAAAATTCGCGATGGTGCTGGCGATTGCCTTCATCCTGCTGATGTGGCAAATCGCCGCCTGGTCCTTGCCGGATTTCCTGATGCCGGACGTGCCGACCGTGCTGCTGCGCCTGTGGGCAGAGGTGCAGACCGAACAGTTCCGCACCGCCCTCTGGGGCAGCCTGTCGCGGCTGGGCATCGGTTATGGCGCTGCGCTGCTGCTGGGTATCGGTTTCGGCCTGATCGGCGCGGTGCTGTACTTCTTTCGCGAAGTGCTGAAGTCGGCCATCATCATCTTGCAATCGATCCCGTCGATTGCGTGGGTGCCGCTGTTGCTGATACTGATGGGTTTCGGCAGCCTGCCGATCATCATCGTGGTGGCGATTGCGGCCTTTTTCCCGGCCGCGCTGTCGGTCATGAACGCCAGCGAAAGCGTGCAAAAGGTGCATGTTTCGGCTGCGCGCGTAATGGGCGCGACCCGGCGCGACATGCTCAGTCGCGTCTATCTGCCGGCCGTAATGCCGGAACTGATCACCGGCGCGCAACTGGCTTTCGGCAATGCCTGGCGGGCACTGATTTCGGCCGAAATGCTGATCGGTTTCGGCAAGGGGCTGGGACGCACGCTGGCGTATGCGGGAGAAACTGCTGACATGGTCGGCGTCATGACGAACATCCTGACGATTGCGATTTTGGCGGTCCTGATCGATCAGCTGATCCTGGAAAACCTGAAGCACCGCCTGCTGCGCTATCAATACGTTTAATCATGATGGGATTTGCATTTTTGCTGCGCGCGCTATTGGCCGCCATCCTCGGATGCGCGGGCTCCGCCGCATTGGCGGCTGGCCTGCCGGAACAGGCCAGGCAGCGTGGCAGGCTGGAAGTCGGCGTTCGCTATGTCATACCGCCTTATGCGGCGGGCGCCAAATACCGGACCCCGGAAGGCGTCGACACCGTGCTGGCGGAAGATCTGGCGGCGCGCCTGCAAGTAACGCTGGCCACGCTGCGCGCTACTCCTGTCAATCGCGCGCAGTTGCTGGCCAGCGGCAAGGCGGATCTGGTGCTGGCAGCCGTTGCCGACAGCGACCCCTTGCTGCGCAGCGCAGCGGTGGTGCCGACCGGGTATGCTGCCGCGCCGCTGGCAATCATGCGCACCGATACCGACATCAAGACGCCACAGCAGCTCAAGGGGCGCACCGTTTGCCTGTCGGAAGGCGGCGCTTACGTCGGCGCGATGGCAGCCAGATATGGCGCCATTGAAAAAGTGTTCAAGGCGCCGGCCGATTCCTTGCTGGCGCTTCGGGTCGGCGGCTGCGACGCCGCCGTCCATGACGACGCGCTGCTCAATGCGCTGCTCAAACTGCCGGAGTGGAAGAAATTTTCGGCCCGCCTGACGCTCGGGCCGCGCATGTCGCTGGTGCTGATTGCGCCTGCCGGCGACGCCGGTGCGGCGGCATTCCTGAAAAAAACCGCGCACGCGTGGTCGGAAGGCAGTTACTGGGCCGGAATCCGGAAAAAATGGGCAAATGACGTAGCCTTTGAGGTGTACCTGAGCCAAAGCGTGCCGGACTGCCATTGATTTCTGAATACGGCCCGTCCTGCGATAAAAAAACCGCATGCTCATGGTGAACTATGCGGCCTTGGCTTTTGTCAGAAATGTGTAACTGGTCCCCCCGACTGGAATCGAACCAGTATCCCACGCTTAGGAGGCATGTGCACTATCCATTGTGCTACGGGGAGACGCTGCGCGAGCATTATCGCATCAAACTTGCATCAAACGGCCGACATTATAGCCGACCTGATTGGCCGGAATCGGGTCTTTTATCCGGCACTCGGTACAATGCGTGCTTCATTCATCATTTCGGCCGGCGCTATTGCAGTGCCGGCCGACCATCATCAGGTAATCATGGCAGTCATTTCTCTTTCCAACGCGCAACTTGCATTCGGTCATGTGGCATTGCTCGACCACGCCGAATTTTCGCTCGAATCCTCCGAGCGGGTCGGCCTGATCGGCCGCAACGGCACCGGCAAATCCTCTTTGCTGAAACTCATTTCAGGCGTGAATAAACTCGATGACGGCTTGCTGGTAATGCAGCAGGGGATCAAGATCGCGTACGTCGAGCAGGAGCCGTATTTCGATCCGGATATCACGGTGTTCGAGGCGGTCGCGTCCGGCATGGGGGAGATGGCGGCGTTGCTGGCCGAGTACGACGCGCTGACCGGCCAGTTCGGCGGCGATGACGATGACGCGTTGATGGAGCGGATGCACGACATCCAGGTCAAGCTCGATGCGGCCGATGCCTGGAGCCTGAACAACAAGGTCGAAACCACGCTCGACCGCCTGAACCTGGACGGCAGCTCGACCATGAGCACGCTGTCGGGCGGGATGAAGAAGCGGGTCGCGCTGGCTTGCGCGCTGGTCAGCGCGCCGGACGTGCTGCTGCTGGACGAGCCGACCAACCATCTGGATTTCACCTCGATCCTGTGGCTGGAAGGCTTGCTGCGCGACTACAAGGGCAGCGTGCTGTTCATCACCCATGACCGCAGCTTCCTGGATAACGTTGCCACCCGCATCGTCGAACTCGATCGCGGCCGGCTGCTGTCGTTCCCGGGCAATTTCAGCGCCTATGAAGTGCGCAAGGCCGAACAGCTGGAGATCGAAGAGGTCGAAAACGCCAAGTTCGACAAGTTCCTGGCTCAGGAGGAAGTCTGGATCCGCAAGGGCGTGAAAGCGCGCCGGGTGCGCGACGAGGGCCGGGTGCGCCGTCTGGAAGCCTTGCGCCTGACGCGCGAAGCGCGCCGCAATCAGCAGGGACAGGTCAATCTGGCAGTGTCGGCGGGCGAACGCTCCGGCAAGATCGTGGCCGAGCTGGAAAACGTCTACAAGAGCTATGGCGAGAAGGTCATCGTGCGCGATTTCAGTGCGACCCTGCTGCGCGGCGACAAGATCGGCCTAATCGGCGCCAACGGCGCCGGCAAGACCACCTTGCTGAAAATGATCCTGGGCGAAGAGCAGCCGGATTCGGGCACGGTCAAGCAAGGCACCAAGCTGCAGATCGCCTACTTCGACCAGATGCGGGCCCAGCTCGACGAGAACGCCAGCCTGGCCGACACCATTGCACCGGGCAGCGACTGGGTCGAGATCAACGGCCAGCGCCGCCATGTGATGACCTACCTGAACGATTTCCTGTTTTCGCCGGAGCGGGCCCGCTCGCCGGTCAAGTCGCTGTCCGGCGGCGAGCGCAACCGGCTGCTGCTGGCGCGCCTGTTCGCCAAGCCGGCCAACGTGCTGGTGCTGGATGAACCGACCAACGATCTGGACATCGATACGCTGGAATTGCTGGAAGAGCTGCTGGAAGACTACAAAGGCACGGTGTTCCTGGTCAGCCATGACCGCACCTTCCTCGACAACGTGGTGACCGAGGTGATCGTGTCCGAAGGCGACGGCCTGTGGCGCGAATACGTCGGCGGCTATAGCGACTGGGAACGCGTACGGCCGTCGCAGGCGGCAGTCATCAAGGCAGCCAAGGCGGAACTGAAAGCGGAGCCGAAGCCGGCGGCGGCAGTAGCCACTGCGGCAGCACCGAAGAAAAAGCTCAGCTACAAGGAGCAGCGCGAACTGGAAGAGCTGCCGAAGCTGATTGCCAGCCTGGAAGCGGAGCAGAAGGCGCTGTCCGAGCAGCAGGCCGCGCCGGATTTTTACAAGCAGCCGGCAGCCGAGGTGAAGCGCCTCAATGCGCGTGTCGAGGAGATCGATGTGCTGCTGCTGGAGGCGTTGGAGCAGTGGGAAGTCATCGAAGCGCGCGCCAATGGCTGAATCGTCCAGTTCGATATTTTATGCGGGGTATGCATGAAAACTGCATGGCCACTGCAATAATTTACTGCGATGTAAAAAAATACTGGAATCCGTATTTATCTGGCAAGGCGGCGGGGAAATCAGTGCGGGCGCTTGCAGGCATCGCGCAGGGCCGGGAGTTTTTCGCGCAGCATGGCGGCGTCCGATGCATGCGGCCGCTGGGCCAGATAGGCTTCCAGATCCTGCAGCGCCGGTTGCGGGCGCGACAGGTTGGCATACGCCAGACCGCGGTCGCGGCGCTCGGCGATGTCATCCGGCAACAGGATCACCAGTCTTTGTTGCACAGCCAGAAAACCTGCCCAGTTTCCCTCCTCGACCAGGATCGATTTCAGGTTGCGTAGCATGCGCGCCAGGATTTCACGCGGGTGGGCCGCATGCAGATGGTGCGCCAGCGTATTTTCCGGCGTCGCTTCAGTCGGTTCGACATACGGCAGCAGCAGTTCTTCCAGCGCCTCGCGGGTCAGGCTGCTACCGCTTAGCGGGTCGAGGATGATTTCGCCGGTCGGCACCGATAAGCGCATCAAGAAGTGGCCGGGGAAGGCGATGCCCTTGATCCGCAAGCCGATCTGCTGCGCTATTTCCATGAAGAGCACGGCCAGGGAAATCGGAATCCCGCGCCGGGTCGCGATGACGTGCGGCAGCAGGCTGTTGCCGATGTCGTAAAAATGATTGACGTTGCTGCCAAAACCCAATTCGCGGTAGAAATATCGATTGAGCAAGCGCAATTTCTGGATGTCGCTCATGTCCGGCGCCAGCCGTCGCTGCAAGGTGGCGGCAAAACCGTCGACCGTGGCCTGGACCGCACCAAAGTCCAGCCGCTCATCGATGCCCTGCGTAACCGCAAGCGCCGCTTCGAACAACGGAATCGCATCGTCCTGGCTGACCAGGGTGGCAAAATAATCGAGCGGCTGAATCATGCGATCATTTTGCCAGCAATATCGTCAGCAGGATCGGCCGCGTATTCATAGCGCAATCCGCTTGAAGTCCGCAAACCGGAAACCCATCGCCAGCAATGCGCTGAAGTAAGTGGCGACGCACACGCTGATGACCAAGAGCAGGGCGCCGATGCGCATCAGCGGGTGCGCCTTCAATCCCATCCAGTCGAATTGCGCGGCGCTCCAGAGCGCGACTCCGGCCAGCAGAAACAGCGCACCGGCAAGACGGATCATGAATTGACTCCAGCCGGCCTTGGGGCGGTAGATATTGCGCCGGCGCAGGCCAAAATACAGGAATAGCGCATTCACGCAGGCGCCCAGGCCGATCGACAGCGCCAGACCGGCATGCGCAATCCAGGGCACGAAAAGCAGGTTCATCAACTGGGTGACGATCAATACCCCGACCGCAATCTTGACTGGCGTGCGGATGTCCTGCTTGGCATAAAATCCGGGCGCCAGGATTTTCACCAGGATCAGACCGATCAGGCCGGCGCCGTAGGCCAGCAGCGCATTGCCGGTCATGGCGACATCGCGCGCGCTGAATTTCCCGTAGTGGAACAGGGTCGCGGTCAGCGGCTCTGCCAGGGTGGCCAGGCCGACGGCGGAAGGCAGGGCGAGCAGGAAGGTCAGCCGCAGGCCCCAGTCCAGCAGCGCCGAATACTCGACCTTGTCGCCATCGGAATTGGCCTTCGACAGGCTCGGCAGCAAGATCGTGCCCAGCGCCACGCCCAGCAATGCGGTCGGGAATTCCATCAGGCGATCCGCATACGACAGCCATGAAACGCTGCCGTTGGCCAGGCGGGACGCGATATTGGTATTGATCATCAGGCTGATCTGCGCCACCGATACCGCAAAAGTCGCCGGCACCATCTGCTTGAGCACCCGCCGCACGCCGGCATCCCGCAATCCAAATAGTGGATTAAGCGAGATGCGCGGCAGCATGCCGATTTTCAGCAGCGCCGGGATTTGCACCGCCAGCTGCAGTACGCCACCGACGAACACCGCAATAGCCAGCGCGTACACCGGTTGCTTGAGCAGCGGCGCCAGAAACAGCGAAGCGGCAATGAAGGATAGATTCAGCAGCACCGGCGTCAGTGCGGGAATCTTGAATTCGCGCCAGGTATTGAGGACGCCGCCAGCCAGCGCCACCAGCGACATGAAGCCGATGTACGGAAACATGATGCGCGTCATCACGACCGAGGCGTCGAATGCCTGCGCATTGGATTTCAGGCCGGTGGCGATCAGGTACACCACCGTGGGCGCTGCCAGGATGCCGGCGATGCAGGTGACAAGCAGGGCCCAGGTCAGCACGGTGGCAACATGGTCGACTAGTTCCCTGGTCGGCTGGTCGCCTTTCTGGTTCTTGTATTCGGCCAGAATCGGTACGAATGCCTGGGAGAAGGCGCCCTCCGCAAACAGCCGGCGCAGCAGGTTTGGAATTCGGAAGGCGACGAAAAACGCATCGGTATAGGCGGATGCGCCGAATGCGCGCGCAATCAGGAACTCGCGTAACAGGCCAGTTACGCGGGATAGCATCGTCATGCCCGATATGGTGGCAAGTGTTTTAAGCAAGTTCATGGGCCGGAATTATAGCCGCTCAGCGCATTGCCACCCGCAGCAGGCATGTCCGAACCTTCCGATAGTTGGCTTTGCTGGTTGTCTATAGCGCCTGATGCTTGCTTCATTGTGGTGTGCCGTGATCGGTTTGCTCGTTTCAAAAAATACCGCTATAATGCGTGGCTTCACAGAATTTTTATCTCGCAACACTCAGGTTTGCGAACGCACTTTGACCTTGTTTTAGGAAATACTCATGGCAAATACAGCACAAGCACGCAAGCGCGCTCGTCAAGCAGTCAAACTGAACGCGCAGAATTCCAGCCAGCGTTCCACATTGCGTACAGCAATCAAAGCTGTGCGCAAGGCAATCGCAGCAGGCGACAAAGCCGCTGCGGCAGCGGTCTATCAATCGTCGATTTCAACGATTGATCGTATTGCCGATAAGAAAATCATTCATAAAAACAAAGCTGCACGCCATAAGAGCCGCCTTGCTGCGGCCTTGAAAGCACTGGCTTAATTGGTTTTCGGAACTTCGGCCTGCGGTCGGAGTTCTGTGTTTGACTAGTTAATAAAAAACCCGCTCGATCTTGTCGTGCGGGTTTTTCTGTTGAAGCGGCATTTCCGGGATTGGCTGAATCAGTTCGGGGTCAGTCCGTCGATGACGCTGCCGGGCTTGATATTTTTCTGCTTGAACCAGCCCTGATTCATTTCCAGTGCAAACCGAACCGCTTTTTTTGCGCAATGCGAATTGGTGGTTTGCGGTTGCATGTCTTCGATGTTGACTATTTTCCCATTGCTGTCAATGAAAGCAACCGAAAGCGGGATCAGGGTGTTCTTCATCCACATGCAGACGCCGGCGGGTGCTTCGAAGTCAAATATCATACCTTCGTTATTGGCCATTTTTTCCCGAAACATCAAGCCCTGCTGGCGCTCGGCCTCATTGGCAGCGACCTCTGCCTTGATTACATACATTCCTGCCGTGAGCGTGGTGCTGCGAAATTTTTGCACTTGCTGCGCATGCCCGGGCGTCGCAATGCCGCCCAAGACAGCAGTAAGAAGAGCAATGCACTGACGCATCTGCCTGTTCATGATGAATTCCCCTGACTGAAGAAGATACGCATTTTGACCTAAAAAGGCTGAATATACCCTGCCTTTACACTGACTATCGAAAAACTATCGTAGTTCAGCTGGTGATACCGTGCGCCATTCGCCTGGCATCAGAGGATGGGTTTGCAGGGAAAAATTGCCGATGGCGATGCGCACCAGCCTCAAGGTAGGCAGTCCAACCGCTGCTGTCATCCGCCGCACCTGTCGATTCTTGCCTTCGGAGAGCGTGATGGCCAGCCAACTGGTCGGATGATTGCTGCGTTCCCGGATCGGTGGATTACGCGGCCAGAGCCAGTCGGGCGGGTAAATTTGCCTGACAATGCACGGCTGGGTAACGAAATCCCCGAGATCGAGCGGGTTGCGCAGACGCGCCAGCATGGCGGAATCCGGCTTCCCTTCGACTTGGGCGATATAGGTTTTCGGTTGTTTGTGATCCGGATGGCTGATATCGTGCTGGAGCTTGCCATCGTCCGTGAGCAGCAGCAGCCCCTCGCTATCGGCGTCCAGCCGGCCGGCCGGATAGACGTTCGGGATATCGAGATAATCGGCCAATGTCTGGCGGGTCGGATGGACGGAAAACTGGCACATCACCTGAAACGGTTTATTGAATAATATGAGTGGCATGCTCGTAGTGTCGCAAAAACATGGCATCTAGTAAAATACTAGTGCATAATACGAAATTCTGGTCTTGTATCTTATATAAGACACAAGTCATTTAGGCAAAATTCATCAGGTTCAAATGTCCACTTCAGAGTGAAGTACGCTCTTTTTCGCCTCAACTTCGGAGACAACGATGTATCAACATATCAAAGTTCCAGCCGACGGCAAGAAAATTTCCGTCAATGCCGATTTTTCATTGACCGTTCCGGATAACCCGGTTCTGCCTTATATCGAGGGTGATGGCACCGGCGTCGATATCAGTCCGGTAATGATCAAGGTAATTGATGCAGCTGTTGCCAAGGCATACGGCGGCAAGCGCAAAATCAGCTGGATGGAAGTCTATGCCGGCGAAAAATCGACCCAGGTATATGGCCCGGATGTATGGCTGCCGGAAGAAACGCTGCAGGTCCTTAAGGATTATGTGGTCTCGATCAAAGGTCCATTGACCACCCCGGTTGGCGGCGGTATCCGTTCGCTCAACGTGGCGCTGCGTCAAGAGCTGGATTTGTATGTCTGCCTGCGTCCGGTACGTTATTTTACCGGTGTACCTTCACCAGTGCGTGAGCCGCACAAGACCGACATGGTGATTTTCCGTGAAAATTCGGAAGATATCTACGCCGGGATTGAGTTTCAGGAAGGTTCGGATCAGGTCAAGAAGTTGATCGAATTCCTGATCAATGAAATGGGTGTCAAGAAAATCCGTTTCCCGAACACTTCTGGTATCGGCATTAAGCCGGTGTCCCGGGAAGGCACCGAGCGTCTGGTGCGCAAGGCCATCCAGTATGCGATTGACAATGACAAGCCATCCGTGACGATAGTGCACAAAGGCAACATCATGAAGTACACCGAAGGCGGCTTCCGCGATTGGGCGTATGCACTGGCGCAAAAGGAATTCGGCGCTGCGCTGATTGATGGCGGCCCATGGTGCAAATTTAAAAATCCGAAAACCGGCAAGGACATCGTGGTCAAGGACTCGATTGCAGATGCATTCCTGCAGCAAATCCTGTTGCGTCCGAGCGAATACAGCGTCATTGCGACATTGAATCTGAATGGCGACTACATCTCTGACGCACTGGCGGCCCAGGTTGGCGGTATCGGCATTGCTCCAGGTGCCAACTTGTCGGATTCGATTGCGATATTTGAAGCGACCCACGGTACCGCACCAAAATACGCAGGGAAAGACTATGTTAATCCGGGTTCGCTGATCCTTTCTGCAGAAATGATGTTGCGGCACATGGGTTGGCTGGAGGCTGCGGATCTGGTTATTAATTCGATGCAAAAATCCATTGCTTCCAAAAAGGTCACTTATGACTTTGCCCGGCTGATGGAAGGCGCCACTCAGGTCTCATGCTCCGGTTTTGGCGATGTCATGATCGAAAACATGTAAGTTGCATAGCAGTCGTTAATCGTTGATGATTAATGGCACCAAGTACGAAGGCCGGATCTGATCCGGCCTTTTTCAATTCTGAGCAGGGTTTTCTGAAAATATTTTCTACTCAAGCAGAAATGCGGGCGAAAAAAAACCCTGCATTGCTGCAGGGTTTTCCGAAAACTGGTTAATCCAGAAATTACGCAGCCTGGATATTTGAAGCTTGCTTGCCTTTAGGGCCTTGCGTGACTTCGAACTGAACTTTTTGACCTTCTTTGAGGGTCTTGAATCCGTTCATGTTGATTGCGGAAAAGTGCGCGAACAGATCTTCACCACCATCATCTGGAGTGATAAAGCCGAAGCCTTTAGAATCGTTGAACCACTTGACTGTACCTGTTGCCATAATGCATCTTTCAAATAGAAAAAATCACACGAGTCATAAAGCAAGAAACATCAAAATCGCTGCTTCAAACTAGATACTCACTTCAATATTGACAAGAAAAAATTTCTTTGCTTGCAATACATACCATTGTTCTCGGAAAAAAATAACAAGGTCAAGACGATTTTTAAGTAGGGTAAACATTTTTTATTGCGCCAGATCGAACAAAACGCTCTTGATTTGATCTTCATAGATGCCATCTGCGAACAGGAGAGAAAACGCGTAATATCCAAACAAATGAGTACCCCACGTCGGTTTTGACGCGTTGTGCCCGAAGTCGAACGGATTAGAATAGACGCATGGTAACCAAGCATGAAAACGGTACGCTCATAGAGCGGCGTGAGCAGAAACTAAAGGCGCCACCGATGTATCAGGTGTTGTTGCTCAATGACGATTACACGCCGATGGAATTTGTGGTTGCGATTATTCAGGAGTATTTCAATAAGGATCGCGAGACGGCGACGCATCTGATGCTCAAAGTTCATCGTGATGGCAAGGCGGTATGCGGCGTATATTCGAAGGACATTGCGTCGACTAAAGTAGATCTTGTTTTAACGCATGCCCGTAAAGCGGGGCATCCCCTGCAATGCGTGATGGAGGAAGTATGATTGCCCAGGATTTGGAAGTAAGTTTGCACATGGCTTTTGTCGAAGCTCGCCAGGCACGACATGAGTTCATCACCGTCGAGCACTTGTTGCTCGCACTGCTGGACAATCCATCTGCAGCAGAAGTTTTGCGTGCATGCGCAGTCAATATCGATGACTTGCGCAAAACACTGTCTAATTTCGTCGCCGATAATACCCCGACGGTGGCCGGTACGAGCGAAGTCGATACGCAGCCGACCTTGGGTTTCCAACGGGTGATTCAACGCGCGATCATGCATGTGCAGTCGGCTTCGAACGGCAAGAACGAAGTCACCGGGGCCAATGTGCTGGTGGCCATATTCGGCGAAAAAGATTCGCATGCGGTCTACTATCTGCATCAGCAGGGGGTCACGCGTCTCGATGTGGTGAATTTCATTTCGCACGGGGTGCGCAAGGATCAGCAATCTGACGCGCAAAAACCGTCGGAGGGCACTGATGAAGCGCAGACAGAAGGGCAGCAGAGAGAAAGCCCGCTCGATCAATACACGCAAAATCTCAACAAGGCCGCCGCCGAAGGCAGAATCGACCCTTTGATCGGTCGCGAGTCGGAAATTGATCGCGTGATTCAGATCCTGTGTCGGCGCCGCAAGAACAATCCGCTGCTGGTGGGCGAGGCCGGTGTCGGCAAGACCGCGATTGCCGAGGGGCTGGCATGGCGCATCACGCAGGGCGACGTGCCTGAAATCCTGAGCAATGGCATTGTCTATTCGCTCGATATGGGCGCGTTGCTGGCCGGGACCAAGTATCGCGGTGATTTCGAGCAACGCCTGAAGGCGGTTCTGAAACAGCTTAAGGATAACCCAAACGGCATCTTGTTCATCGATGAAATTCACACCATCATCGGTGCCGGGTCGGCCTCCGGCGGTACGCTCGATGCTTCCAATCTGCTCAAGCCGGCGCTTGCCAATGGCCAGCTGAAATGCATCGGCGCCACCACCTATACCGAATTCCGCGGTATTTTCGAGAAGGATCATGCGCTGTCGCGGCGCTTCCAGAAAGTGGATGTGAACGAGCCGACTGTGGAGCAAACGGTGCAAATTCTGCGCGGTCTGAAATCGCGTTTCGAGGAGCATCACGGAGTCAAGTATTCGGCTCTGGCGTTGACCACAGCGGCGGAATTGTCGGCGCGCTTCATCAATGACCGCCATTTGCCGGACAAGGCGATCGACGTGATCGATGAAGCCGGCGCGGCGCAGCGCATCTTGCCCAAATCGAAGCAGAAAAAAACCATCGGCAAGGCGGAAATCGAGGACATCATTTCGAAGATTGCACGCATTCCGCCGCAATCGGTCAACCAGGATGATCGCAGCAAGCTGCAGACCATCGATCGCGACCTGAAGAATGTGGTTTTCGGCCAGGAACCTGCCATTGAGGCCTTAGCTTCCGCCATCAAGATGGCGCGTGCCGGCCTGGGCAAGACCGACAAGCCGATCGGCTCCTTCCTGTTTTCCGGCCCGACCGGCGTCGGCAAGACCGAGGTCGCCAAGCAGTTGGCCTTCGTTCTCGGCATCGAAATGATCCGTTTCGATATGTCGGAATACATGGAGCGCCATGCGGTGAGCCGCTTGATTGGCGCGCCGCCGGGCTATGTCGGCTTTGATCAGGGCGGTTTGCTGACCGAGGCGGTGACCAAGAAGCCGCATGCGGTGCTGTTGCTGGACGAGATCGAAAAGGCGCATCCGGACATCTTCAATATCCTGCTGCAGGTAATGGATCATGGCACGCTGACCGACAATAATGGCCGAAAAGCGGATTTCCGCAATGTGATCATCATCATGACCACCAATGCCGGTGCCGAAAGCCTGCAAAAACGGTCGATCGGCTTTACCGAGAAAAAAGAAGCCGGCGATGAAATGGTTGACGTCAAGCGCATGTTCACGCCTGAGTTCCGCAACCGTCTGGATGCAATCATCAGTTTCCGTGCGCTGGATGAAGAAGTCATCCTGCGCGTTGTGGATAAATTCCTGATGCAGCTGGAAGAACAATTGCACGAGAAGAAAGTCGAAGCGATTTTCACCGATGACTTGCGCAAGTTCCTGGCCAAGAAAGGCTTTGATCCGCAGATGGGCGCACGACCGATGGCGCGCCTGATTCAGGACATGATACGCAAGGCGCTGGCCGATGAATTGCTGTTCGGTAAACTGGTCAGCGGCGGCCGCGTAACGGTCGATCTGGATGACAAGGAGCAAATCAGCTTGAGTTATCCGGAGGATGGAGAGCCGGTTCCGCCGCCGGCGCCATCATTGGCAACGGAACTGGAATGATGCGATGACTGCGCGTTGATGTTAAAAACCCGAACGGCTACAACAGTTCGGGTTTTTTATTGGGTTCAAACCAGCAGTCAGTCCGTATTGATAAATATCGCCAGTATATTTTAATGTGCTCGATTTTGTTGCGATAAATATATGAATTATGCTTATGCTCCCACTTGAATCTGATTTTGGAAAAGATCTGAAAGAATTGTTGTGATATTAAGGTAGCAACGGTTTTTTGTTTGCCTGCTTGGCTTGGATTTCGGCTACTGTTTTGGCGATGGTCGCCAGGCGGTATCCGGTGGCCGGGTGTATTGCCGTATAGCCGTTCAGTATCGTGGCTGGATATTGCCGATCCAGTCGTTGCCAGAATGCTGCCGCATTGTCGATTGGATATCCCGCCCGGGCCAGCATATACAGCGATAGATTGTCGGCGGCGGCATCGAAATTCTGCGGATAGGCTTTTATTCCAGCCATGCCATTGATGGCATCCAGATCGGGGGTGTGGCGGATCAGGTTGTCGATGATGCCGCCGATGGTGGCGCTCATTTTTTGCTTGCTGGCATGCGCTAACGCGTTATGTGCGAATTCCCGCGCCAGCACCAGGGCCAGCTCTGCGTCCGATTGCACAAAATCCAGCATGCCGCGGGTAATCATCACGCGCTGGCCATCCGCGTAGGCATTGACGTTGTCGGCGTTGCCCAGTTCTACCGCGAACGCGCAGGCGCGCGTGAGCGGGATGCTGAGCGGGATATTCTTGTCATTGCGCGCCACGGTCAATTTGATCAGCGAACGATTGCGCACCAGCGGGCCCAGGATCGTGGCCGCCTGTCGTTCGGCGTTCGGGCCGAGCGGAAACGGCTTGTCGTTGACGCTGACCAGGCGGTCGCCGCGTTTGATGCCGGCGCGTTCGGCGCCGCTGTCGGTCAGTACCTGGATGACTTGCAACTGCTCGTCGAGGCCGTAGGCCTTTTGCGCGTCTGCGACGAATTCCTTGGGGAAGGAATACTTGTTCTTGGCGGAAAAGCCGAGCAGGTTGCGCGCATTAGCCTTGCATAGCGGCGCATTCTGGGTCAGCAAGGGGGCTGCGACCCGATACAGGCGCTCTTGCTGCACCACGATCGAGCGCAGCGGCGCCGGAGCCGGCAGCGCGCTCAACGTTGGAGCGGCAGGGCTTTTTGGGGGCGTCGTGGTTACCGGTTGCCGGGTGGCGCAGGCACTGAGCAGCAGTGCTGCCGCAGCCCATGCGGAAATCTGTCGCCAGCCTGTTGGGCGAATGCGCGCCTCAATTGCCGCGGGCGTATTAAATGTTGTCATTTAGTTTTTTCCGGTGCTGCCGAAGCCGCCGCTGCCGCGTCCGCTGGCATCGAACTCTTCGACAATGTTAAAGCCGACCTGCAGCACCGGTACGATCACCAGTTGCGCCAGGCGTTCCATCGGTTCCAGCGTGAAGGCGGTCTGGCCGCGGTTCCAGGTCGACACCATCAGCTGCCCCTGGTAATCGGAGTCGATCAGTCCGACCAGGTTCCCCAGCACGATGCCGTGCTTGTGGCCCAGCCCGCTGCGCGGCAGGATCATCGCTGCGTAGGCGGGGTTGGCCACATGGATCGCCAGACCGGTCGGAATCAGGTGCGTTTCGCCCGGTGCAATGCGCAGCGGCGCATCGATGCAGGCACGCAGGTCGAGCCCGGCGCTGCCGGCGGTGGCGTAGGCCGGCAGTTGTTCTTTCAGGCGCGGGTCGAGGATTTTGATGTCGATGGTTTTCATGGATTCTGCTTGTCGGTGGTTAGGGCAATCCGGCGGGGGCCGGATGCTAGTGCGGCAGGCGGCTGGCGATGGCTGCGATCAGTTGGCGCGCCAGCGCCTGCTTGTCGTTGCGCGGTAGCAGGGTGTGGCCGTGGGCGTCGAACAATATCAGTTCATTGTCGTCCTGGCCGAAAGTATGGTGGCCGATATTGCCGACCAGTAGCGGAATGTTCTTGCGCAGCCGTTTTTGTTCGCCGTACTGCAACAGGTTTTCCGATTCGGCGGCAAAGCCGACGCAGTACGGCCGCTTCGGCAACGCCGCCACGGTGGCCAGAATATCCGGATTCTGCGCAAATTCCAGCACTGGTCCAGTGTTTTTTTCACCCTCGCTGCCGTCTTTTTTGAGTTTCTGCGCGCTGGCATTCGCTACCCGCCAGTCGGCCACCGCCGCGACCGCGATAAAGACATCCTGCCCGGATAGGTGCGCGAGCACCGCATCGTGCATTTGTTGTGCGGTTTGGGCCGCGATGCGCTGCACCCCGAGCGGCGCGTCGAGCGTGGTCGTGCCGGAGACCAGGGTAACTTCGGCGCCGGCCTGCCGGGCGGCGCGGGCGATCGCGTACCCCATCTTGCCGGACGACAGGTTGGTGATGCCGCGCACCGGATCGATCGGCTCGAAGGTCGGGCCGGCGGTCAGCAGCACACGCTTGCCGGCCAGGATTTTCGGCTGGAAGGCGGCGATGATGTGTTCCAGCAGCTGGGCCGGTTCCAGCATCCGGCCCATGCCGTTTTCGCCGCAGGCCTGCTCGCCGGTGTCGGGGCCGAGCAGTTCGATGCCGTCGGCCGCCAGCTGTGCGACGTTGCGCCGGGTGGCGGGGTTTTGCCACATCTCGACGTTCATCGCCGGCGCCACCAGCAGCGGCAGCCGGGCCGGGCGCGCAACGCACAGGGTCGAGAGCAGGTCGTCGCAGGCGCCATGCGCCAGCTTGGAGATGAAATCGGTCGAGCAGGGTGCGATCACGATCGCGTCGGCGTCGCGGCTGAGGTCGATATGCGCCATATTGTTGGCGATGCGCGCATCCCACTGGTCGGTAAACACCGGCTGGCCGGACAGCGCCTGCATGGTCAGCGGCGTGATGAACTGGGTCGCGGCCTGCGTCATCACGACCTGCACCGAGGCGCCCGCCTTGCCCAGCGCCCGGGTCAGTTCCGCCACCTTGTAGCAGGCGATGCCGCCAGTCAGGCCGAGGACGATTTTTTTACCGGCAAGATCCATGGCTATTCCTTTGCTGCTTCGATAGTGAGCGTGTTGCCGCGCAACCGGCTGTTAAGCAAAAATATGGGAGTATGTTTATATAGCACGTACTTTCCGCACGGTCTTCATGGTATTCAAAAAATACACGAAATAGTATATCTAAAGCTCAAGCCGGCCGCAGCGCGCCATGAATGCTATTACCTATTGACGCGCCGCAGTTCATCGAGGATGAACAATCCCGCACCGATGAAAATGGCGCTGTCGGCAATGTTGAATGCCGGCCAGTGCCAACCGTTGAAATGCACGTCCAGGAAATCGATCACATGGCCGTACAGCACGCGGTCGATCACGTTGCCGATGGCGCCGCCCATAATCAACGCCAGCGCCCAGCAGAACAGGCGCTGGCCGGCGTGGCGCTGCAGCATGTAGACGATCACCAGCGCCGCGACCACGCCGATGGCGGTGAAGAAATAGCGCTGCCAGCCCGATTCCGCCGCCAGAAAGCTGAATGCCGCACCCCTGTTGTAGGCCAGCACCAGATTGAAAAAGGAAGTCACCGGATGCGATTCGCCAAAAGCGAATAACTTGGTAATGGTAATTTTGCTCAACTGGTCGAGCAGGATCACGATCGCTGCGATCCCGATCCAGGGCGTGATGCCGCTGCGCGGCTTGGAAGAAAAACGGTTTTTTGTTGCCATTGCAAGGTACTCCGAAGGTGCTTCAGGTTGGGCCGTCATGCCGGTTCGGCGGGCATGACGGGCTGCGGAGTCATGTCAGGCAAAGTGCCGCGTTTCGCCGGCGCCGAACAGATTGCTGATGCAGCGCCCGCACAGGCCCGGATGCTCGGCGTGGCTGCCGACATCGGCCCGGTAGTGCCAGCAGCGCTCGCACTTCTGGTATTTCGATGCGGTCACGACCACGCCTTCCTGTTCCGCGCTGGCGACTTCGACCACTTCGGCCTGCGAGGTGATCAGCACGAACTTCAGGTCGTCGCCCATGCCGTTCAGCAGCGCGAACTTGTCGCTGCTGGCCTGGATGCGGATCTCGGCCTGCAGCGAGGAGCCGATGGTGCCGGCGATGCGCGCTTCTTCCATCTGCTTGGTGACATCGGCGCGGATTGCGCGCAGTTGCGCGTACTTGGTCAGCAACGCGGCGGCGTCGGCCACCTCCGGCAGCGTGTAGTAGGTCTGGGTGAAGATCGTTTCGTCGCTGTCGGCCAGCGCTTCCTTGCTGGCGAACACGGCCCAGGCTTCCTCGGCAGTGAAGGACAGCATCGGCGCCATCAATCGCAGCAGCGCTTGCGTGATGTGCCAGATCGCGCTTTGTGCCGAACGGCGTGCGTGCGAGGTGGTGCCTCCGGTATACAGGCGGTCCTTCAGGATGTCGAGGTAGAAGCTGCCCAGGTCTTCCGAGCAGTAGCCTTGCAGCTTGGCCACCACCGGATGGAATTCGTAGGCCTCGTAATGGGCCAGGATCTCGGCCTGCAGGGCCGCCACGCTGGCCACCGCATAGCGGTCGATTTCCATCATTTCCGCAACCGGCACCGCATCCCGGGCAAAGTCGAAGTCGGAAGTGTTGGCCAGCAGAAAACGTAGCGTATTGCGGATGCGGCGATACGCTTCGGTCACGCGTTTCAGGATTTCGTCCGAGATATTCAGTTCGCCCGAATAATCGGTGGAGGCCACCCACAGGCGCAGGATGTCGGCGCCCAGCGTGTCGGAGATTTTCTGTGGCGCGACCACGTTGCCCTTCGACTTCGACATCTTCTTGCCTTCGCCGTCGACCACGAAGCCGTGCGTCAGCAAGGCCTTGTACGGTGCGCGGCCGTTCAGCATGGAAGAGGTCAGCAGCGACGAGTGGAACCAGCCGCGATGCTGGTCCGAGCCTTCCAGGTACAGGTCGGCCGGGAAGTGCGATTGCGCTGCGTGCGAGCCCTTGCCTTGTTGCCCCCCCAGCACGGTCTGGTGGGTGGTGCCGGAATCGAACCAGACGTCCAGCGTGTCCTTGTTCTTCACGTACATCGGCGCATCGTCGCCCAGCAGTTCGTTGATGTCGACCGCGTGCCATGCTTCGATGCCGTGCTGCTCGATGCGCTTGGCGACGATTTCCAGCAGTTCCGGAGTACGCGGATGCAGCGCGCCGCTTTCCTTGTGGACGAAAAAAGCCATCGGCACGCCCCACTGGCGCTGCCGCGACAGCGTCCAGTCGGGCCGGTTGGCGATCATGCCGTGCAGCCGGGCCTTGCCCCAGCCGGGATAGAACGCGGTGTCGTCGATCGCCTTGAGCGCGGTTTCGCGCAGGCTTGGGCCGCCGTCTTGCGGTGTGATGTCCATGCCGGCGAACCACTGCGAAGTGGCGCGATAGACGATCGGCGTCTTGTGGCGCCAGCAGTGCATGTAGCTGTGGTCGAACATCACCAGCTTGAACAGCGCGCCGACTTCCTCCAGCTTGCTGCAGATCGGTTTCGAGGCTTCCCAGATCGTCATGCCCGCGAAGAACGGCAGCCATGACGCGTATGTGCCGTCGCCCAGCACCGGCTTCAGGATCTCGTCGTCGGTCATGCCGTGCGCTTTGCAGGAAATAAAGTCGTCGACGCCGTAGGCCGGGGCCGAATGGACCACGCCGGTGCCGGTGCCGAGTTCGACGTAATCGCCCAAAAATACCGGTGAAGTGCGGTTGTAGCCTTCGTCAATGTCGGCAAACGGGTGCCTGAACTTGATCAGGTTCAGCGCTTCACCCTTGCAGGTGGCGATCACGCGGCCTTCGAGGCCGAAGCGCTGCAGGCTGGATTCGACCAGGTCGGTGGCCAGGATCAGCAGGATGGTCTCACCATTACGGACGGTTTGCACCAGCGCATAGCTGAACTCGGGATGGACGTTGAGCGCCTGGTTGGCCGGGATGGTCCACGGGGTGGTGGTCCAGATTACCGCGTAACCCTGGTCCGTTGGCAGTTGCGGCAGGCCGAAGGCGGCGGCGATCTTGTCCTGTTCGGCGAACGGGAAGCCGACATCGATGGCCGGGTCGCGTTTGTCCTGGTATTCGACCTCCGCTTCGGCCAGCGCCGAGCCGCAGTCGAAGCACCAGTTGACCGGCTTCAGACCGCGATATACATAGCCTTTTCCCAGCATGGTGCCGAGCGCGCGCAGCTCATCGGCCTCATTGCCGAAATTCATGGTCAGGTACGGGTTGTCCCATTCGCCCAGCACGCCGAGGCGGATGAAATCCTTTTTCTGGCGCTCGATCTGTTCGCTGGCGTAGGCGCGCGCCTTGGCCTGCACTTGCTCCACCGGCAGGTTCTTGCCGTACAGTTTTTCGATCTGGATCTCGATCGGCATGCCGTGACAATCCCAGCCCGGCACGTATTGGGCATCGAAGCCGGCCATGTTGCGCGCCTTGACGATCATGTCTTTCAGGATCTTGTTGACTGCGTGGCCGATGTGGATGTCGCCGTTCGCATACGGCGGGCCGTCGTGCAGGATGAATTTAGGGCGGTTCTTCGATGCCTTGCGGATACGCTGGTAGACCTTGCGTTCTTGCCACTGCTTGACCCACTGCGGCTCGCGTTTGGCCAGATCGCCGCGCATCGGGAATGGAGTTTCGGTCATGTTGACCGGATATTTGCTGTGCGGCTTGCCCGCGGGCTTGTTTGGTTTGTTATCGGACATGGTATTTCTTTAATGGTGTTCGTTGGGCCGGACTGCGCGAATGGATGATATGCGTCTGGCGTTCAAATTCGGTCGGTCGCCGTGGTGGCAGCTGCAGCGCGGTGCTTGAAGTAAGCGCGCGCTTGCGCCGCATCGTTGGCAATGGCGTCGGTCAGTGTCGGCAGATCGACGTATTTTTCTTCGTCGCGCAGCTTTTTCAGAAATTCGACCCGAATCAGTTTGCCATAGCATTGCTGGGCATAATCGAAGATATGTGTTTCCAGCAGCACGCGGCCGCTGTCGTCGACTGTCGGGCGCAATCCCAGGCTGGCGACGCCCGGCAGCGGCGTTTCGGCCAAGCCGTGGACCTGAACGATGAAAATCCCGCTCAGCACCGGATGCTTGTGCGTCACGCGCAGATTCAGGGTCGGGAATCCGAGCGTGCGTCCCAGCTTTTGGCCATGCACTACATGACCGGAAATCGCATACGGCTGGCCCAGCAATTGGCGCGCATGAGCAAAGTCGCTTGCCGTCAGTGCGGCGCGCACTGCAGACGAGGAAATGCGAACGCCACCATTGGTAACCGTGTCCTGCGCTACAACTTCGAAGCCATATTTTTTGCCGGACTCGAGCAGCGAGGCCAGATTGCCGGCGCGCTTGGCGCCATAGCAGAAATCTTCTCCGACGATCAGCCATTTGACGTGTAAGCCTTGTACCAGCACCTTTTCCACGAATTCCTGCGGAGTCAGGCTGGCGAAATGGGCATTGAAATGTTCGACGATGACGCGTTCGATGCCGGTTCTGGACAGGGCTTGCAGCTTGTCGCGCAGGTTCGCGATGCGGCTGGGCGCGCGACTCGGGTCACCGCTGATGTGGGCGAAAAATTCGCGCGGGTGCGGCTCGAACGTCATCACTGCCGCATCCAGTTGCAAACGAGCGGCGGCTTCGCACACGCGCGCCAGCAGAGCCTGGTGCCCACGGTGTACACCATCAAAGTTGCCGATCGCAAGCGCGCAGGGCGCACGCGATGCAGCATTGGGGAGTCCACGAAATACCTTCATACCGATTCAGTGTTGAGAATGCTGCAAAGCCTTGGATTATAAATGCTTTCCTGCACTTTCCCTTGGATTGTGCAACAGGCAATGGTTCGACGTTGCGGCGCCGTGCAAGGATTTTCCTGGCGCCGCACCTGCAGGCGATGCCAATTTTCCGCATCGATATCGATTAATTTAAAGTATTGCATATTTGTGCTATCTATCGCATGTTGTATAGTGACATTTGGAAATACAGCGCGCTGTATGTATATTGATCATATTGTTCGGCAACTCCGTGCGATTCTCGATCAGGGTGCGCCGGCAGATGCATGTGGTTAAAGTTTGATCATTAATTGTCGCTACCTGTAATATCTCGGTTACCGGCCAAATGCATGGTTGCAACCGAATTTTGATTTTTAGGCAGCCATCCCGTGCAGCACCGGATGCATCGTAATCACTTCTTTTTTAAGAGAGCACTATGTCTTCTCCTACACAATCAATCTCCGCAGCAGGCAATCACTCGAATCAGGTGGGTACGAATGGCCGCAACGAGTTTCTGGCATTCACTCTGGGGCAGGAAGAGTACGGCATCGACATACTTAAAGTGCAGGAAATCCGTGGCTATGAAGCGGTGACACGGATCGCCAACGCACCCGAGTTTCTCAAAGGCGTTATCAACCTGCGCGGCATCATCGTGCCGGTGGTTGACATGCGCATCAAGTTCAATCTGGGAACGCCGACTTATGACCAGTTCACGGTAGTCATCATCCTCAATATCGGCGGGCGCATCATGGGCATGGTGGTTGACAGCGTTTCCGATGTGATCACGCTGGTGCAAGAGCAGATCAAGCCGGCGCCGGACATGGGGACCGCCTTCGATGCCGATTATCTGATCGGACTGGGTACGGTTGAAGAGCGCATGCTGATTCTGGTAGATATCGATAAATTGATGTCTTCGGCCGAGATGGGCCTGATTGAAAAAATTGCGGCGTAGTGCCGGATCGAATTTTCCGGGCGAAAATCCGATCCAGGGCAGGGATTTGACTACAGATTACTGACGATTACTGACGTTTTCCCAGGAACTGACCTAGCATACCGGCCAAATCGCCCAGCCCGCCTTGCGGCACTTCACCATTCGGGGTCAGCCTGTCGATCAGGCCCGGCAGCATTTCCGACAAGTGGCTGGCCGCATCGCTTTGCGACAATCCGGCGGCCTGCGCCAATTGCTGTAATTGCCCGCCATCGCCCAGCGCCTGCTGGATCTGGTCGCCGGAAACCGGCGTATTCTGGCCGGTGCCGATCCATGAGGCTAGCGCATCGCCTAGTCCGGCGTTCTTGAGGCTGCCCATCAAGCCCTGCAGCCCGCCACCCTGATTGTCCGACAGCATTTGCAGCGCGGCCTGCAATAGCTGCGCTTTCGGATCGCCGGGTTGCTGTTGATCGCCGCCTAGCATGCCCATAGCCATATCGAGAAGTCCCATGATGCTCTCCTGATCGAAAAATCAATACTAACCACTGTAGTGCATTAATCCCGGTTTGTGAATGCGGCGGGGTAAATTTTGCAATCGATCACATTCCACCCCAGATCGCATTCAGCGCTGCCAGCGCCGCCAGCCCTGCGGTTTCGGTGCGCAGCACGCGCGGCCCCATCGATAGCGGTAATGCGCCTTGCGCGATGGCCAGTTCCTCCTCGGCGGCGGTGAAGCCGCCTTCGGGGCCGATCATCAGTGCCAGCGCCTGCGGCGGATGATGGCGCGCCCAGTCCGACACCGACTGTTCGGCGCGCGGGCTGAGCAGGACGCGCCGATGCAGGTCCTGGCAGCCGATCCAGTTCCTGTAATCGGCCGGTGCATTGAGCTGCGCCAGGCGATTGCGTCCGCTCTGCTCGCTGGCGGCAATGATGACGCCCTGCCAATGCGCCAGTTTTTTTTCC
>NZ_AVCC01000035.1 GCF_000622895.1 Herminiimonas sp. CN
GCCGTCAGTCAACGCGCTGCCGGCGCTGAACAACGGGTATCTGACTTTCGGTAGTTTTAATCGGCAGAACAAACTCAGTCGCGCGGTGATTGCACTGTGGTCGCAATTGCTGCGCGCCTTGCCCGACTCGCGCATGGTGCTGGGCGGGATGTCTAAGGAGGGTCAATACGACACGCTGACAGCCTGGTTTGCCGAGGAAGGGATTGCATGCGAGCGGCTTGATTTTCATCCGCGTTCTGGCATGAATGCCTATCTGGCACTGCATCATCAGGTCGATGTCTGCCTGGATACGTTTCCATATAACGGCGGCACCACTACCTTGCATGCGTTGTGGATGGGGGTGCCGACACTGACGCTGGCCGGGAGCACGGTGGCGGGCCGCAGCGGGGCCGGGATTCTGGGGCATGTTGGGCTGGACGCATTTGTGGCGCAGGATGCAGCGGCATTCGTGCAGCAGGGTTTGTCGTTGGTTGCCGATTTTGCAGTGCTGGCGAGTTTGCGGGCCGGGCTGCGCGAGCGTTTTTTACAGTCGGTGCCAAGCCAGCCGGGAGTCATCGCCGCCGGTCTGGAGCGTGCGCTGCACATCATATGGCAACGCTGGTGCTCGGGCTTGCCGGCTGAATCGTTTGAAGTGAACCATGCCAGCATGCACAACACGCATAGCGTGATGCAAGAGGAAAAGACGTGACAGCACCCCACGAAATACCGCCGATTCATGTGACGCAGCCCTACTTGCCGCCACTGGCCGAGTTCATCCCTTACCTGGAACAAATCTGGGAAAATAAATGGCTGACCAATGGCGGCCCGTTTCATCAGCAACTGGAACAGGCGTTGTGCGACTACCTTGGCGTCAAACACATTGCGCTGTTTAGCAACGGCACGCTGGCGTTGATGACAGCCTTGCAAACGCTGCGCATCACGGGCGAAGTGATTACCACGCCGTATTCGTTTGTCGCCACCAGTCACTCCCTGTTATGGAACGGCATTCGGCCGGTGTTTGTCGATATTGACCCGGTCACGCTCAATCTTGACCCGGCCAAGATTGAAGCCGCCATTACGCCGCAAACCACCGCCATCATGCCGGTGCATTGTTATGGCCATCCATGCGATGTGGCGCGGATCCAGAAAATTGCCGACAACTATGGCCTGAAGGTGATCTATGACGCTGCGCATGCGTTTGGCGTGCAATCCGACGGCGTCAGCGTGCTCAACCACGGCGACCTGTCGGTGCTGAGCTTTCATGCGACCAAGGTGTTCAATACTTTTGAGGGTGGGGCGATTGTTTGCCATGACGCTAAAGCCAAACAGCGTATCGATAACCTGAAAAATTTTGGCATTGTGGATGAAGTCACTGTCGTTGCGCCCGGTATCAACGGCAAAATGAGTGAGATCAATGCCGCTTTCGGCTTGCTGCAACTCAAAGGCATAGACGCAGCGTTGCAACAACGGCAAGCAGTGGATGCCCGCTACCGCGCAGGATTGGCGGCGATCACCGGCATTCATTGCCTGCCGGACACTGGTGAATATGTCGCCAACTACGCCTACTTCCCGATTCTGGTGCGGCCTGAATATTCGATCAGTCGCGATGCGCTGTTCCAGCACCTGCGCGACTCTGGCGTGTATGCGCGGCGGTACTTCTATCCATTGATCAGCGATTTTCCCATGTATCGCGGCTTGCCATCGGCGGTGCAGTCAAATTTGCCGGTGGCGAGCAAGGCGGCAGGCGAGGTGATCTGCCTGCCGATTTTTCCAACGCTCACCAGCGAACAGGTCGATTTTGTTCTGCGCATCATTGCAGGGCAGAGTGACGCATGAGCAGACTAGCAATCATGCAGCCGTATTTTTTTCCTTACATCGGCTATTTCCAGCTCATCGCGGCGGTCGACCTGTTCATCGTGTACGACAACATCAAATATACCAAAAAAGGTTGGATTAACCGTAACCGCCTGCTGCAGAACGGCAAGGACGTGATGTTCTCACTGCCCTTGAAAAGCGACTCGGACTATCTGGATGTGCGTGACAGGGTGCTGGCAGCGGATTTCAACCGCGATAAACTGCTGAGCCAATTCAAAGGCGCGTACCGACGTGCACCGTATTTTGCACAAACGTTCCCGCTGGTTGAGCAGGTCCTAAGGTATGAAGATACGAATCTGTTTCGCTTTCTGCGCCACTCCATCGTCAAGACATGCGAGCACTTGGGCATCACGACGAAGATTAAAATTTCCTCTGAAATCGCCATTGACCATGATTTGAAGAATCAGGATAAGGTGCTTGCCTTGTGTGACGCGGTCGGCACGAGCACCTATGTGAATGCCATTGGCGGTATGGAGCTGTATCCAAGTGAAACATTCCAGAAGAAGGGGATTAACTTGAAATTCATTCAATCGAAGCGATTCGAGTATCCTCAATTTGGCAGTACGTTCGTGCCTTGGCTGTCAATCATCGATGTGATGATGTTCAATTCCAAAGAAGAGACGCTGGCGTGCATTACGGGCAATTTTGATTTAATTGAAAATGTTTCTAACGACTAAGTGGCAGACTCATTATGAAAAACACCCTCGATAATCATGTGCAGGCCTACCAAGGGTTGAGCATCTACGATTTCGACAACACAATTCAGTTGAAATGGTATCCGCAAAGAGTCGTGCAGTTCTCGAAAGGCGCGACTTCTCTGCTTGAGCTGGGGCTCGGACATGGAATCACAACGGGCGTTTTCGAGCAGCACTTTAAACGTCACGTTGTGGTGGATGCATCACCAGCTGTGATTGAAAATTTCCGTCAAAGATACCCGCGCACGAAAGTCGAAATTGCTGAATCCTATTTTGAGACATTCGACACATCAGAGCGTTTTGATGTGATCGTCTTTGGCTACATTCTGGAACATGTCGACGACCCAATAAGCATCTTGAAGCATTTTCGGAGTTTTCTGGCTCCCGGGGGGCGGATGTTCGTTACCGTACCTAATGCCGAAGTGCTGAATCGCAGGCTGGGCCATTTGGCGGGGCTGCTACCAGACATGCAGCAATTGTCGGATCATGATCTTTTGCTTGGGCATAAGCGTTATTACACCGTTGAGTCGTTGCAAAAGGATATTCAGCAAGCGGGCTACGAGATCCAACGTTTGGAGGGTATCTACCTTAAGCCTTTGACCACTAGCCAGATGATCTCGCTGAACTTGAATGAAGATGTCATTCAAGCGCTTTGTTTGGCGGCGATTGATTATCCAGAATTGTCCTGCGGCATTTTGGCGGAACTAGCGTTGTCGGACGGTTGAATGCCATGAACGAAAAACACCGTGTGCTGATCTTTCCAGCCGGATCCGAGATAGGGCTGGAGATCTACAACTCACTGAAGTACAGCCATCATGTGGAGGTGTTTGGTGCATCCGGCAAGAGCGACCATGCCTCTTTTGTCTATGAAGAAGATCACTACAGAGAAGACGCTCTCTATGTGGATCAGCCAGATTTCATCGAACGCTTTAATCGATTATTGTACACACTGAAAATAGAATTTGTTTATCCGACGCACGATACTATCACCTGTTTTCTGGCCGCGCATCAGTCTGAAATAGATGCGCAAGTGTTAACTTCATGTGCTGAGACAAATCGTATCGCCCGATATAAAAAGGAGACGTACAAGTCGTTCAAACAGTTCAATTTCTGTCCAGAGGTGTTTACTGAGCCGTATCACGAACTGACATTTCCTGTATTTTTGAAGCCGGATGATGGCCAAGGCGGGAAGGGAACTTACACAGCCGAATCCCAGGAGGACTTGGCGTTTTATTTGAGTAAGAACCCGCGTTTGTTGGTCACAGAGTTTCTTCCGGGTGAGGAACTCAGTGTTGATTGTTTCACGGATTTCAACGGAACGCTACAGTTCATCGGCCCCAGAACGCGGGAGAGGATTCAGATGGGCATTTCATTCCGATCCACTGCGGTGGAAGTGACGGATGAGATCCGGCATATCGCGCAGCGCATCAATGAAACGGTGTCATTGAGTGGAGCCTGGTTTTACCAGGTGAAGAAGGATCGTAGCGGGAGGTTCAAACTAATGGAATTTGCCCCTCGTCAGTCGAGCACGATGGGGCTATATCGGCATACCGGGGTGAATTTCGCGTTGCTGACGCTATTCAATGCAATGGGGATGCAGATTGAGATTTTGCAGAACAATTATGCTGTCCAGCTCGATCGATGTCTGCACAACCGCTTTAAAGCTGACTTGAAATTCAGGCGCGTGTATATCGACTTTGATGAAACTTTGGTTGTCGGCCGACATGTTCATGAACCTGCCATGGCCTTTTTGTATCAATGCCAGAACCATGACATACCTGTCGTGCTGCTTACCAAGCATCGCTACAACCTCATGGATACCTTGCGTAACTGTGGAATATCCGAGCATTTATTTGAGGACATCATTCAGATCTTGGACGTGCAGGATAAGTGGACATTCATCAATCCGGATGGAGCGATTTTTATCGATAACTATTGGTTTGACCGACGTGCAGTTAAAGAGAAATTTGACATCCCGGTATTTGATGTCGACGGCATTGAATGCTTACTTCGCTAAGGAGGGGGAATGCTCAAGTGGGAAAAGTTGGGGAAGATATTTAGTCCTAAGGATTTACTGAATGAAAGCTGGATGAAGGAGTTTGCACAATCTCCTTCCGTGTTGATCTTCGAGACGCACGTTAGGGTCTATTTTTGCTCCAGACCTGCGCCGACTCCGGATGGTCAATTTCAAAGTTTTTTGTCTTATATCGACTTGGATAGAGAAAATCTGCTTAAGGTTTTGAATGTGTGTAGTGAGCCCATCCTGACTCTGGGGGGGTATGGAACCTTTGATGAGTTTGGCACGAATCCGATCTCGGTGATTCGTGATCAGGATGAAATAAGGGTGTACTACGCAGGGTGGACCCGATGCGAGTCGGTTCCATTCAATGGCGCCATCGGGCTTGCCGTCAGTCATGACAAAGGTGAATCGTTCACTAGGTTGGGAGATGGCCCCGTTCTTTCATATAGCCCGGACGAACCCTTTCTATTAGGAAGTCCACGCATCCGGAAATTTGACGGAAAATGGCACCTTTGGTATGTATCCGGGAAAGAATGGTTGCAAACCGAAGGTAAGCCAGAACCAGTTTATAAGATTCGCATGGCATCTTCAGAAGACGGCATCAACTGGATCAAGTTGGGCAGAGATTTAATCGAAAGCAAGTTGGGAGAGCATGAGTGCCAAGCGTGTGCCGATGTGATCTTCCGTGACGGGAAATACCATATGTTCTTTTCTTATCGCTACAGCCATAATTACAAGGGTAAGGAAGGCGGGTACCGGATCGGCTATGCCTCCTCGGTTGATATGATCAATTGGAGTCGACGTGATGAGGTGGCTGGCATGGATGTTTCTGAAAGTGGCTGGGACTCAGAAATGGTTAATTATCCGCATGTGTTCATGCTCGACGGGGATACATACATGCTCTATCAGGGCAACGAGATGGGGCGCTCCGGTATCGGGTTGGCAAAGCTGGTGAGCCCCCAGAATTGGAGTCGTGTATGAAGTGGTCGAAACTGGGGAAGATATTTGATCCGACAGAGCATGCGCTGCCAAATAACTGCATTGAGTTCGCACAATCACCGCAAACCTTAATAATGAATGATCGTGTGAGAGTGTACTTTTCGACCAGGGTGAGAGACAGCATCGGAAAGTATTTGAGTCACGTCGCCTTCGTCGATTTTGACAAAAATATGCGGAATATCATTGGTACTGCAAATCACACCGTCATCGAATTGGGTGAGTTAGGTTGCTTTGATGAGCACGGGATATTTCCCATCAATGTGGTGAGAGACGGGGACAGAGTGCTTGCTTACACGACCGGTTGGAACAGAAAAGTGTCTGTTTCCGCTGATGCTTCCATCGGCTTGGCAATCAGTCGCGATAATGGTTTGACCTTTCAAAAATATGGCAAGGGGCCGGTACTGTCGGCATCGCTCAATGAGCCGTTTCTGATTGGTGATGCCTTTGTGGCTTTATACGAAGGGCTGTATCACATGTGGTACATCTACGGCACAAGATGGAAGAAATTCACAGAGACTGATCCGCCGGATCGCGTCTATAAGATTGCACATGCCACGTCTGATGATGGGGTCAATTGGCAACGGGAGGGGCGGCAAATTATCGCCGATAAATTGAATGCAGATGAATGCCAAGCGTTACCGACGGTTTTTCAGCGTGATGGTACGTACCATATGTATTTCTGCTACAGGCAGGCGCATGGCTTTCGGAAGCAGAGTGGCAAAGCATACAGGATCGGTTACGCCTATTCCAATGATCTGATCAATTGGGAGCGGAACGATAGCATGGCCGGGATAGATGTTGCTGAATATGGATGGGATTCGCAGATGCAATGTTATCCGCACACTTTCCAGTTGAATGAAAAGGTTTATATGCTCTACAACGGCAATGAATTTGGACGATCAGGATTCGGTCTGGCCGTGTTGGACGAATCGTGAAGGTGATTAGATTGGTGATGCAGAGAAAGGGAAGGAAATGACTGCAGGAAGGAACTATAACGATGAACTGGACGATGCGAAAAATTCAGGGAACGAAAAATATGCCTACAGTTTCGATTTCGATGTACTGCATCCTTATATGCTCAAATCGTTCGAGCCTTTCTTCAACAAGGGAAGTCTGCTTGAGCTGGGGAGCTACAAGGGCAATTTCACTAAAAGATTTATGCCGTATTTCGATGACGTGACCTGCGTCGAAGCATCGGATGTCGCCATCGATGAAGCAAAAAAAAATCTGGGCGACAAGGTGAAGTTCATCAATTCGCTATTCGAGAAAGCGAACCTGCCAAAGCGCTATGACAACATCGTGCTGACCCACGTGTTGGAACATCTGGATGACCCTGTGTTGGTATTGAAGCGTATCAATGACGAGTGGCTGGCGGAGAATGGCAGGTTCTTTCTGGTATGTCCCAACGCGAATGCGCCTTCTCGGCAGATCGCTGTCAAGATGGGGTTGATCTCTCACAATACCGCTGTCACGTCGGCAGAAGCCGAGCACGGGCACCGATGTACTTACACATTGGACACTCTGGAAAGAGATGCCGTTGCCGCAGGACTGCGGGTGGTTCATCGATCCGGCATCTTCTTCAAGGCACTGGCGAACTTCCAGTGGGATCGTTTGCTGCAAACGGACATCATCTCCAAGGATTATCTGGAGGGCTGCTACAAACTGGGGCAGCAGTACCCAGATTTGTGTTCAAGTATTTTCTTGATGTGTGAGCGCGGCGGCAACTCCCAAAATCCAGCGTGCGAAGTGCATGATAATTTTCGTTGAGGGACAGAAATTGAATCCGCCCAATAAAAAAAATAACAGTGAAGCAAAATCTATCTTGATTTTCCCGGGCGGGATGCCGCGTTCGCTGGAATATCTGCAAAAATGTCTGCGCGAGGGGCAATCCGTCATTGGTGCTTCATCGCTCGCGCATGATGTTTCGCGTGAAAAATATCCGGGATGGTTATCGCTTCCTTTTATCACGCAGCCAGAGTTTGACCAGGCATTAAAACGAGCCATTTCAGAATCGAATATCGGGGGAATTTATTCGCCCAATCCGGTGGTCTGGGACTATTTGAGTCGGGCGCTGGCAGAGCTGGCGCCAGGCGTGACTCTGGTGAACGATTCCCCGGTCAATGTGGAGTTGAGCGGCTATCGTGTCGCCCGCAACCATGCCCGCAGCCTGCTTGGCAGTCCGCTGCCGCTGGCTTCCAACGTTGCGGCTGCCCCGCCGATGTCGGAGATTGAACTGGCGGCCTTGTTTCGACATGCAGATGTCATTCCCGGCATGTGCGACCACGAAAAATTCTGTGTCCTGTGCGAAATTGCCCGCAGCAGCCCAGCCGGAGACATTGTCGAGATCGGCAGCTGGTGGGGAAAATCAGCCTTTATCCTGTCCAGGCTGGCGCGTTGTTACGCTATCGGCAAGCTGCTATGCATCGATCCCTGGTCGAATGCACATTTGGTACAGAACGATGGAAAAGGCATGGTGGATAAGGTATCCGCACAGGTGGATGCCGAGGAGGCGCTGGCCGTGTTTGAAATGAACCTGCTGCCTTACAACGCCAATCACGTGAACTATTTGCGGATGCCGTCGACCGACGGTGCGCGGCATTATCGTGCGCATAGGGATGTCACTACAGCATCGTTTGGAACCACGCGCTATGACGGCCGTATCGCGATTCTGCACATCGACGGCAATCACAGTTATGCGGCAGCCAAGGCCGATATTGCGGCTTGGAGCGGCTTGGTGGTGGCAGGCGGCTGGATTGTTGTGGACGACTATATCTGGCCGTATGGCGACGGTCCGCAAACGGCGGGCGACGAATTCCTGGCCGAACATCAGGACAAAATCGATGCCGCCTTCGTGATGGGAAGCGCGTTGTTTCTTCAGTTGTCCGCGTCGCTGGCCACAGATTAGAAGTCGTTAAATGGCCGTGGAGTTTCCAAACGTCTTAAATTGCGGCGATAGGTTGCCGGCATATTTGCTCCGTACCAGGATCAACTACCTTTAGTAACGATCGTTACGTCTTGTCCGCGAAAGTTGCGAAAGATACGAGCAGGATTGAGAGCACGATGAGTCTATCTAGGTAAGGAGTATCGTCATTTTAATGCGATTTTTCGCCAAATTTTACTGTGGTTAGAAAATATACTCCAATAAATACTGAGAATGCGGCAATGGCTTAATCGCATGCCAGTCTCAAGTGCGGTTTGGCCAGGTTAGCACAGCATAATCCGACGCGTTCCGCGCCATGCCGGATCAAATAATTGCAAATATTTTTGCGCTTGCCCTAGATATTTTCGAGTTGCCTGCCGATAACATCAACAACGAAGGCTTGCTTGTCTTGAAAATAGGTAAGCCAGACGTTGCGGCTAACTAGCCGGGTCCATCAACTTTAGTACACAGGAGTCGCACCATGTCCTCAGTCATCAATACCAATGCTCTCTCGTTGCTCACACAGAACAACCTGACCAAATCGGCATCTTCGCTGAACACCGCGATCCAGCGCCTGTCATCCGGCCTGCGCATCAACAGCGCCAAGGACGACGCCGCCGGCCAAGCGATCGCCAACCGCTTCAGCGCCAACATCAAGGGTCTGACCCAAGCGCAGCGCAACGCCAACGACGGCATCTCGCTGGCGCAAACCACTGAAGGCGCGCTGAACGAAATCAACACCAACCTGCAGCGCGTGCGCGAACTGACAGTGCAAGCCGCCAACGGCAGCAACTCTACTGCCGACAAGGCTTCGATCCAGGCTGAAATCACCCAGCGTCTGGCTGAAATCGACCGCACTTCGACACAAACTGACTTCAATGGCGTCAAGGTGCTGTCTTCCAACAACAACCTGAACGTTCAGGTCGGCGCCAACGATGGTGAAAGCATCAGTATCGGCCTCAAGCAAATCGACTCGACCAGCCTGAAGCTGAACAATCTCACCGTGTCGGCCAACGAGTTGAAGGTCGGCGGCAAGATTGATACGGTCGTAGATGCCAGTGCCGGTACCGGTTCGCAAACCGTCACGTTTGCTGCTGCAGAAGTCACGAAGTTGAATACGGCCAATGGCACTAGCCTTACGGCAGCCGATCTGTCCCTGCACGAAGTGCAAAATGCTGCTGGTGCTGGCACGGGCGTTTTCGTGGTGAAGGCGGGTGACCAGAACTATGCTGCTTCCATCGATCGCGCTACCGGCAACGTCACACTCAATACGGCCAGCGTTGACTTCACCAATACCGACGCTGGTGTCACAGCGCCGGTTACCGTGACAGGGCAACTGGTCAAGGTTAGTGCCGACGCCGCTGGTGTTACCTCCGGTGTGGTTACCATCCAGGGCAAGAACTACGCAGCTGCTGCTGCGACGATTGCCGATGCTGGAACGGCATCCGGTACTGTCGACGCTACAGGTACTACCATCGAGATCGCCAACGCTGCAGGCGGTACTACGGCTGAGTTCAAGGGCATGGCTACCATCGATCCGTTGAAGATGATCGATGCAGCGCTGAAGCAAGTCGACGATTTGCGCGGTTCGCTGGGCGCAGTGCAAAACCGTTTCGACTCGATCATTTCCAACCTCGGCACCACGGTAACCAACCTGTCTTCTTCGCGTTCGCGCATTGAAGATGCAGACTACGCAACCGAAGTGTCGAACATGACACGTGCGCAGATTCTGCAGCAAGCAGGTACCTCGGTATTGGCCAAGGCCAATCAATCGACTCAAGGCGTGTTGTCGCTGTTGCAATAATCCAGCGAAATCGTCGGCGCCCGGCAGTATTCTGCCGGACGTTGACGAGAATGGGGCGGCGGCCTGCGGGCCGTCGCTTGCAGGCAAGACGATCAGACAATCGGGCGCGTATTTTGCCCGATTGCGCTGCCCGGTCCCGCCTGAGTTTTTATTCAGGCGTGAGCGGGCAGCGCTTTTGACAGGAGTGGAGAATGTCGAATTCAATAGACCCAATCGGCGCTGGTGCCGGCGTGCAGCAGCTGCAGCAAAGCCAGAAAATAGCGCAGCCGGAAGCCAGTGGCAAGGCATCAGGCGCTGCATTTAATCCGCGCGCCGCCGGCGTGGCGGGCAAGACGTCCGCTGCACCCACACCGCCGGTGGCCAAAGCCGCTGTCGATGTCAAGGACGCCAGGGACATCGATACCGCCAAGCTCAGCGCGGCGCAGGCCGAGCAATCGCTGCAGGAAATCAATAAGGTGCTGGCCAGCCTGTCGATCAGCGTGCAGTTCCAGATCGATCCCGGATACAAGGACGTGATCGTCAAGGTGGTCGACCAGGACAGCGGCAAGGTGATCCGCCAGATGCCGTCCGAGGACGTGGTGCGCATCGCCAAGGCGATGGACAACCTGAAAGGCTTGCTGTTTGCCCAGGCTGTATAAATTTGGCAGGTCGGGTTAGCGGCTTCATCGCGTAACCCGGCATTTGCAGTCGCAGGAATGTCGGGTTACGCTACGCTAACCCGGCCTACGCGGCTGGTTTTGCGTAGTTACCGTAAATGAACGGAAAGAAAAGGATTACATATGGCTGCAGTTTCCTCTCTCGGCGTCGGCTCGAATCTGGACTTGGCTTCCTTGCTGACAAACATTAAGTCTGCCGAGCAAGCGCCGCTGGTGGCGCTGCAGCAGCAGCAAAAGAGTTATACCACCAAGCTGACCGCATACGGCCAGCTCAGCAGTGCATTGAGCGCGCTGCAGACCGCAGCTGCGGCACTATCCCAGCCGGCGCTGTTCCAAGGGGTGAAAGCCACTTCGAGCGCCACCGATGTGCTGACTGCATCGGCGCTGTCCACCGCGCAGAGCGGCACTTACACTGTGAACGTGACAAAGCTGACGCAAGCGCAGTCGCTGGCGGCGGCCGGAGTAGCCAGCAGCAGCACCAATATCGGCGATGGCAGTACGGTGACTAAGGTGCAGTTTGAATTCGGCACGACTTCCGGCGCTTCTTTTACTGCGGATGCCGCGCGCACCAAATCGATCGACATTGACCCTGCGCACAGCTCGCTGGCGGACATTGCCAAAAAGATCAATGACAGCGCCGATCTTGGCGTGGCTGCCTCGATCGTTAACGACGGCAGCGCCACGCCGTACCGGCTGGTATTGACCTCCAAGCAAAGCGGCGAAGCATCAAGCATGCGCATTACGGTGTCGGGCGACCCGGCTGATCTGGTCAATCCCAATGGCGATCCTGCCCTGTCGAGTTTGCTGACAAACGACCCGGCAGGACTGAAGCTGCAGCAAACCGCAGCCGCGCAAAATACCGAGCTGACCGTAAACGGCATTGCCATCACCAGCGCCACCAATAGCGTGGCGGGCGCGATCCAGGACGTCACGATGACCGTGTCCAAGCTCGGTGCCAGCACCTTGTCGGTGCAAAGCGATACCGCCAGCGTGCAAAGCGCGGTTGGCACGTTCGTGACCGCCTATAACAACTTGCAGGGCGTCGCCAAGCAACTGACCGCGTATGACGCCAGCAGCAAGTCAGGCGCTGTCCTGATGGGGGACTCGACCCTGCGCAATATCCAGGTTGGCATCCGCTCGGCGTTGACCAACGCGCAAACGGACGACGGCAGCGGCCTGACGATGCTGTCGCAGATCGGCGTCTCGTTCCAGAAGGACGGTACGCTGGCGGTCGATTCGACCAAGCTGACGGCTGCGCTTGGCAGCAAAATGAGCGGCGTGGCGAATCTGTTTTCCGGCGGTAGCGGCGGCTTCGGCACCAAGATGTCGTCGTTGATCAGCGGTTACACCGATACTACTGGGGTGTTGACGGCGGCGACCAAGGGCATCAACACGACGCTGGATGATCTCGGCAAGCGATACACGGCGATGTCGGACCGGATCGATGCCACTGTCGCGCGCTATAAAGCCCAGTTTACGCAACTCGATACGCTGATCAGCAGCATGAATCAGACCAGTGCCTATCTGACGCAGCAATTTAAAACTACGACTACTAGCAATTAAGGCCAAATCATGTACGCACGCAAAGCGGCGGCCAGCACCGGTGCCGGGAGTTACGCCAAGATCGGCCTCGAAACCGCGGTCATGAGCGCATCGCCGCACCAGTTGGTCGCGATGCTGTTCAATGGCGCTAGGACCTCCATCAGCATGGCGCGCCATCACATGGCGAGCGGCGAGATCGCGGCCAAGGGCAATGCGATTTCGAAAGCCATCAACATCATCGATAACGGCCTCAAGACCAGCATCGACGCCGAGGCGGGCGGCGAGGCCGGAGCCGCGCTGGCGGCCAATGTGTCGGCGCTGTACGATTACATTGTCCAGCGCCTGATGTATGCTAATCTGCGCAACGATCCCGAGCTGCTCAATGAAGCGGATCGCTTGCTGGAAAACATCAGTTCCGCCTGGAACGAGGTCGGCGCCAACAACCCAAGCCCGCAGCCGGATGCGATGCCCGCATCGGCCCGGCTGTCGATAAGAGAGTGACATGGGACCTCAAAGCGCGGTAATAGATTGTTATGAACAGATTGCGCCGCTGGTAGCGCGCATGCTGGAGCTGGCGCGCGCCGGCAATTGGGACGGGCTGGTGACGCTGGAGGCGCAGTTTCGGGCCGACATCGAGCGTCTCAAGGAACTCGACCCGGCCGATACGCTGGATCAGCCGCAACTGGCGCAAAAGCGCCGATTGTTGAAGCGGATACTTGCCGACGATGCGGAAATTCGCAACCTGATTTCGCCGCAACTGGCGCGCCTCGGGGCATTGCTGGACAGCATGCATCAGCAGCAGAATCTGCATCAGGCTTACGGCCAATAAGCGCACGGTCGTTTCTAGCTTATGAGCGGCTTGACGTCCCTGGTCGATACGATGCTGGCCACGAAGCTGGCGGAACGTGTCGACCTGGTGCCGCTGAAGCCGGAAGTGGAAATCGACGGCCCGGAGCCAGTCGCCGGCGTCGAAAAAGTAAGCAACGATGTCCGGTTGCCGTCGCGCGCGGCGATGCTGCGCCAGCTGGGCCCCGAACTGGTCAATGCGCGCGATGGCGTCGAGATTCAGGATGCCTCCCAGCGCGCCTCGCAGCCATCTTCCGCCAACACGACGTTAAGCGCCGCAGCGCGTGCCATTAGCGCAATTCTCGGTCCGCCGCCAGGGGTCGCCAGCGCGGTGCGCGGCAGCGCCCCGGTCTGGTCGCAGCCAGGCGCGCCGGTGCCGCAGCAATTGGCGGCTGCGCTGGCTCGTACCGTGGCCGCCAGCGGCTTGTTCTACGAATCCCATTTGTCGCAGTTCGCCAGCGGCGCACGCACGCTGGCTGAATTGGCGCAGGAGCCGCAGGCGCGCTTGGGGCCTTTGATGCAAACCCATCCGGAGTTGCTGCATGGCCCCGCGACGTTGGCGCCGCAAGCCGGCTTGGCAACAGTGTTGCAGGCAGTGGCAGTCATCGGCGAACCGCCATCGACAGTGCAGGTTGTGCTCAATGCGTCCAATGCGCCCAATGTGCCGGTAGCTGCCGCGAATCCGGCCGGCCCGGTTGTCGGCCCGATTGCCGGCCCGATTCTGGGTACGCTGCCGCCGGATGCCACTGATAAGACCGTTGCAACCGGGCCGGCGAACGCCAGCCAGCCCGGCGCCGCGGCGACGGATGCTGCGCCGCCGGTGCAGCATGCCGGCGCATCCCATCTTCCCACTCCCGCCAGCGTTGCCGCTGCTTATGGCGCCACCGACCCCGCCAGCCCGGTGCGGCCGGCTGCGCCGCACCACGCGACTGCAGCCGATGCCGATGCGGCCAGCAGCGCACAGTCAGCCGCACCCGAGGCCGCGCGCGCCGGCAGCCAGAGCCAGGTCGCAGCCGGGATTCATCAGGATGCGGTGGCGCTGGTACGCCAGCAGCTTGAGTTGCTGGCGGTGCCGGTATTTCGCTGGAGCGGCGAAGTGTGGCCGGGCACGCAGATGGATTGGGAACTCAGCGAAGAACGCAATAATCCAGCGGAGACCGCCGAGCCGGAAGCCGCACCGCGCACCTGGCAGACCCGCCTGACCATGACCTTGCCAACCCTCGGTCCGATCGAGGTGCGCCTGAGCCTGGCCGATACGCAATTGCAAGCGCATCTGGCCGCAGGCGCAGAGGCCAGCGTCGCAGCGCTGCGCAACGACGGCGACGACCTGCGCCAGCGTTTTGCCGCCGCCGGCTTGCAACTGACAGGCTTGCAGATCGCGCCGCTGGCGCAAAAACCATGATTGAACAGCGGCCGGGCAGGGAAGCGTCGGGTTACGCTGCGCTAACCCGACCTACGGGTGGATGCGATAATGTAACAATGTAGGTCGGATTAGCCCGCAGGGCGTAATCCGACATCGGGCTGCATTAACGCGGCCTGCGGAATTATCCATTGATATTTGGAGTATGGCTAAAAATGATGCCATATCCGCATAATTTATTGCGTTGAATTTAAATACAGTGGTCAGTATATATTTTGTTCCAAGTGGCGGTTTTGGTTGGTGCCAGTCGGCAATTCAGGGCGTAAAATACGGTCCGCAGACACGTGCGCTGCCGAAGCCAGGCGAAAGAATAGTTATTCCAGAGTGTCTATTGTGAAGACCTGTTGATGGAGATGTGATGGAGAGTCAACGGCCGGATCGCCAAAGTGCTGTGGCGTTATCTTACGCAGCCAAGGATAAGGCGCCGGTGGTGGTGGCGAAAGGGTACGGTGTGGTCGCCGAATCGATTGTGCAGCGCGCCCGCGAGCATGGCTTGTATGTGCATGAGTCGCCGGAATTGCTCAACTTGCTGATGCATGTCGATCTGGACGATCAAATCCCGCCATCCCTGTATGTGGCAGTGGCCGAATTGCTGGCGTGGCTGTACCGTCTGGACGGTGGGCTGCCTGAGCGAACGCAGCCGGCAGCGCAGCAAAGAGTGAAACCTTAACCCGCAGCACAGGCAGAATTGTCGGCTGCCGGGGAGCAGTGGCGCGATGACGGGGAAGTTTTCGCTATCGTCGTGGCGCCTAGTTGATATGTCATGGAATATAAATATGGATGCAAAGAGTGCACCGCAGGAAATTGGTTTGGACGCATCCGGGCAGCCGTCTGCGAGCGATGCGTTTGCCGCGCTGGAAGATTTTCGCATCACGCATCCGAGAGAGGTCGGCGGCGTGTTGCGTCAATTGATGAACCGCAAGGATTTTCTTACCGTGGAATGCGGCAATCGCCCGCATCGTATTATTACCCGCATCCTGGATGTGGATCAGAATGCCGGATGTTTCGTTTACGATTGCAGCGGCGAAGAGATATACAACCGATCCCTGCTGGAATCGGATGAGAATTACTTTTCCGCCACGCAGGACGGCATCCGCATCCAGTTCGTTGGCGGCCGGCCGGAACAGTATCAGTTCGAGGGTGCGCTTGCATTCCGCTCGCCGCTTCCGCAGAGCTTGTACCGAATGCAGCGGCGCGAGTTTTTCCGGGTTGAGACGCCGCTGCTGGATCCATACCCCTGCACCGCGCATCTGCCTGACAAGAGCCCGGTGGCGTTTGATATCTTCGATCTGTCGCTCACCGGCGTGGGGCTGCGCTCAAAGGACCCGACCCTGGGGGCGCTGCCGATTGGCACCGTACTGAGCAGGGCGACGCTGGATTTTGGCAAGCTGGGCATGATCGGGACTGATTTGAAAATCGCCTATCTGCAGAATATCCGGGATCGCAACGATCCGCTTTACCACTTCGGCTGCCGTTTTGAGCGTTTCCCGAAATCGAAAGAGCCGGATTTGCAGCGGATGATTACCCATTTCGAACTGGCGCGCAGAAAGCGCAAAGACTAGGCGGTTTGGATCTTCCTGCGCGGTTGAGTGTTGCGCAGTTGATACAGTTGCGTTGTTCTAGTTTGGTGCGGCCACATGATTTCACATGGCGAAGGCAGCGGTTTTTCATGAGTGCAAAGAAAGGGTACGCGTGCTGCCAACCTGCTGCAACTTTGCCCTGAACAACGTCGCAAACCGCCTTTTCCCTCGGCGGCAGGCACTGTTGCAACCGGGTCTGGATATCGTCCTGCTTTCCTGATCGGGATCGTTCATACGCTTAACAAGCTAAAACATTTCAGTAAACACACTGAATTATTCCTGCTTATTTCTTGCATTGAGATATTTAATAACGCGATGCCTGACAAAAAGCGGGGGCAATCTGGTATATTTCTTTTCGACAAGTCTGGAAGTGATTTTAGTTTCGAGGATAAGCATGGAAGGAAATGGAATAGTGAATGAGATTGGCGACGTAAATCTGTCTTATCTCCTGCTGGCGCAGCGCCTCATCAGGGAGGATCGCGCAACCGCAATGTTCCGTCTGGGATTGAGCGGGGAGCTGGCTGAGTTGCTGGGAAATCTGTCGCTGTCACAGGTCGTGAAGCTGGCCGCTTCAAGTCTTCTTTTGTGTCGTTTCCGGTTTGATGACCATGCCATTCTTTCTTCGCTGACGCATGATGGCAAGGATATCGCGCTGCAACAGGCGCATGCGGCTATTTTGCTGGCAGGGCAGCCGGTCGAAGAGATCCGCTGATGCTTGGTACCGACTTCTTCCCTGAGCGTCATGGCTAGCAAAAGCGTAATTTTGGAAGCGCAGGAGATTCATCTTGCGATTGATCTGATCAAACTGGGCGCGCGTCTGCAGTTCCTGGAGGCGGAAACCAGCCTGAGCCGGGATCGACTGATTAAACTGTACAAGGAAGTCAAGGGCGTTTCGCCGCCGAAGGGTTTGCTGCCATTTTCGACTGATTGGTTTATGACGTGGCTGTCCAATATCCACTCGTCGATGTTTTATAATATCTATCGCTTCATGACAACGCACGGGGAATGCAAGCAGATCGTCGCGATCATCAAAAGCTACCGGCTTTATCTTGAGCAGACCGCATTACAGGCAGGTGAACCGGTTCTGGATTTTACCCGGGCTTGGACCTTGGTACGTTTTTTTGATAGCGGCATGCTGCAGTTAAGCACTTGTATTCGATGCAATGGGCATTTCATTGCACATGCACACGATCCGCAGAGTGCTTTTGTTTGCGTGCTGTGCCGCCCTCCGTCGCGGGCCGGCAAAACCCGCAAGTTGGCACATAAAAGCGGGGTGGCTGATGGCTGCACGGGCGAAGCCGGCGCCTTCAAGCCATTGCCGAAGCAGGCCGCGAATCTCCCCTTGGGAAATCCCACCTGACTGGTGGTTGCTGCAGCTGTATGCTAGGAATTTTTTCAGGGAGAGTGGATAGTGCTAGTTTTAGTCGGCTATATAATTGTGCTGTTGTCGGTATTCGGCGGCTATGGATTGATGGGCGGGCATTTCGGTGCGCTCTACCAGCCATTCGAATTGATGATCATCGGCGGCGCCGCGATCGGTGCATTTGTGGTCGGTAACAATGCGAAGACGATCCGCGCCACGATCAAAGGATTGCCCAACGTATTTCGCGGTTCAAAGCACGACAAGGCGCTGTACATGGAGCTGATGGCGCTACTGTATGTGCTGCTGGCGAAAGGCCGCAAGGATGGCATGCTGGCGCTGGAGTCCGACATCGACGATCCGGCCAACAGTCCTGTTTTCACCCAATATCCGATGATTCTCAGCGATGCCAGGGTGATCGAATTTCTGACCGATTATCTGCGCCTGATTGTCAGCGGCAACATGGATCCGTTCGAAATCGAATCGCTGATCGACCACGAGATCGAAACCTACGAGCATGAGGCGGAAGTGCCTGCGCACAGTCTGTCGCGGGTCGGCGATGCGCTGCCGGCGCTGGGAATCGTGGCTGCGGTGATGGGGGTGGTGCATGCCCTGGGTTCGGCCGATTTGCCGCCGTCCGAAATGGGGGCATTGATTGCGCATGCAATGGTGGGCACTTTCCTCGGAATTTTGCTGGCCTATGGTTTTGTGTCGCCGCTGGCATCGCTGATTCAGCAGCAGGTGAACGAGTCGATCAAGCTGTATCAATGCATCAAGGTGACTTTGCTGGCGAACCTGAACGGCTATGCGCCGCAATTGGCGGTGGAGTTCGGCCGCAAGGTATTGTATTCAACCGAACGCCCTTCGTTTACCGAGTTGGATGAGCATGTACGTCAAGTCAAGAACCGTTAGACCGAACCGGTTCGGGATGGAGGCGGCATGAGCAAACATAAGCAACGCATCATCGTCAGACGGGCCCCGGCGGGCAAACATCAGGCACATGGCGGCGCCTGGAAAATTGCGTATGCCGACTTCATGACGGCAATGATGGCGCTGTTCCTGGTGTTGTGGCTGCTGGCAATTTCCAAGCCGGAGCAGATCGGCGGTATCGCTGAATATTTCCGCACGCCGCTCAAGGTGGCGATCACCGGCGGCCAGAAAAGCAGCACCAGTACCAGCGTGATTCCCGGCGGCGGCACCGATTCGACCCACTCGGACGGCGAAGTGAATGTGCCTGACACTGATGCCGCTGATGTCGATCGTTTGGAGGAGCTCAAGCAGCGCCTGGACCAGATGATCGATTCCAGCCCGGTCCTCAAGCAGTTTCGCCCGCAATTGCTGATAGACATTACCAGCGAAGGATTGCGGATTCAGATCGTCGACAGCCAAAACCGGCCGATGTTCGATCTTTCCAGCGCCGCTGTGAAGCCTTACATGGGCACTATTCTGCGCGAGATTGGTCCGGTGCTGAACGACCTGCCGAATAGCATAACCCTGTCCGGACATACCGATGCGACACCGTATGTCTCCGGCGAAAAATCTTACAGCAACTGGGAATTGTCAGCCGACCGCGCCAATGCCTCAAGGCGGGAACTGGTTGCCGGCGGCATGCTGGAGCCGAAAGTGTTGCGGGTAATGGGAGTCGGTTCAACTATGCATCTGAACAAGAAAGATGCGCTGGACCCGATCAATCGCCGCATCAGCATTATCGTTCTCAATCGTCGTGCCCAGGCGCGAATCGAACAAGAGAATGCCAGTGCAGCCAACGCCCAACTTGATGGCAAGTCAGCTGCGGCGGGCCAGTTGGGCAATATCGTGCCGGCCGTACCGACTTCGCATTCGCCTCAGATCGTTCCAAAATCCCCAGCAGCCAAGCTTTAATCGTCTTCGCGTGGCGATTCGTTCCAGCGTAGCGCTGCCGTTTTATGCATGCTTACCGATTCTTCCGCATAATCCGCAGGAAGATCGGTTGTTTTTGGCCGAGGATCAAGCAGCCTTGCTTGTTGTCCGTTCCCGGGCAGCACTTTCCTTGGCCAGCCAGCGTTAGCCTTACAATAGACGTCATGAATAAAGCCTTTGTAAAAGAGACCGATGACGATGATGACGACGCAGGGGAGCTAGCGGCGGCAATTCCGGCCGGATCGAAAAACTACATGACGCCGGCCGGACATCGGCGGATTCGGGATGAGTTGCTGCATCTGATCGATGTGGCGCGTCCGGAAGTGGTGCAGATCGTGTCCTGGGCGGCGAGCAACGGCGATCGTTCCGAAAATGGCGATTATATTTATGGCAAGCGGCGCTTGCGCGAGATCGATCGTCGGATTCGTTTTCTGACCAAGCGGCTGGATCTGGCTGAAGTGGTCGATCCGAGCGTTCACTACGGGCTTGACCAGGTTTTTTTCGGCGCCACCGTGACTTATGAGAATCAGGCCGGCGAAGAGATCACGGTGACTATCGTCGGGGTTGATGAGCTTGATCCGCTGCACGGCAAGATCAGCTGGATTTCACCGGTGGCCAGGGCGCTTACCAAAGCGCGCGAGGGCGAATCGGTAATCTTGAGAACGCCTGCAGGCATCGATGAACTGGAAATTCTGGCGGTTAGCTATCCGGCGCCCGAAGATGCTTGCTGAGCGGCATGCTTTGGGATGATGGCATGTAACTTGCGTGTCCTTATCCGATCCCGTTTACTTCGTATATCCCTCTTTTCAATATGACTTTTGCCTATTCTCGTTTGAACCATCCTTTGCGCGTGCCGCTGGCTGCCGAGGTGCATTCCCGTCCTTCATTGCGGCTGTCGGCCTCGGAAAATCTGACCCATCTTGCTATCTATGCGCACGGCAGTAGCAAGGTCGGCAATGATAATCTTGCGATGCAGCATGAAATTCTGTCTGACTTGTGCGCCCATTTCGGAGTTGCAGCCCCGGCTGGAGAAGCCAAGTATTTCTTTCATGATTTCGGCCAGTTTCGCCTGCAATGGGAGTGTCATACCGAATTTGCCACCTATACTTTTGCCCGCATTCACTCGGGGCAATATCCTGTCGGCGATGTATTCGATCACATGCCGCTGGTGCTGATTCCACAAGGCTGGTTGCTCGGCTTGCAGGGGAAGTTGATGGTGGCAGCGCATGTGGCGCTGGGGCCGGCGGTGCAGCTGGATCGGGCTGCACCGCAGGATTTGCGCAGCGTACTCGATGGCGACGTGCTGGCTGGTAGTACGGTGTTGCAGAGCGGTGAGGTGTGGACTGATTTTCTGGTCAAAGCGGATGGTTTCAGCCGCTTCGTGATTTGGGATCTCGGCTTTCAGGCGCAACAGGCGGGGCGGGTGGTGCAGCGCGTGCTGGAGGTGGAAACCTATCGCATGATGGCATTGCTGGGCTTGCCGCATGCGCACTATGCCGCACCGCTGCTGAACGATGTCGAAAGCGAGCTGGCAACGCTAACGGCCACCATGACCGATACCGACGAGGCGATTCTGGATGCATTGTCGAGCGATGCGGTGGACGAGCAGGTTTTATTGCATAACATTACCGGCCTGGCAGCGCGGATTGAAAAACTGTCGATGGATAACAGTTACCGTTTTGCCGCCTCGCAAGCATATTTCCGGCTGGTCAAGGCGCGCATCGAGGAATTGCGGGAAACCCGGATTGATGGCGTGCCGACTATGGAGGAATTCATGGCGCGCCGCCTGTCGCCGGCGATGAATACCTGCGAGTCGGTGGTGCGTCGTCAGGAAGCTCTGGCCGAGCGGATTGCGCATACCAATGACTTGCTCAGAACACGGGTTGGCATTGTGCAGGAACGTCAGAACAGAAAAATCCTGGAATCCCTGAATACCCGGGCGGCACAGCAATTGCGCCTGCAGCAGGCGGTAGAGGGATTATCGGTGGTGGCGATTTCGTATTACCTGGCAGGCCTGTTCGGCTATGTCGGCAAGGCGCTGAAAGCGGGCGGGTTGCCGGTCAACCCGGAAGTGGCTACCGGCATGCTGGTGCCGGTCATCGCTGTCGGAGTATGGCTCGGTTTGCGTCGCCTGCACCGGCAGGTCAGCAAGGACCACTAACATCATTCGAGGCGCTAGCCGCGTTCGCGTTCCAGGCGCTCGACTCCGTGCAAGCGTCGTATGCTGCGGATCAGTCGCGCCAGGTGGACGCGGTTTTCGACCTGGATGGTGAAGCGCAGATGGATCATCGCGCGATCCTGATACTTTTCCTGATCCATCAACACATGAATGATATTGGCATCCGATTCATTGATTTCGGCTGCTACGCGCGCCAGGATGCCTTTCTCGTTTTGTACCAGGAGCTTGATGCGGCAATCGAAGCGGCGGTTCAGGGTATCGCCCCAGACTACGCTGGTCCATCGGTCCGCTTCCTTGCTGCTCAGACGCTTGGCTACTTCGCAATCGTCCGTGTGCACAATCAGGCCCTGATCGCGTTTGAGCTGGCCGATGATGCGGTCCCCGGGAATAGGCTGGCAACATGGCGCCAGTTGCACTGCCGCACCCTCGGTGCCATAAATGACGACCGGTTCGAGCTTGTTGGTTACCGAATGGCTGCCGGATTTCTGCGACGGCGCATTTTCGTTTTCGCACAAACTCATGATATGGCGCGCCACCAGCGTCGCCATCCGTTTGCCGATGCCGATATCGAGATACAGCTCCTCCAGCGATTTGGCTCTGGATTCGTTGAGCAGTCGTTCCAGCTGCGCTGGCGGTACCTCGATATCGATATCCAGTGCGGCCAGGGCCTGCGTCAGCAGTAATTTGCCGAGCTCAAGCGATTCGGACGGATTGATGGTGCGCAGGTGGTGCCGGATTGCCGAGCGTGCCTTGCCGGTGCGCACGAATGCCAGCCAGGTCGGGCTGGGCCGGGATGACGGGGAGGTAACGATCTCGACTATGTCGCCGTTGTGCAATTCCGTACGCAATGGCGCGTGTTCGTGGTTGATCTTGGTCGCAATCGACTGATCGCCGATATCGGTGTGGATGGTGTAGGCAAAATCGAGTGCGGTTGCGCCTCTGGGCAGCGCAATGATGGTCGATTTCGGCGTAAACACGTATACCGAATCGGGAAACAGATCGACCTTCACATGTTCCAGGAATTCAGCCGAATCGCCGGTTTGCTTCTGAATCTCGAGCAGGGATTGCAGCCAGACATGGGTACGCTGCTGCAGGTCGGACAGGTTGGCTTCGCTGCTCTTGTAGAGCCAGTGTGCGGCGACCCCGGATTCCGCCACGCGGTGCATGTCCTGGGTGCGGATCTGGAACTCGACCGGCGTCCCGTAGGGGCCGATAAGTGTCGTGTGCAGCGACTGATAGCCATTCAGCTTGGGGATGGCAATGTAGTCCTTGAACTTGCCCGGCATCGGCTTGTAGAGCGCGTGTAGCGTGCCGAGGGCGACATAGCAATTGGCGAAACTGTCGACCACCACGCGAAAGCCGTATACGTCCAGCACCTGAGAAAATGACAGGTGCTTGGCGCGCATCTTCTTGTAGATGCCGTACAGGGTTTTCTCGCGGCCATAGACTTGCGCTTCGATACCTGCGGCTTGCAGCGTATGGTTGACCGATTCGAGTATTTTGCTGACCACTTCGCGGCGATTGCCGCGTGCGGCCTTGACGGCCTTGGTTAGCGTTTTGTAGCGGTTTGGGTGCAGATGCAGAAACGAAAAATCCTGCAGCTCACGGTAGATGCTGTTGAGGCCGAGCCGGTGCGCGATCGGGACATAGACTTCCATCGTCTCGCGGGCAATGCGGCGTTTTTTGTCCGGCGCCATTACGCCCAGCGTGCTCATGTTGTGCAGGCGATCGGCCAGCTTGATGAGAATGACGCGCACGTCGCGTGCCATTGCCAGCAGCATCTTGCGGAAATTCTCTGCTTGCGCTTCTATCTGGCTCTGGAATTCGATTTTTTCCAGCTTCGACAGGCCGTCGACCAAGGCCGCTACCGGTGCGCCGAAACGCTCGATCAGTTCCTCTTTCTTGACGTCCTGATCTTCCATCACGTCATGCAGCAAGGCCGCCATGATGGCTTGCGCATCGAGCTTCCAGTCGGCGCAGATTTCGGCTACCGCGATCGGGTGGGAAATATACGCTTCACCGGACTTGCGCATCTGGCCCAGATGCTTTTCGTCTGAAAAACGATAGGCTTCCTTGACTTTTTTCAGGTCCGACGGGGACAGGTATTGGGCTAATTTGGTGGCGAGCGGCGTAATCGATACCGCGCCGATTCCATGCTGCGGACCGTCTTGCGATACGGGTTTTGTGCTGACGGCGGACTTGCGTTCCGGTCGTTCGGAGTCGAGCCGGCTAGAGGATGCGGCTGATGGAGGCGACTCGGCAGGTGTCAGGTTCATGCTGGTGAGCTATCAGCCACATTACGGTATCGGGTACGGTGGGGTTAAATTCGGGCGGATGACTAACTGGGAACCTTTTTCAGCATTTCGATCCCGACTTTGCCGGCGGCGATTTCGCGCAGCGCAATCACGGTTGCTTTATCGTCGGCATCGACCTTCGGTGTATGGCCTTGCAGCAACTGGCGGGCGCGATAGGTGGCGCACAGAGTGAGTTGAAAACGGTTCGGGATTTGCTTCAGACAATCTTCGACGGTAATGCGGGCCATGAATACTCCTAAAATACGATCTTAATTTAACTATTGGCATGGATGCCCAGTTGGGCAAACAGTGATGTGTTGCGCGCCGCTTGTTGCGCAAACCTGCAACGGGCCGCTTTTACGATCGCCGTCAGCTCGGACAATGCGACCGCAAACTCTTGATTGATAATAGCATATTCAAACTCGCAGGCATGGGCGATTTCCCCGCCGGCGGCCAGAATCCGGCGCGTGATGATGTGCGGTTCATCCTGCCCGCGTTTTTTCAGGCGATCTTCCAGTGCCGCTATGGAAGGCGGCAGGATGAAGATGCCAACCGCATGCGGGAATTGCCTTTTGATCTGTTGCGCGCCTTGCCAGTCGATTTCGAGCAAAACATCGGTGCCGGCCTTGATCTGGTCCGCAATTTGCAGCCGCGAGGTGCCGTAATAGTTGCCGTGCACTTCGGCCGATTCCAGAAACTCGCCCTGTTCTTTCCTTGCCAGGAAATCCGCTGGCGTGATGAAGTGATATTCGCGCCCGTTCGCTTCGCCCGGCCTGGGCGCGCGGGTGGTGAAGGAGATCGAGAGCCGGATGCCCGCTTCCTGTGCCAGCAGGGCATTGACCAGACTGGATTTTCCGGCGCCCGATGGCGCCGCCACCATGAACAGACTGCCCGAAGAAGCGTTGGTTTGGGACATGCTAATCCTTGTTAATGACTGATATTGCCCGGCCCGGGGAAAATGCCGATGCCACGGGCCAGGCCTGCCGCTGGCCTGAATTCGTTAAAATAGGGAGTATAATATTTTATTGCTGTTTTCCGCATATATTCATTACGCATATAAAATATACGCCGCCATGTATTTGAAATTCGCAGAGTCGTCTGCTGAACCCGGACGGTTGTTCCCGCAGGCGTCATTGCCACACTTTTTTCGTCGTTTTTTCGTGCGGCCGTGCTTTCCCTGTATCGGCGTGCGAAATTATTCCAGATTTTGCACCTGCTCGCGCATTTGCTCAATCAGCAGTTTCAGCGCCATCGACGCATCGGACAATTCCTTGACTGCCGCTTTGGCGCCGAGCGTGTTGGCTTCACGGTTGAGTTCCTGCATCATGAAATCGAGCCGCTTGCCGACCTGGCCGCCTCTTTTCAGGATTTGACGGGTTTCGGCCAGATGGGCGGCCAGGCGCGACAACTCTTCGGCGACATCAATCCGAATGCCGTACAGGCTGACTTCCTGCCGGATCCGTTCCAGCGCTTCCTGGCGCGATAGCGCCTGGTTCGCTGCCGCGGCGCCGTTCTGAGCCACCAGGCCAAGCACTTCCTGCATGCGTTCGGTCGCCTTGTGCTGGAACTGCAGCACCACCTGCGGAATCAGCGGGGTGATGTCGTGGACGATCCGGTCCATTGCGTCTATGCGCGCCAGCAGCATGGCTTCCAGCGCCGCGCCTTCGCGCGCGCGCGAATCCACGAAGGCGTCCAGCGCGGCGGCCACGGCGGCCGCGACTTCGGCCTGCAAGGTGTCCTGGCCGATTTCGGCTTCCGCTATCACGCCGGGCCAGCGCAACAGTTCGTTGACCGACAGCGGCGGGGCGTCGATGAAGTGCTGGCGTACGACGTTTTGCAGCGCGGCCAGATCCTGCAGCAGCGCGGCATTGAGCGCCTGGCCGGCATCCGGCTTGACCTTGCGGCCAAAACTCAGGCGGCATTCGACCTTGCCGCGCGTGATGCGCCCCATGATGGCCTCGCGCAACGTCGGCTCGACCGCGCGCAAATCGTCATTGATGCGGAATTGCAGATCCAGAAAGCGCGAATTGACGCTTTTGATCTCGATGGTCAGAGTGCCGGCGGCGGCTTCTTTGGTGGTGACTGCGTAGCCAGTCATGCTGCAAATGCTCAAGTCGACTCCCGTGTTTTGCTTTACTGTGCTTTACAAAAGCGTGATTTATCAACACAATCCGAAGTTCTACCGCTTAGGAAAATATGGCTGCGCAAAACAATGCACCACTGCCAGACGGGCTTGAAATTTCCGGATATCGCATTGTAAAGAAGATTGCGTCCGGCGGGTTCAGTATTGTCTATCTGGCCCGCGATGAAGACGGCAATGCTGTTGCTATCAAGGAATATTTACCCAGCAGTCTGACGCTGCGCCAGCCGGGCGAATTGTCGCCGCAGATTTCGGCGGCAAATCTGCCGGTGTTCCGGATGGGCCTGAAATGTTTTTTTGAGGAGGGCCGCGCACTGGCGCGCATTTCGCATCCGAACGTGGTCAGCGTGGTGAATTTTTTTCGCGCCAACGATACGGTTTATATGGTGATGGCGTATGAGTCGGGCCGCTCGCTGCAGGATCACATCCTGCGGCGCCGCGATGCGGGCGAGAAGCCGTTGCTGTCGGAGCGCTTCATTCGCACGATGTTCAGCCAAGTCCTGAATGGCTTGCGTGAAGTGCATGCGGGAAAACTGTTACACCTCGATCTGAAGCCGGCAAATATTTACCTGCGCATTGATGGCACGCCGATCCTGCTCGATTTCGGTGCCGCGCGGCAGACCTTCCGCACCGACCTGGTGAAGCTGTATCCGATGTATACGCCCGGCTTTGCGCCGCCCGAGTTGTATGCCAAGAACGGCAATCTGGGTCCCTGGACCGACATCTACAGCATCGGCGCGGCGATGTTTTCCTGCATGGTCGGGGCGCCGCCGCCGCCGGCGGAGCAGCGCGGCAAGGTCGATAAAATCGACGCCTATCTGGCCAAGCTGATGGATTTGTATTCGCCCGAACTGATCAGGATGGTCCGGTGGTGCCTGATGCTCGACCCGCTGCAGCGACCGCCCAGCGTGTTTGCGTTGCAAAAGGCCTTGCTGGAGCAGGTGACAGCCGCTGCAGAGCCAGGCGCGCTGCTGCGCTTTTCGAAGAAATTACGTGGCATGTGGGATGATCTCGGGTTCAGAAATTCCAAGCCGGGAGTCACGATCCAGGAACACACGCGGTAATTTTTCTTTCATGAATGCGGCTGGATTTGGCCGTATTCCTTTTATAACAGATCGGTTCCATGCGATTTTCCGTCTATCAAGAAAGCCATGTCGGCGGCCGCAAGGTCAACCAGGACCGCATGGGCTACAGCTTTACCCGCGACGCCTTGCTGTTATTGCTGGCCGATGGCATGGGCGGGCATATTCAGGGCGAGATGGCGGCCACCATTGCGCTGCAGACCATCAATACCGTGTTTCGCCAGAACGCGGAGCCGTATATCCATCAGCCGGAGCGTTTTTTCGAGGAGAGTTTCCTGGATGCGCACCGCGAAATTCTGCATTACCGCGATGCCCACAATCTGCCGGAAACGCCGCGCACCACCATTGTCGCCTGCCTGATCCAGCATGGCTACGCTTACTGGGCGCACTGCGGCGATTCGCGCCTGTACTGGCTGCGCAACGGGCAAATCCTGGCCCGCACCCGGGATCACTCGCGCATCGAAACCCTGATTGCGCAGGGCAAGGCGAAACCTTCCGAGCGCGATACGCATCCCGACCGCAACAAGTTGTTCAATTGCCTCGGTGCGCCCAATTTGCCGATTGTCGAGATGTCCCGCCGCTCTTTGCTGCAGGCTGGCGACATCATGCTGCTGTGTTCGGACGGCTTGTGGTCGGTGCTGCCGGATCACGTACTGGCCCAGAGCTTGCAAAGCCATACGATCGTGCGTGCGGTTCCGGAGCTGCTGGCCAGCGCCACCGGCATTGCCGGCAAGCATTCGGATAACGTCACTGCGCTGGCGATGATGTGGAATGGCAGCGTCGCATTGGCCGATGAGGCTACAATTACGACCAATACCTTGCCCTTGGGCGAGGTCACCACCACCATCCTGGCGGCGCCGGATGGCACGGCGGCGGAGCCTGACGCATTCGATGAAGCTGAAATCGAGAGAGCGATTGCCGAGATTCGCGGCGCGATCCAGAAAACCAACCGTATAACTTCCAAGGATTGACACCATGCACCATGAAATACGCGCCGACGGACGTGCTGCCGATGCGCTGCGCCCGATCCGCCTGTGCCGCAATTACACCAAGCATGCGGAGGGTTCGGTGCTGATCGAGTTCGGCGATACCAAGGTGATTTGCACCGCCAGCATCGAGGACAAGGTGCCTGCTTTTTTGCGGGGCAAAGGGCAGGGCTGGCTGACTGCCGAATACGGCATGCTGCCGCGCTCCACCCATACCCGCATGGATCGCGAGGCGGCCAAAGGCAAACAGTCCGGCCGCACCCAGGAAATCCAGCGCCTGATCGGCCGTTCGCTGCGCGCCGCCTTCGATCTGGAAGCCTTCGGCGAACGCACGCTGCATCTGGATTGCGACGTGATCCAGGCCGATGGCGGCACCCGCACTGCAGCAATCACCGGCGCCATGGTCGCGGCTTACGATGCATTCTCGCAATTGGTTGCGCGCGGCGTTATTGCGGCGGTGCCGCTCAAGCATTTCGTGGCGGCGATTTCGGTTGGGGTGGTGCGCGGCACGCCGCTGCTCGATCTTGACTACCAGGAAGATTCGGGCTGCGACACCGACATGAATGTGGTGATGACCGATGCCGCCCATTTCATCGAGGTGCAGGGCACTGCAGAAGGCGTCGCATTCGATCGCGCCACCATGGACCAGTTGCTTAACCTGGCGCAGCGGGGGATAGCCGAACTGATCAGCATGCAGAAAGAAACGCTCGGTTTATAAGTTTTCTGCGGTGCTGTTTCATTGAATATACAAGGTCATGTATTTTGAATTGCCGCAATAAAATTGCGCGTGAAGTGCATGATTTATTGCCATACTCCATATATTAAATTTTAAAGGATAGGTAAAAGCCGTTGCGGGAGCGGCTTTTCGCAGCAGAATTTCATGACTAAAACCATCGTGTTAGCTTCCAATAATGCCGGCAAGCTGAAGGAGTTTGGCCAGATGCTGGGGGCCATCGGCTTCACGCTGCGCCCGCAAGGCGAATTTAACGTGCCGGAAGCGGAGGAACCGCATCCGACCTTCATCGAGAATGCGCTGGCCAAGGCGCGTCACGCCGCTGCCATGACCGGTCTGCCGGCGCTGGCCGATGATTCCGGCGTGTGCGTGACTGCGCTGGGCGGTGCGCCCGGCGTGCTGTCGGCCCGCTACGGCGGCGAACCGAAGTCGGATGCCGCCAACAACCGCAAGCTGCTGGCCGACCTGGCGCCGCATGCGGACAAGTCCGCCTACTATTACTGCGCGCTGGTATACGTGCGCCACGCCAGCGACCCGCAGCCGATTATTGCCGAAGGGCGCTGGGACGGCGAAATCATTGCCGAGCCGCGCGGCGCTGGCGGCTTCGGTTACGATCCGCATTTCTGGCTGGCCGGCCTGGGCAAGACCGCTGCCGAACTGTCTCCCGAGCAGAAAAATACGCTCTCGCATCGCGGTCAGGCCTTGCGTTCGCTGGTTAGAAAATTGCAATGATTCCTATCAAACTGATAGATGCGGCAGACAAAGCTGCAAGCAGCACCGCTCAGCCGCTTGAAGCGGCGGCCGCTTTCATGAAGCCGGGCACATTGCATTTGGCTGCGCTGCCGCCGCTGTCGCTGTATATCCATTTTCCATGGTGCGTCAGGAAATGCCCGTATTGCGACTTCAACTCGCACGAGGTGCAGGGCGGGTTTCCCGAAGACGATTATCTGGCGGCCTTGCGCGCCGATCTGGAAAGCGCGCTGCCGCTGATCTGGGGCCGCAAGGTTTACACCGTATTCATCGGCGGCGGTACGCCCAGCCTGCTGTCGGCCGCCGGTCTGGACCGCTTGCTGTCGGATGTGCGCACTTTGCTGCCGCTGGACGGCGCAGCCGAGATCACGATGGAGGCCAATCCCGGCACTTTCGAGGCCGAGAAGTTCCGCTCCTATCGCGCCAGCGGCGTCAACCGGCTATCGATCGGCATCCAGAGCTTCAATGCGCAGCACCTGCGGGCTCTGGGACGCATCCACGATGGCGATGAGGCGCGCCGGGCGGTCGATATCGCTCACGCCAATTTCGATAATTTCAATCTGGATCTGATGTACGCGCTGCCGCAGCAATCGCTGGCGCAGGCGCGGCGGGATATCGAGACGGCGATTGCCTATGCGCCGCCGCACCTGTCCCTGTACCACCTGACGCTGGAGCCGAATACTTTTTTTGCCAAACACCCGCCGGTAGTGCCGGACGACGACGCCAGCGCCGACATGCAGGACATGATCCGCGATCTGACCGCTGCTGCCGGCTATGCGCAATATGAAGTTTCGGCCTACGCGCAGCCGCAGCGGCAGGCGCGCCACAACCGCAATTACTGGGAGTTCGGCGATTACCTGGGGATCGGCGCCGGCGCGCATTCCAAGCTGTCGTTCCCGCATCGGATCGTACGGCAGATGCGCTACAAGCAGCCCAAAGCGTATCTCGAGCACATTGTGCAGGGCGCCCAGATCCAGGAGCAACATGAGATCAGCCGCGAAGACCTGGCTTTTGAATTCATGCTCAATGCGCTACGGCTCAACCACGGCTTTCAGGTCAACCTGTTTGCCGAACGCACCGGCCTGGCGCTCAACACGATCGAAAAAACGCTGACGCTGGCAGAGTCAAAAGGCTTGCTGTATCGCGATCATCAAATCATCAGGCCGACCGGGTTGGGGCAATCTTTCCTAAATGATTTACAACAACTTTTTTTGTCGAATTAAGCGCCGGCATAGCTCCTCGGCTGAAAGCATCAATTGATGCAATTTTGCTCAAGTTCGCCGGATTCCGGCCGCTATTTAAAGCGGATAACTGGCGTTATCCAGTCCGCGAAGAGCATGAAAAGGACGAGCCGCTGACGTAATTCGGTTATTTTCGTAAAAAATAAGGAGTATGGTAATTTTCATGGCACTCGTCCCATATATTCATTGCGAATATT
>NZ_AVCC01000036.1 GCF_000622895.1 Herminiimonas sp. CN
ACCGAAAGCGGCTGCGAGCAAGAAACCGGCAGCGAAAACTGCAGCTCCCAAAAAAGCGACGGCAAAATCGGATGCGAAAACCGTGCTTAATCCTGCTGCCGCATGGCCGTTTCCAACCGGCTCCCGTCCGTAATCCGGTGACTGGGCCAAGAGGCTGTCGGACTTAGGGCAAGCCGGTTGCGGAAGTGTTTGAGCGGTTGGTATGCCAGCCGGTTTTTCGTTTCGGCATCCTAAGTCCGACAGGCTTCCTGGAAGCCGGTACGGCTTCTGGCACAATACCCGCTGTGTGGCTTGCTGTCATACGGCGGGTTTTTTATCTGGAGGGTTTCCATGCTGCATGGCATTTTGACGTTGGTAGTAGGTACCGTGGCGGTTATCGTGGCCGGCGTGCTGCTGTTGCGATTCTGGATGCAGGCAGTGCGGATACGGCCGCCGGCATCGATCGCGCAATTTGTTTTTCGCCTGTCGGACTGGCTGGTACTGCCGCTGCGTCGCGTATTGCCAGGCGTGGGCGGCTACGATTGGGCCTGCATCTTCGGTGCCTACCTGATCGCCGTGGTGGCGACTGCGGTCGAGATGCTGATCGTGTCGCCGTTCCCGTTCCAGGCGCTGCTGTTGCTGGCGCTGCTGCGGCTGTTGCAGTGGGCGTTTTATGGCTGGATGGGTTTGCTGATCATCGAAGCGGTGTTCAGCTGGGTCAATCCGCATGCGCCGCTGGCGCCGGTGGTGCGGGCGCTGAACGAACCTCTGCTGCGGCCATTGCGGCGCATCATCCCGCTGATCGGCAATGTCGACTTGTCGCCGCTGGCGGCATTGTTGCTGCTGCAAGTGGCACTGCAGCTGCTCAGCAGTCTGGTGTTGTCGCTGGCATGAGCCGGGACTGGTGTTCGCAGACCGAGCACGGCATCCGCCTGGCGGTGCAGATCACGCCGAATGCGAAACGCAGCGAAGTTGTTGGCGTACTGGACGACGTATTGAAGATACGGCTGCAGGCGCCGCCGATCGAAGGCAAGGCGAATCTGGCGCTGACGCGTTTTATCGCCGCTACGCTGGGCCTGCCGAAGGGCGCGGTGGTACTGATGCACGGCCAGACCAACAAGCGCAAGCTGCTGGAAATCCACGCGCCGCAATTGACGCTCGCCGCGCTGCGGCAGGCTTTGCTCCCCGAGTGAATATTGCAGAGGCGTTCAGTGCGCGATGCGGGTGGTGCGGCCGTTGCGCGCCATCACTTTGACCTGCTCGCCCGGCTGAAAAAGCGCTCCCGGCTCGATCCGATAGACGGCGCTAGCGCCATTGTCAAAGCGCAGCGTCAATTCGGTGACGGTTCGGCTGCGCTGCCCGCTGTGCGCTGCTGCCGGATCGCCGGCAACCACCTCGCCTGCCAACCCCGGCGCATCAGCCGTGGTAACAATCACTGCACTGCCGACGGCCGTGACGGTTGCCACCCGCACCAAAGTGCTGCCCTGGGTGGAAGATGTCATCGGATCGGCGTTCGGCAGTACCGGCATGGAGCACCCGATTGTCAGTGCGGCCAGCAGCAAGACTGGCGGGCGGTAATAGGCGTGCATCGATCCGAGCCCCTTCTTTACAGGCGATAACCGAACGCGGCCAGGAAGCGTTCTTCAATTTCAGCCTTGCCCGGAGCGTGATTCTGGCCGCCCTGGTGCGCGATCTTGATCGACCCCAGCAGGCTGGCTAGGCGGCCGGTGGTGGCCCAATCCATCCCGTTGCTCAAGCCGAACAGCATGCCGGCGCGAAAGGCGTCGCCGCAACCGGTCGGATCGACGATGCGGTCAGCCGCAACGCAGTCGATCTCGATCTTTTCGGCCGCAGTGAAGATATGGGCACCCAACTCGCCGCGCGTGACGATCAGCGCCGACACCCGCTGCGCAATCTGATCCAGCGTCAGGCCGGTGCGCTGGGTTAACAACTCGGCTTCATAGTCATTGACAGCAACATACGTTGCCAGTTCAATGAAATGGACCAGTTCGGCGCCGCTGAACATCGGCAAGCCCTGCCCCGGGTCGAAGATGAATGGAATCTCGAGTTCGGCGCAATCGCTGGCGTGCTGCAGCATGCCGTCGGGGCCGTCCGGCGCGACGATGGCCAGTTTGACCGGGCCGGCGTCGGCCACCCGGTTTTGGTGCGAGAACATCATCGCACCCGGGTGGAAGGCGGTGATCTGGTTGTTGTCGGCATCGGTGGTGATGAACGCCTGCGCGGTATAGGCGGCCGGGCAAGTGCGGATATTGCGCCGGGAAATGCCCAGATGGTCGAGCCGGTCGAGGTACGGCTGGCTGTCCTGGCCGACGGTGGCCATGATGCGCGGGTCGCCGCCCAGCAGTTTCAGGTTGTAGGCGATATTGCCGGCGCAGCCGCCGAACTCCTTGCGCAACTCCGGCACCAGAAAGGCGACGTTGATCTTGTGCAGCTGGTCGGCCAGGATGGCGTTGGAGAAGCGGTCTCCGAACGACATGATGGTATCAAAAGCGATGGAACCGCAAATCAGGGAAGTCATGGTGGAAAGTCGAGGGAATCGATCAGGCTGGTTGAAGTGGGCGCAACAAAGTGGATTTCAGTTGCGGCGTGGTAAATGTTAAATACTTTGAGTATCAGTTAAAAACTACATTTTTCGCACGTAAATATTGCGGCATTAAAAATACTGGCAAGTTTCTATGGTTTCTTGAGATTATGGATAAAACAAAATCACGCGATATCCGGCAGCTTTCAATTGCGTCAGCGCGAACGTGAGCCGAACCGATTGCTCGCTGTTGGCGGCAAAGCCGTTGGCGATCTCGGTGGCGCCAAGCGGGAATTCACGCGGCGTGAAGATGCGCCGCAGGATCGGGCGCTCATTGCCGTCCTCATTGCCGTCATTTAAGGTCAGCTCCATATCCGGCCAGGCCTGTGCCGTGCTGCTGCGATTACGCAGCAGGAGCGTCAGAGTAAGGGTGCCAGCCGTACCTGGCTGGGTCTGCAGTTCGGAGGATTCGATACTGATTGCATCAATCCGGGCCGGCAGCGTGATGCTGCAGCCGAGCGTGCGGCAGACGGCGAGCAGCGCCGGCCTGGTCTGCGGCAGGTGCGCTGCAATTTGATGGCGCAGTGCATAAGCGGCTTGCGCCAGCAGGGTCAGCGCCAGAATGGTCGAGCCGATACCGAATAGCAGCCGGCTGCGCGGCTCCCGATGTTGCCGGCGGCGGGCGGCGGCGATGAAGCCGGGTTCATCCTGCGGATATTCCTCGGCCTGCGGGGCGAAATCCGGTTCAGCGGCCGGCAATGCAGCGGTTAGCCCGGGCTCTATTCTCGTTTCGAAGCGGGCGGCCGATGTTTTTTCTGTTGGAGCGGTATTGTGCTCGGTCAGTGACGGGTTATCCGCCGCAACGCCAGCGGCCGGAGCTGATTCATCCGGCTGCTCCGGCTGATCTGCCGGCGGGAAATGCATCAGCGTCATTCCCTCCAGCGCCGCATAATCCAGCTCATCCAGTATATTGGCCGGTTCGGTGAGCTTGGGCTGCGGCGCTGCGGCATCAGGTTCGGAATCTACGCGCGATGGCAAGCCGATTTCGACCTGATTGCCCACGGCTGCCGGCGGAATCAGCCGATCGACATGGCTCAGGTCGTCTTTGGGCGGTACACCGGGGTTTGCCGCCGGCTGGATTCCGGCAGGAGGCAACAAATGTTCGATGCCGTTGAACACCTGCCGGCATTGTCCGCAGCGCACGATGCCGCCGCGTAATTTCAATTGGTCATGCGCGACCCGGAACGTCGTATGGCAATGCGGACACCGGGTGGCGAGCGCCATTGCTATGCCTGGTCTGATGACGCCGCACGATGGCCGGAAAGTGCCACCCAGCCGTCCTGCTCGGCCCATACCGTCAGGCTGATGAAGGGAGCGTAGGCGGCGGCGACTTCTTCTGCCTGTTGCGCCAAAATACCCGACAGCACCAGCGCGCCGCCGGCGGCGGCTCGCGCAGCCAGCATCGGCGCCATCAGCGCCAGCGGGCCGGACAGGATATTCGCTACCACGATGTCGAAGGTACGATCCGGCGCCGCCGCGCCGAAGGCATCCGGCAGGTAGTAATCGATGGTGCAGTTGTTGCGCGCGCTATTGGCATTCGCCGATTCGATTGCCTGCGGATCGATATCGACCCCGATCACGCTGGCCGCGCCGAGTTTCTTGGCGACCATCGCCAGGATGCCGGAGCCGCAGCCGTAGTCGAGCACCGACAAGCCTTGGGATATTTGTTGCGCATGCGCTTCCAGCCACTCCATGCACAGGCGCGTGGTCGGATGGCTGCCGGTGCCGAAGGCCAGGCCGGGGTCGAGTTCCAGTATCAGGCCGTTCGGGTCGGGCGCGGTATGCCAGCTGGGCACCACCCAGATGTTCTTGCCGATATGGATCGGTTCGAACTGGGATTGGGTCAGGCGCACCCAGTCCTGATCGGCCACTGCCCGCAGCGTGTAGGCCGGGATGGCGGCCAGCCGGACGGCGGCGCTCGCTTGCGCGACAATGGCGGCCTGATCGGCATCGGTGTCGGTCAGTGCAATTACGCGGCTGCGCTCCCAGGCGGCCTGTTCCGGCTCCATGCCGGGCTCGCCGAACAGCGGTACTTCGGCCGCAGTGCCGAGGTCGGCATCTTCGACAGAAACCGACAGCGCGCCGGCTTCCATCAACGCATCCGACAGGGCTTCCGCGTGGCTGCGTGCGACTTCAATGACGATTTCGGTCCAGCTCATGGCAACGGTTTGGTGGGTTTTAGCGGCACCTTCGGTAAATCCGGCTTTTCCGCCAGTTTATGTTCCAGGTAATGGATGCTGGTGCCGCCTTCGATGAAGCGGGCATCGACCATCAGTTCCCGGTGCAGCGGAATGTTGGTCAGGATGCCTTCGACCACCATTTCGGACAGCGCAATCTGCATCCGCCGGATCGCCTGTTCGCGCGTGGCGCCGTAGGCAATCACCTTGCCGATCATCGAATCGTAGTGGGGCGGCACGTAATAGCCGGCATACGCATGCGAATCGACCCGGATGCCGGGGCCGCCGGGAGTGTGCCAGGACGTGATCCTGCCGGGCGATGGCGTAAATTTGAACGGATCTTCGGCATTGATGCGGCACTCGATCGCATGGCCGGTGAGCTTGACTTCGCGCTGGCGATAGCGCAGCTTTTCGCCGGCCGCGATGCGGATCTGCTCTTGCACGATGTCGATGCCGGTGATCATTTCAGTCACCGGATGCTCGACCTGGACCCGGGTATTCATCTCGATGAAGTAAAACTCGCCGTTCTCGTACAGGAATTCAAAGGTGCCGGCGCCGCGGTAGCCGATCTTGCGGCAGGCTTCGGCGCAACGTTCGCCGATCTTTTCGATGATCTTGCGCGGGATGCCTGCCGCCGGTGCTTCTTCGATTACCTTCTGGTGCCGGCGCTGCATCGAGCAGTCGCGCTCGCCGAGCCAGATCGCGTTCTTGAATTCGTCGGCCAGGATCTGGATTTCCACATGGCGCGGATTTTCCAGGAACTTCTCCATATACACTTCCGGATTGCCGAAGGCGGCGCCGGCTTCGGCCTTGGTCATGGCGACTGCATTGAGCAGCGCAGCTTCGGTATGCACCACGCGCATGCCGCGCCCGCCGCCGCCGCCGGCCGCCTTGATGATGACCGGATAACCGACCTTGCGCGCAGTCTGGATGATGATCTTGGGATCGTCAGGCAACGCGCCTTCCGAGCCGGGCACGCAGGGCACGCCGGCCTTGATCATGGTTTGCTTGGCGGAAACCTTGTCGCCCATCAGCCGGATCGAATCCGGGCGCGGACCGATGAAGATGAAGCCGGATTGCTCGACCCGTTCGGCAAAATCGGCATTTTCGGACAGGAAGCCGTAGCCGGGATGGATCGCCTGGGCGTCGGTGACTTCAGCCGCGCTGATGATGGCCGGCATGCTCAGATAGCTTGAAGACGATGGCGCCGGGCCGATGCAGACCGATTCATCGGCCAGTTTGACGTATTTTGCTTCGCGGTCGGCTTCGGAATGCACGACGACAGTCTTGATGCCCATTTCGCGGCAGGCACGCTGGATACGCAGCGCAATTTCACCGCGATTGGCAATGAGGATTTTTTCAAACATAGTGGTGTGGGTTCGTGATGCCTTGAAGGTTAAACGCCAGGCGTGGGGAATAAGCTTGCAACGCCTGCCGCAGCAGGCGCCACAGGCGGCGCGCTTAACCGATCACGAACAGCGGCTGGCCGTATTCGACCGGCTGGCCGTTTTCGACCAGGATCTGCGTGATGACGCCGGAAGCATCGGCTTCAATTTCATTCAGGAGTTTCATGGCCTCGATGATGCACAGCGTTTCGCCTTCCTTGACGCTGGAGCCGATGTTGACGAAAGGCGCCGAGCCAGGTGCCGATGAGCGGTAAAAAGTGCCGACCATCGGCGACTTGACCAGATAGCCTTCCGGCACGGCAGGAGCCGCGTTCTCCACTGGTGCTGCTATCGGTGCTGCGGGCGCTGTCGTTACTGTCGGCATCGCTTGCGACATCATCTGTTGCGGCATCATCATTACTTGCTGATTTTGCAGGTAGGCGGACGATTTGACGATGCGGACTTTGCCTTCACCTTCGGTCACTTCCAGCTCGGCGATATCGGATTCAGCGACCAGATCGATCAGTGTTTTGAGTTTTCGTAGGTCCATGTGAAATCCCTCGGTAGTGTTTTTGTTAGCAAAATGGCTGAAATTGTAAGCTATTTGAAGAAATATAGCAGAAAATGCGCGAAATTAAAGTTTCCGCAGTGCGAACTCGATGGCCGCCTGATAGCCTGCCACCCCCAAGCCGCAGATAACGCCCACCGCAATGGCCGACAGGAAAGACGTGTGGCGAAACGCTTCGCGCTGATGGACATTCGAGATGTGTATCTCGACGAACGGAATCGACACCCCCGCCAGCGCATCACGCAAAGCTACGCTGGTGTGGGTCAGGCCGCCGGGATTGATGACGATGGCATCGACGCCTTCCGCGCGGGCGGCGTGGATCCGGTCAATCAGTGCACCTTCATGGTTGCTCTGGAAGCAGTCCATCGCGGCGCCCGCAGCCGCAGCTTGCGCCAGTGCAGCTTGCTCGACATCTTGCAGCGTCGCCGTTCCGTAGACTTCGGGCTCCCGGCTGCCGAGCAGGTTGAGGTTGGGACCGTTGATTAAAAGGATATTTTTTGCCATGAAGGATGCTTGGCTTAAAAGCAGGTTTAGCGAGGATGGCCGCATTTTGCCGCTGAATGGCGTCGGTTGGCAAGAAAAAACTCGTTATGGAAATTACATCAGGGAAAGATCGGCGCGTAATTCATCGATTTTCAAACGCCCCAGATAGGTCTTTTTTACGTGCCCGTCACGCCCGATCAAAACCGTATACGGCAAGCCGCCGGCCTGATTGCCGAACGCGCGCGTCAGTTCAGTGGCGCTCACGCCGGCGACAAACAGCGGGTAGCCGATCCGGTACTTGTCGGCAAACTTGGCGATGTTGTCGGCTGAATCGATGCCGATGCCGAGCAGTTGAATGCCGCGAGGGGCAATTTCCGCCTGCAATGCGGACAGTTCCGGCATTTCCTGGACGCAGGGCGCGCACCAGGTGGCCCAGAAGTTGACGATCATCGGCTGACCCCGCCAGGCGAACAGCGCTTGCGGCTGGCCGTGCGCATCGGGTAGGGTCTGGGCCAGCAGGCGGTTGACTGCGGCTGCCTGGGCCGGGTCCGGCGCCAGTCTCTGGACGCCGAAATAGGCGCCGATGGCGGCAAACAGCAAGCCTGTGAAGACAAATAGCGCAGCGTTACGTTTCATCGGACTGGCTTTCCGCGATCAGCGCCTGCAGCGCCGCAAGATTGGCGCGTTCGCTTTTCGATTTATTGCTGCCGCGCAAATCGTCCGGCCCGTAAATCGCCAGATGCACGCCTTCGTTGTGCCACAGGAAGCTCAGGGTCTCGACCGGGTCGCGCGCGGGGCGATGTTGCGAGCGCGGCGCTTCGGACACTTCGAAGCTGACATCCTTGTTGAGCAGGAACAGCGCGACATCCTTCGGATTGTCGGTAAACAGCTGCAAATGCAGATCGGAATGCTCGCCCGCGCTGCCGTTCAGGACCGCGCCGGTCAGGTGCGGATTGAAGGGCGCCAGGTCCTGCATCAGGCGCTGCGCGATCTGGCGCAGGTGCAGCAGCCGCGCCGGCTGGCTGTCGCCGGAAAACAGCGCGTGGTAAATCCGCACTTCCTCTTCGATTTGCGCATTGTCGGGCAGGATTTCGCCGCGCACTTTGCGCGTTTTGGAACGGCCGAGGATTTGCTCGGCCGCGCGGCGCTTGGCGCTGGCATAGTCGGCGCCGTCCTGCGCAATCATGCGCGCGGCGGCGGCGGCGATTTCGCTGCGCAGCAGCGCGGCATCGGTCGGGTAATGGATATCCATGGCGCGCATCATACTACCGATGGCAACGCGCGGCTGCAGGTCGCGCTGCGGCCGCTCAGGTAAAATCGCGGTATTCCATTTTCAAGCAGGCATCATGCATATCCATATTCTGGGCATTTGTGGCACTTTCATGGGCGGCCTGGCGGTGCTGGCGAAAGAAGCCGGGCACACCGTCACCGGCTGCGATGCCAATGTGTATCCGCCGATGAGCAGCCAGCTCGAAGCGCAGGGCATCGCGCTGATCCAGGGTTTCGGCCCCGAGCAGGTGAATCTGCAGCCGGACTTGTTCGTGATCGGCAACGTGGTCTCGCGCGGCAACCCGCTGATGGAGGAAATCCTCAACCGCGGCTTGCCGTATACGTCCGGCCCGCAATGGATCGGCGACCATATCCTGCGCGGCAAATGGGTGCTGGCGGTGGCCGGCACCCACGGCAAGACCACCACCGCCTCGATGCTGGCGTGGATTCTGCAGGAAGCCGGCTACGCACCCGGCTTCCTGATCGGCGGTGTGCCGATGAATTTCGGCATTTCGGCGCGGCTGTCGGCGCTGGGCGAGAGCTCCGATTTTTTCGTGATCGAGGCCGACGAGTACGACACCGCTTTTTTCGACAAGCGCAGCAAGTTCGTCCATTACCATGCGAAGACCGCGATCCTGAATAATCTGGAATACGACCACGCCGACATTTTTCCGGATCTGGCCGCGATCGAAACCCAGTTCCACCATCTGGTGCGCACCGTGCCCGGGCTCGGGCGGCTGATCGTCAATGGCCGCGAAGCGTCGATGCAGCGCGTGCTGGAGCGCGGCTGCTGGAGCGAAACCGAATTTTTCGGGGTCGATCTCGGCATCGGCTGGTCCTTGCGCGAGCATGAGGACGACAGTTTCGACGTGATTTTCAACGGCCAGTCGCAGGGCACCGTGTGCTGGTCGCTCAGCGGCGAGCACAACCGGATGAATGCGCTGGCGGCGATTGCCGCGGCGCGCCATGTCGGCGTGCTGCCGGCGCAGGCGATCGAGGCGCTGGCACGGTTCGAGAACGTCAAGCGCCGCATGGAAGTGCGCGGCGCGGTCGGCGGCGTCACGGTAATCGACGATTTCGCCCATCATCCGACCGCGATTGCCACTACGCTGGCCGGCCTGCGCAAGCGGGTCGGCGCCGCCCGCATCCTGGCGGTGCTGGAGCCGCGCTCCAACACTATGAAGCTGGGCACCATGAAGCAGGCGCTGGCCGCCAGCCTGGCCGGGGCCGACCTGGTGTTCGGCTACGGCGGGCCGGACGGACTGGGCTGGGACCTGGCTGCGGCGCTGGCGCCGCTGGGCGCAAAAGCGCGCACTTTCAGCACGCTGGAAACCCTAGTGCCGGCCATCGCGGCATCGGTGCAAGACGGCGACACCATCCTGGTGATGAGCAATGGGGCTTTTGGCGGCGTGCACCAGAAGATTCTGGATGCGCTGGCGTACGGCGACGGCTCGGCTTTGGCATCATGATCCTGTACCTGCACGGCTTTCGCTCTTCGCCGCAGTCGTTCAAGGCGCAACTGCTGGCCGAGCGGATGCAGGCGCTCGGGCGTGCGGACGAGTACCTGTGCCCGCAACTGCCGGCGTCGCCGCGGGCGGCGGTGGAGCAGGCGCTGCAGCTGGCGCAATCCTGTCCGGCGGCAGAGCTGAGCATCATCGGCTCTTCGCTCGGCGGCTATTACGCGACCTGGCTGGCCGAACAATTGGGTTGCCGCGCGGTGCTGCTGAACCCGGCAGTCAAGCCGCCGCGCGACCTGGAACCGCATGTCGGCGTGACGACCGCGTTCCACTCCGACGCGCCGTTCGAATTCAAGCGCAGCTATATTACGGAGCTGGAAGCATTGGGTGTCGAGCAAATCAGCCGGCCCGAGCGCTATTTCCTGATCGCCGCCAGCGGCGACGCAGTGCTGGACTGGCAGGAAATGGTCGCGCACTATCCCGGCGCGCGGCACCGCGTGATCAACGGCAGCGACCACGGCTTGTCGGACTTCACCCGCTATGCCGACGAAGTGCTGGCGTTTTGCGGCGTGACGCCGGCGCGCCCGCCGGTACAATCCGCCGACGATGCGCGCTATGGATCCGGAACGAATAATATTGGAACTGGATCCCCTCACCCCGACCCTCTCCCAGAGGGAGAGGGTGAGAATGGGGCATGATGAAATCAAGCCTTCATCATGCCGGATCGATAATGCCGGGTTGGTCCGCTGTCGCCAACTGGGTTGCGCATGTCAATGGCGTCAATCCATCGCCAGCGATGCGCGTCTGGCTGACCGACCGCGCTTCGTTGACTGCCAAGCTGATCGCGCGTTCCGAGCAGTTCCGGGTACGGCGCCTGGCGCAGCGGCGCGCAGTCTGCCTGTTTGATGAATGCGCGCCGATCGGCTTGCCGCAGCCGCGCAAGGTGCTCGAGCGCGACGTCTTCCTGCAATGCGACGGGCGGCCGATGGTGTTCGCCCATACCGTCGTGCCGCTGGCGGCGACGGCGGCGCAGTGGCCGCTGTTTCGCCGCCTGGGCGAGCGCTCGCTCGGCACCACGCTGTTCGGCGACCCGATCGTCGCCCGCGGCGCGCTCGAATATGCGCGCCTGCACGCAGCGCATCCGCTGGTGCAGCGCGCTTGCGCGGCGCTCGGCGGAGCGCCGCAAGCGTTGTCGGCGCCGCTGTTTGCGCGCCGCTGCCTGTACCGGCGGCGCGGCGCGGCGCTGCTGGTGACCGAGCTGTTCTTGCCAGCGATTGCCGCACTGCGCGTTAAATGATCGGGAAATAATTGGAGTATGGCGTTAAAACGTGTATTTCCACATGTATATAGTGCGGTGTTAAAAAATACCGAATGCAGTATTTATTGATGGCCCGGCGTCCGGCTGGATCCGGCATCCAATCCAGTATTTATCCATAAAGCGATTCATGAATCTATTTTTCGAAGAATCCGGCGACTTCAAGGCCGGCCACGTACTTTCCCACAGCGGCGAATCGTATCAAGTCGAATTGCCCAGCGCCAAACGGACCAAGGTGCGGGCCAAGGATGTGCTGCTGCAGTTCGAGTCGCCGACCGCGGCCGAACTGCTGGCCGACGCGCAGCTGCTGACGCAAGACCTCGATCTCGATTTTCTGTGGGAAGTCGCTGGCGAAGAAGAATTCGGCTTTGCCGATCTGGGCGCCGAATATTTCGGCCATGCGCCGACGCCGGTCGAGGCCGCCGGCCTGCTGCTGAAGCTGCACGCAGCGCCGATCTACTTCTACAAGAAGGGCAAGGGCCGCTACAAGCCGGCGCCGCAAGCGGCGCTGCAGGCGGCCCAGGCGGGCATCGAAAAAAAGCGCGTGCAGGGTTTGCTGCAGGAACAATATGTCGATGAGCTCAAAGCCGGCCGCTTGCCGGCTGCGCTGCAGCCGCTGGTGCGCCAGCTGCTGTTCAAGCCGGACAAGAACGGCATCGAATACAAGGCGCTGGACGCCGCTTGCAGCGCGCTGCACACCAGCCCGGCGCGCCTGATGCTGGCCTGCGGCGGCATCAAATCGGCCAAGGAGCTGCACATGGGGAAATTCCTGCTGGAAAACTTCCCCAAAGGCACCGGCTTCGCGCCGCTGCCGGTGCCGAAGATGCCGGAACTGCCGGTAGCCGAGGTGCAGGCATTCTCGATCGACGACATCACCACCACCGAAATCGACGACGCCTTTTCGCTGCAAACTCTGGCTGACGGCCTGGTGCGCATCGGCATCCACATCGCCGCGCCCGGGCTGGGGATCCGGCCGCAAGATGCGATCGATGCGATCGCGCGCCAGCGCATGTCGACCGTCTACATGCCGGGTGACAAGATCACGATGCTGCCGGATGAACTGGTCGAAGCCTTCACGCTGGGCGCCGGCCAGACCCGCCCGGCCCTGTCCCTGTACGCCACCGTGGATACCACCGACTGGTCGGTTGTGTCCACCGAGTCGCGCGCCGAGGCGGTGCCGATGGTGTCGAATCTGCGCTTGAACGATCTCGATCATCTGGTCACCGAAGAGGCGCTGGCTGCCGGCAGCGGCGACTACCCGCACAAGGCCGAGCTGGCCGTGCTGTGGCAATGGGCGCAGGTGCTGGAGCAGGGCCGCATGGCCAAACGCGAGGGCTTCGGCCTGAAGCCGGAGCAGACCAACCGGGTCGATTTCAATTTCTACGTCGAGGACGACGTGGTCAGCGTGGTGCGCCGCAAGCGCGGCGCACCGCTCGACAAGATCGTGGCGGAATTGATGATCTTCGCCAACAGCAGCTGGGGCAAGATGCTGCACGAGCACGGCGTGCCGGGCATCTACCGCGCCCAAGGCGGCGGCTCCGGCAACGGCTGGGCCGCCAGGATGCAGGTGCGCATGGTCACGCACGCGGCGCCGCACCAGGGCCTGGGCGTCGATCAATACGCGTGGAGCACGTCGCCGCTGCGGCGCTACGTCGACCTGGTCAACCAGTGGCAGATCCTGGCCTGCGTCCAGCACGGCGTGACCGCGCCGATGGCCGCGCCGTTCAAGCAGCGCGACGCCAATCTGTTTGCGATCGTCTCGGCGTTCGACGCCGCCTACGCCGCCTACGGCGACTTCCAGTCGAACATGGAACGCTACTGGTGCCTGCGCTGGCTGGCGCAAGAACATGCCCGGCAGGTCGAGGCGGTGGTGCTGAAGGACGAGGTGTTCCGCCTGGTCGACATTCCGCTGGTGATCAAGCTGTCGGGCACGCCTCCGATTGCGCGCGGCGCCCAAGTCCGGCTGGACCTGATCGGCTGGGACGAGGTCGAGCTGGCGGTGGAAGCGCGCCTGCTGGAGGTAGTCTCGGCACCGAACGCCGACAGCGTGGCGCAGGCGGAAGACGCGTTGAGCGACACCGAAGCCGAAACCGATGTCGCCAGCGGCGAGGAGGCCGCTGCCGTCGAGGCCGCAGAGACTGCAGCGGAGCCGGATGCAGCCCCGCTGCAGGATGCGCTGGCCGGATGAGGCGCGGCGTTTGCCGTAAAATCCCAACACTTTGCCACTGGATGTCCTGATATTCGTGAAGTTCTTTCATAAACTGACGCCGCTCTCGCTGGCCGTCGCCATCTCGCTGCTGCTGCATGGTGCGTTGCTGGCGGTGCATTTTGCCGCGCCGCAGGCGCTGCGCTTTGCGCCGGCCGACCCCGGGCTGGAAGTGATCCTGGTCAATGCCCGCCGCGACAAGGCGCCGCTGAAGGCCGAGGCGCTGGCGCAGGCCAACCTCGACGGCGGCGGCAATGCCGCGCAGGGCCGCGCCAAGTCGCCGCTGCCGGATTCGCATAAAGCCGAGGATGGCCAGAGCATCAAGGCGGCCAGGCGCAGGCAGGACAATCTGGAAGCGCAGCAAAAGAAACTGATGGAGCAGCTGCAGCAGAAGGACAGCGTGTTCCGGGTGCCGGCGCAAAGGAACCAGGGCCAGCCGCAGGAGGCGCCGCCGCAGCCGCAAGGCGCCGATCCGGTCGACAGTGCGAAGGCGATTGCGCGCATGGAGGCGGAAATCGCCAAGAATGTCGAAGACTACAACAAGCGCCCGAAGCGGACCCAGATCACGCCGAGCACGCGCGGAGTCGGCTATGCGATGTATTACAAGGCGCTGCAGGAGCGCATCGAGAAGATCGGCACCCTGAATTTTCCGCAGAAAGATGGCAGGAAGCTGTACGGCGAGCTGATCGTCTCGATCCCGGTGTTCCAGGACGGCACCATCTTCGAGCGCGACGGCGGGCCGCGCATCGAGCGCAGTTCCGGCATCCCCGAGCTGGACCGCGCCACGCTGGCGATCATCCGCCGTTCCGCACCGTTCGGCCGCTTCCCCGAGAACATGCGCAGCGTCGGCAAGGATGACCTGTGGGAGGTTGTCACCCGCTTCAAATTCACCCGCGAGGAAGCGCTGGAAACCGTGCTCAACGCCCCTGCCAATTAAAACCATTACGACTGCAACGACTGAATTATGACTGACAGATACGCGGTTATCGGCCATCCGGTAGCGCACAGCAAATCGCCCGAAATTCATGCCAGCTTCGCCGCGCAGACCGGGCAGGACATCGACTACCAGCGCTTGCTGGCGCCGCTGGACGGCTTCAATCAAACCGTGGCGGACTTCATTGCCGCCGGCGGCCGTGGCGCGAACGTGACGCTGCCGTTCAAGCTCGAAGCGTTTGCGCTGGCGACCCGCCTGAGCGCGCGCGCGCAAGCGGCCGGCGCGGTGAATACGCTGAAATTCGACGGCGACGCCATTTTCGGCGACAACACCGACGGCGTCGGGTTGGTGGCCGACATCGTGCGCAATGCCGGCGTGGCGCTGGCCGGTCGCCGCATCCTGCTGCTGGGCGCCGGCGGCGCCGCGCGCGGCGTGATCCTGCCGCTGTTGCAGCAGGCCCCGGGCGAGCTGGTGCTCGCCAACCGCACCGCCGCCCGCGCGGCCGCACTGGCGCAGGAGTTCGCCGCCGCGGGGCCGATTGCAGCCAGCGACTTTGCCGATCTGGCCGGGCCGTTCGACATCGTCATCAACGCCACCGCCGCCAGCCTGTCGGCCGAGCTGCCGCCGGTTGCGCCCGGCGTGTTCGGCCGTGCCGCCTTTGCCTACGACCTGATGTACGGCAAGGAGCCGACCGTGTTCATGCGCTTTGCCGCGCAGCACGGCGCTGCGGTGCGCGACGGCCTGGGCATGCTGGTCGAGCAGGCGGCGGAATCGTTCCTGCTGTGGCGCGGAGTGCGGCCGGCCACCGCCGCTGTATTGGCGCAACTGCGATTACAGTTACAGACGCAATAGCGGCCCTGAGCTGGCGACCGGATGAAGAAACTGCGTAAATTCCTGTGGTGGCTGCTGCTGTTGCCGCTGCTTCTGCTCCTGCTGCTGCAGTTGTATTATTTTGCGCAAATCGGCCTGTGGGTGGTGTTTAATCCAACCTCCACCAGTTTCATGCAGGCGCAGCTGACCCGTTTGCAGGAAAAGAATCCGGACGCCGCGCTCAAGCGGCAATGGGTGCCATACCCGCAGATTTCGAAAAATCTCAAGCGTGCCATCATCGCCTCCGAAGATGCGCTGTTTGCCGAGCATCGGGGCGTCGATTGGGATTCGCTGGAAAAAGCCTACCTGAAAAACAACCGCAAGGGCCGGGTAGTGGCAGGCGGCTCGACCATCACCCAGCAGCTGGCGAAAAACCTGTTCCTGTCGGGCAGCCGCAGCTATTTCCGCAAGGCGCAGGAACTGGTCATCACCTACATGCTGGAATTCTGGATGAGCAAGGAACGCATCTTCGAGATTTACCTGAACGTGGTCGAGTGGGGCAACGGCGTGTTCGGCGCCGAAGCCGCGGCGCGCCATTACTACGGCATTCCTGCGGCGAACCTGAGCGCCAGCCAGTCCGCCCGGCTGGCGGTGATGCTGCCGAACCCGCGCTTTTACGACAGCCATCGCGGCTCCGCTTATCTGGCGCGCCGCACCGGCCTGATCCTGCGCCGGATGGGCTCGGCGGAACTGCCATGATTGCAATTTCGAAACAGCGCGGCCTGAGCCTGCTGTGGTGCGCGATCCTGATGGCGCTGCTTGCCGCCGGCGCGCTGACGCTTGCTTGCCGCTATCGATGAAAGTACACTTGCGCTGTTTTCAGCACCTGGCACGGCCCACCCTGTCATCGGGCCGTCACCCTGCTGGTTTATAGTCGCTGTCGCCGCATTCGTCTTGCGCTAGCGCGTTCCGAGCCTGCCTGATAGCACCATTCCGATTTACAGTATGTGTTGCATGCGCGGCCGCATGACTGGGAGAATTTATGATTAATGCATTCGTTTTGCAAAACGGCCGGCTCAACCAGGTATATATCGACACCCGCGCCGATCTGGCCAATATCGAGCCGATCTGGGTCGACCTGACCGACACCAACGATGCAGAGCGGGCCTGGATCAAGAGCATCTACCAGGTGACCCTGCCGGGCGAGGACGAGGTCAAGGACATCGAGGCCTCGGCGCGCTATTACGAAGCCGAAAACGGCGACCTGCATCTGCGCACCGATTTCCTGATCGACGAGGAGGAAGGGCCGTCGCGCAGCGTCACGGTGGCCTTCATCCTGACCAAGAGCATGCTGTTTTCCCTGCATACCGACGACTTGCCGGTGTTTCGCCTGGTGCGCATGCGGGCCCGCTCGCGCCCCGGTTCGATCGCCGACTACAAGGACGTGCTGCTCGACCTGTACGCGACCGACGCCGAGTATTCGGCCGATGCGCTGGAAGGGATTTACCAGAATCTGGAGGACGTCAGCCGGCGCGTGCTGCAAAAGGAATTCACCGATCAGGACGCGGCTGCCGCGCTGAACGCGATGGCGCAGGAAGAGGATTTGAACGGGCGCATCCGGCGCAACATGATGGACACCCGGCGCGCGGTCAGTTTCCTGATGCGCGGCCGGCTGCTGAATGCCGACCAGTTCGAGGAATCGCGCCAGATCTTGCGCGATATCGAATCGCTGGACGGCCACACATCCTTCCTGTTCGACAAGATCAACTTCCTGATGGATGCCACCGTCGGTTTCATCAACATCAACCAGAACAAGATCATCAAGATCTTCTCGGTCGCCAGCGTCGCCTTCCTGCCGCCGACCCTGATCGCCAGCATTTACGGCATGAACTTCAGGGGCTGGTTCCCCGAGCTGGAATGGTCTTTGGGTTATCCGTTTGCGCTGGCGCTGATGGTCGCTTCCGCGGTTACGCCGTTCTGGTATTTCAGCCGGCGCGGCTGGCTCAAGTGAGCGCAAGCCAAGGCCGTCCGGCCTAGCCGCACGGGCGAAAAAATACCCGGAAGATTTCCGGGTATTTTGAAAATATTCAGGGTATGCTTATTTTTATGGCATTTCATTCAATAATATACTGCCGAATACAAAAATACTTATTGCAGTATATTTTCCAATAGAGAGCGCCCCAGCATCCCTCGCGGGGGCCGGGGCAGGCGCAATATCAGGCCAGTTGCGCGAAAGCCTTGCGGCCTGCGGCTACGGTGGCCTCGATCACCGCGTCGTCATGCTGGATCGAGACGAAGCCGGCTTCGAACGCGGCCGGCGCGAAGTACACGCCTTCGTCCAGCATCGCGTGGAAGAAGATGTTGAACTGCTCCTTGTTGCCGGCCAGCATTTCCGCGTAGCTGGTCGGCACTTTGGCCGAGAAATACAGGCCGAACATGCCGCCGACCGAATCGGCGCAGAAGGTCACGCCGGCGTCTTTGGCGGCCTGCGACAAGCCCTGCACCAGCTTGGAGGTTTGGGCGCCGAGCGTCTCGTAAAAGCCGGGGGCCTGGATCAGTTTCAGCGTGCTCATGCCGGCGGCGACTGCAACCGGATTGCCCGACAGGGTGCCGGCCTGATACACCGCGCCGAGCGGCGCCATCTGCTGCATCAGTTCGGTGCGGCCGCCGAAAGCCGCCACCGGCAATCCGCCGCCGATCACCTTGCCCAGCGCAGTCAGGTCCGGCGTGATGCCGTGCAGCGCTTGCGCGCCGCCCAGCGCGACCCGGAAGCCCGACATCACTTCGTCGAAAATCAGCACCGTGCCATGCTTGCTGCACAGGCGCCGCATCGCCTGCAGGAATTCCGGCGTGGCGCGCACCAGGTTCATGTTGCCGGCTACCGGTTCCACGATGACGCAGGCGATCTGGTCGCCGATGCTGTTAAACGTGTCTTCCAGTTGCTGGACGTTGTTGTAGTCCAGCACCAGCGTGTGCTTGATGAAATCTTTCAGGACCCCGGCCGAGGTCGGGTTGCCGAAGGTCAGCAAGCCGCTGCCGGCCTTCACCAGCAGGGAATCGGCATGGCCGTGATAGCAGCCTTCGAACTTGATGATCTTGTCGCGCCCGGTGGCGCCGCGCGCCAGCCGCAATGCGCTCATGGTGGCTTCGGTGCCGCTCGACACCAGCCGCACCTGTTCGATCGACGGCACCAGGCGGCAGATTTCTTCGGCCATCAGCACCTCGCCTTCGGTCGGCGCGCCGAAGGACAGGCCGCGTGCCGCCGCCTGCTGCACCGCCTGGACCACTTCAGGATGCGCATGGCCGACGATGGCCGGGCCCCAGGAACCGATGTAATCGATATAGCGCTTGTCGTCGGCATCCCAGAAATACGGGCCTTCGGCGCGGTTGATGAAACGCGGCGTGCCGCCCACCGAGCGGAACGCGCGCACCGGCGAATTGACGCCGCCGGGCGTGGTCAGTTGGGCACGTGCAAATAGGTCGTCGTTTTTGGAAGTCATGGCAAACAATCGGTTAAACAGTGGGTTAAGTGGGAAATAAGCAGGAAAGATCGGGAAGCGTGCCCGCGGCAGTTCAGGGCGGTTGCAGGCCGGATTCCCTGGCCCAGAAATAGCGGTCCGGCAGCAGCTTTCCCATGCCGATGCGTTGCGCGTGGGATAGCGCGGCCATCGTGAATTCTTGCGCTTCAAGCGCCGCTTCCGGCACCTCCAGGCCGCTGGCCAGCATTGCCGCAATGGCTGCCGACAGGGTCGATCCGGCGCCGGAAAAGGCGCCCGGCAAGCGTTGCCAGACATCGTGGCGCACCACGCCGGATGCGCTGTACAGCGTGTTGGCGATATTGCCCAGCGCGCACGGGGCGCCGGTCAGGAACAGGTAGCGGCAGCCGAATTCGGCGATTTCACGCGCATCCTCGGCCAGCAGGTCGGCGCTGCCGGGCTCGCGCCAGGTTTCGGCCAGCAGGTTCAGCTCGGTTGCGGAAGCCAGGAACAGGGTGGTTTGCGGCAGCAGCAGCTCGCGCATCGCCAGCAGCATGTCTTCCTCCGCCATGCCCTGGTCGGGCAGGGCGGAAATGAAGGGGTCGAGAATCAGCGGAATGTCGGGATAGTCGGAGACGATTTCGGCAATCATGCTGATGTTTTCGACGCTGCCCAGCGCGCCCACCTTGAAGGCGGCAATCGGCATGTCTTCCAGCACCATGCGGGCCTGGTCCATGATCCAGTCGGTCTCGATGTGCTGGATGTCCTCGATGCGCGCGGTGTCGCCGATCAGAATCGACGTGATCACGGAGGCGCCGTGGCAACCCATCGCTGCAAACGAGGCCAGGTCGGCCTGGACGCCGATCGCGCCGACCGGGTCGGAAACGCCGAACGTCAGTATCAGAGGGGAGGTTTGGTTTTGCACGACCGGTAGATTAATATGACTGACTTCGTATTTTACTTGATGGGGTGTCGGCTGTGAGCAACAAAGAACAATTCAAGACCTGGATGTGCCTGATTTGCGGCTGGGTCTATGACGAAGCGCAAGGCCTGCCGGAGGACGGCATCGCCCCCGGCACGCGCTGGGAAGACATCCCGATGAACTGGACCTGCCCGGAATGCGGGGCGCGCAAGGAAGACTTCGAAATGGTCGCGCTTTAAGCGCTGTTGCCGTCTGAATAATGTCCGTTGGCAAATCAATATCGCAAATCTGCAGCTCGGCAAGTATTGTTTGAAAGCATCTTCTTTTTTGTTACAGTGAGGCAGGATTTCTTAACTGCAGGATGGGGTCGCATCATGGCAATGACGTTACAGGGTGGCAATCTGAAAATCATGGTGATCGATGACAGCAGCACCATCCGCCGCTCCGCCGAGATATTCCTGGGGCAGGCCGGCTATCAGGTGATCCTGGCCGAGGATGGTTTCGATGCGCTGGCGAAAGTCAACGATCACCAGCCGGCGCTGATTTTTTGCGACATCCTGATGCCCCGGCTGGACGGCTACCAAACCTGCGCGCTGATCAAGAAAAGCGCCAAATTCCATGCCACTCCGGTTGTCATGCTGTCGTCGAAGGATGGCTTGTTCGACCGTGCGCGGGGAGCGATGGTCGGCTCTTCCGAATATCTGACCAAGCCGTTTACCAAGGACAGCTTGTTAAAAACGGTGCGCGAGCATGCGCCGCAAACCGCAGCTCAGCCACTTTCGAAGCAGGGAACGTAAAAATGACGATAACAAAAAATCCTGATTGTCGACGACTCGGCAACCGAGCGCTATTTCCTCACCGACCTGCTGGCCAGGAACGGATTTTCGGTATCCAGCGCAGACAATGGCGAAGATGCGTTATTGCAGATCAAGGCCGACAAGCCGCAATTGATTCTGATGGACGTGGTGATGCCCGGGAAAAACGGCTTCCAGGTGACCCGCGCGATTGCCCGCGATCCGGAAACCCGGGATATTCCGATCATCATCTGCACCAGCAAGGACCAGGAGACCGACCGCATCTGGGGTTTGCGGCAAGGCGCGCGCGACTATCTGGTCAAGCCGATCGATGCGCAGGCGCTGTTGTCCAAGATTGCCGCGCTCGGCTAACCCCGCTCCCATGAACCAACCCCCGACCAATCGCCGGCAGGATGGATCCGCCGGCCAGCCGGAACCGCGTGCGCGCCGCATCCGCTTGCATGAATTTCAGGCGCAGCTGGCGCAGCGGGTGCAAGCCGCGCAAAACAGTACCGAAAACAGTGTCAGCCGACTGGGCGCGATGGCAGGGGATGCGCGCTGCCTGTTCGATTTGCAGCAGATCAGTGAAATCATGCCGGTGCGCCCGATCACCAAGGTTCCGCTGACGCAAGACTGGTATCTCGGCCTGTCGAGCATCCGCGGCAATCTGGTCGGGGTGGTCGATTTTGCCCGCTTTCTGGGCTGCGCCGGCACCGCAATCGATGCGGAATGCCGGATTATCGTTTTTGCCCGCGCACTGGCTTTGCCTGGCGGCTTGCTGGTGCCGCGCGTGCTGGGTTTGCGCAATCCGCAGCAGATGACGCACGATGCCGCAGCCGGACCCGATCCGGCCGCCGGGATGGCGGCCTGGCCTTGGGCCATGCGGCATTGCCGGGATGCGCAGTCGCGGCCCTGGACGCAGATCGATCTGGCGGCGCTGGTGCAGGATCCGCGCTTTTTACACATAGGTTCATGAGCGGCCGGCGCAGGTGTTGCCGCAGCTGCCGCTCGTGCCTTCATTGGCAATAGGAGAGTTCTTGATGGCGTTCATACCCCCGTTCCTTGCTGCGGGAAAGAAGGAAGAGAATCCGCAGCAGGGCGCTGTGCTTGCTGGTACATCGACCACTGCCGGAGCGCAGGCGCCGGCCAGCGGCGGGCTGCCGCTGATCGGCCATCTGCCGCTGCAAAGGCAGATCCGCCTGCTGCTGATTCTGATGGGCGCGGCGCTGCTGTCGAGCGCAATCTTTGTCTGGTACAGCATGCATGGCTGGGCCCAAAGCGCAACCCGGACCCAGGTCGCCGGCGATGCGCTGATGCACTCGCAGCGTATCGGCAAGGCCGCGCCGAACGCGATCCAGGGCAATCGGGAGGCGTTCAAGCAACTGGAAGACAGCCGGCGCGAACTCAGCCGGGATTTGCAATTGCTGGCGGCCGGCGGCAATTACCTGGGCGCGGCAATCGATCCGCCGGATCGAAGTGTTGTGCCCGGCATCCGGGAAAGCCAGAAAATGTGGGCCAATTCGGAGCGGGATGCCGGCGCCATCCTGAAGCTGAAGAAAGAACTGACCGGTTTCGGCGCTACCCTGGAAAACCTGAACAGCCTGTCGCCGGCGCTGCTGGAACTGGCCGAGCAAATTTCTGCGCTGAAGGTGCAATCCGGCGCCGCCCCGCGCGAAGTCCTGATCAGCGGCCAATTGATGATGCTGACCGAGCGCCTGAGGCGCAGCGCCGGCGAATTCCTGACTTCCGAGGGCGTCAATCCGGAAACCGCTCTTTTGCTGGGAAAAGACGCCAAGACCTTCCGCGACATCGTCGACGGCTTTCTGAACGGCAGCGATTTGCTTAAGGTGACGGCCGAGAGGAATCCCAAAATACGCGCAAAGCTGAGCGAACTGCAAAAGACCTTTGCCGAATATCAGCAATCGGTCGCTTCGATCCTCGGCAATGTGCAGAATTTCATTGCCGCCAAACAGGCTGAGCAATGGCTGTTCAATAACAATGAAGCCCTGAAGCAGCGCATCGGCAGTTTGCAAGCCACCTTCCGGGCCCAGCAGTACGACTGGGGCTGGCCGTTCTGGCTGTTGCTCTCGAGTGCTTTTCTGGCCTTGCTGGCGGCGGCCGGGATTGCCTTGCTATTGCTGCAGGATAGCCGCAGCCGTGCCCGCGAAGCGGAAGCGCGCCGCCTGGAAGCGGAACGGCAGCAGCGTCTGGCGCAGAGCCAGGAGGAGCGGGCGAAAAGCGCCAACGACCAGAATCAGGCCGCCATTTTGCGTTTGATGAATGAATTGCAGGAAGTCGCCGACGGCGACCTGACGGTGCAGGCCACGGTGTCGGAAGACATCACCGGCGCGATTGCCGACTCGGTCAATTACACGGTGGAGGAGTTGCGCCTGCTGGTCGGCCGGGTAACCGATACCGCAGCCCAGGTGACCTCGGCCTCGAACCAGGCGCAAAGCGTGTCGGCCGACCTGCTGGTGGTGTCGCAGCAGCAATCGCGCGAAATTGACAATGCCGGCCAGTCGGTGCTGCAGATGGCGCAGCAGATTACCGACGTGTCGCGCTCGGCCAGCCAGTCGGCCGAGGTGGCGCGGCAATCGGTGTCGGCGGCCGAGCAGGGCGCGCGCGCGGTGGCAAACGCGATCAGGGGCATGACCGAGATCCGCGAGCAGATTCAGGAAACCTCCAAGCGCATCAAGCGCCTCGGCGAATCCTCGCAAGAGATCGGCGAAATCACCGAACTGATTTCCGACATCACCGAACAGACCAACGTGCTGGCCTTGAACGCGGCGATCCAGGCGGCCTCGGCCGGCGAGGCCGGGCGCGGCTTCTCGGTGGTGGCGGAAGAGGTGCAGCGCCTGGCCGAGCGTTCCGGCGCAGCCACCAAGCAGATCGGCGCGCTGGTGCGCACGATTCAGACCGATACCTTCGACGCCGTCGCGGCGATGGAGAAATCGACCCAGGGCGTGGTCGAAGGCGCCAGGCTGTCGGACGCCGCCGGCACCGCGCTGGCCGACATCAGCCGCGTTTCGAACCGGCTGGCCGAGCTGATCCAGGGCATTTCGAACGAAACCCAGCAGCAGGCGACCTCGGCCGGCGGCGTGGCGCAAACCATCGGGCACATCCTGGCGGTGACCGAGCAGACCAAGGGCGGCACGCAGCAGACCGCGCAATCGATCCAGCAACTGTCGCTGCTGGCGGAAGAACTCAGGAATTCAGTGTCGCGCTTTCGCATTCTGGCCTGATTCCGGCCTGCCGGCGCTGCAGCAGGGATTTGGCGCATTCCATGTACATATATGAGTATATTTTATATCCGCAATTAAAATATGCGTAAAATGCGATGAAAATGCAAATACTCCTTATTTTCTGCAAAATTCAGGGCGGCCTGAGGGCGCTGCAAGCGGCCCGTGCCTTGCGTGGGCCATGCGCACCATCCGTTATTCAGTCATTCATTTCTTTGCGCCGGGCGGTGCCCGGCTTCATCCTGGCGAGACAAGCATGAGCATCCCTTTTTCCGCGCACCCGAACGATGGTCGGGACCAGGCCGATACCGGCCCCTTGTCCTGGGTCATGGGAGAAGTCCGCGATGCGCTGGGACGATCCGAACTGGCGCTGCTGGACGCGGTGGCGCAGGACGCCGATTCCAGAGCGACCGCGCTGCGCCATGCCAAGGCCCATTTGCATCAGGCCCACGGCGCGCTGCAAATGGTCGATCTGGATGGGGTGCCGATCGTCACCGAAGCGATCGAGCAATTGCTGGAGCGCCTGGCGGCGGCCGAGATCGGCTTGACGCCAAGCCATGCCGGCATCGTTGCTGACGCGTATCAGGCTTTGCTGGAGTACCTGGAGCATCTGCTGTCGGGGACGCGGCAGCAGGCGGTACGCCTGTACCCGTATCACAAGGCGATCCTGGAGGCGCAGGGTGCGAAGCGCATCCATCCGGCCGACCTGTTCTTTCCGCAGCTGGCGCAGCCGTTCGAATTGCCTGTCGCCGATCCGGGCCAGGCGCCGCAGCCGGTGTCGTATCCGGCCTTGCGTCAGCGGTTCGAAATGGCCTTGCTGCCATTCCTGAAAAATAGCGAGCCGGCGCCCGAAGCCGGCGCCGCAGCGGCCATGCGGGCAGTCATCGCAGAAATAGAGCAGGCCCAAACCGAACCGCCAGCACGCAGATTCTGGTGGGTGATGCACGGTTTTGCCGAAGCCGTATGTGCCAGGCAGATTGCCAGCGGACGGCTCGTCAAGCAAGCATTTGCCTTGCTCAACCTGCAGATCCGGCGCCTGGCCCAGGGTTCCGGTAGCATTTCCGAGAGCCTGTTGCGCGACGCCCTGTTCTTCATCGCGCAGATCGAGCAGCCTTCCGCCGCAGTTCGGTTGATACGCGCGGCGCACCGGATCGAGGCGGCGGTTCCGGCCGATTACGAAGTACGGCGTTACGGCCGGATCGACGGCGCAGCATTGCGCAGCGCGAAGGAAGGGCTGGGACAGGCGAAAAGCCTGTGGAGCCGGATTGCCGGCGGCGATGCCAGTGTTGCCGCATCCTTCGAGCGCGAAATGCAAACGCTGGCGGCAGCCAGTGAAAAACTGAATTCGCCTTCGCTCGCCAAATTATTGCGCGAACTCAACGGCATCGCCCGCCATGCCGCGCATTCCAGCCCGGAGCAGCGGATCTGCCTGGAGATGGCGACCGGCCTGCTGTTTGTCGAATATGCGCTGGATAACATCAGCCATCTGGGCGCCGATTTTTCCGAGCGTGCCGATGCGCTGTCCGGCCGCCTGGTTTCGGTTGTCGCCGGAGAGGCGCCGGGCCCGTCCGCGCAATGGCTGGACGAGTTGTCCGAGCAAGCCCGGCAAAGGCAGGCCCTGAGCGTGCTGGCGACTGAAATGCAAGCCAATCTGCGGCAGGTCGAAAAATCGCTGGAGGAATACTTTTCCAATCCGGCCAGGCAGGAATTGCTGCCGAAGCTGGCGCCGGCGCTGCACCAGATTGCCGGTGCGCTGGCGCTGCTGGAGCAGAACGATGCGATGCGCGCAGTCGAGCATGTCCAGGCTGCGGTGCATGGTTTTGCCGCCGTCCGGCCGGACGCGCCGGACCACCTGCAAGCGTACCGGGAGGTGGCGCAAAACGTCGGCGCGCTGGGATTTTTCCTGGAAATGCTGGCGGCCAATCCGCAGGCCGCGCGCAGCCGCTTCGTCTTCAATCCGCAGGAGGGCATTTTCCATGCGAACCTGCTCGAGAAAACCGGGCCAGCCGCTGCCGGGCCGATGCCTGCCGATGGGCAGCGCAGCGCCACCGTGGAGCAGGATCTGGCGCGGCACCGGCAGCAGGCCGCCGAGCTGGCCGACGCGCTGCTGGCGGCGCCGTTCGACAGCGGATTGCGGCAACGGCTTGCGAGCGCGCTGCACAGTGTGCGGTCGGATGCCGCCCTGCTCGATGACGGTGCGCTGATGCAGCGCATCGACGCCGCCATCGAGCAGCTGACGCAGCCCGGTTTCGTCGTCACGCCGCAGGCGCTGGAAGGGATTGCCAGCGCGGCCGCCGTCGCTCAGGTCGCTCCAGCCGCGGCGGTGGCCAGCGACGGCGCGGTTGATGCCGAATTGCTGGAGATTTTCATCACTGAAGCGCAGGAAGTGCTGGCTTTTGTGGCGCAGATTCTGTCGCAGTCGCGCCAGGACCGCCATAGCCAGGAGCATCTGGCCAGCTTGCGCCGTTCCTTTCACACGCTCAAGGGCAGCGGCCGCATGGTCGGCTTGAGCGTGTTCGGCGCTGCCGCCTGGAGCATCGAGCAGGTGATGAATCTCTGGCTGTCGGAGGCGCGCAGCGCCAGCGACGATCTGTACGCGCTGCTGGATCTGGCGCTGCAGCAGATGCAGCCGTGGGTGGCCGAAATCAGGTTGCACGGGCAATCCGGGCGCAGCGCCGATGCGCTGGTGCAGGCGGCCGAACGCGTGAAGGACGGCCAGGCGCTGGCATTGCCGGTTAGCGCGGCGCCGGACGCCGCAATGCCGTTTGCATCGGATGCCGGCCCGCTGCCCGGGGCGGCCCCGACTTCCAGCGTGATCGAGTTCCCGGCCAGCGCTGCGCCGCCTGAGCGGCCGGACGACAGCGTCAAGAGAATCGGCGAGGTCGAAGTCAGCGTGCCGTTGCACAATATTTATCTGGCGGAGGCCGACCAAATCGTGCGCCTGCTGTCGAACGATTTTTCCGAATGGCGGCATGAAGCGCAGCGCGCGGTCAGTCCGGAAGCGCTCAATGCCGCGCATTCGCTGTGCGGCAGTTCGGCCACGGTCGGCTTCAAGGGATTGCACGATCTGGCGCGGGCACTGGAGAAGCTGCTGCAGCAGCTGGCGCGGCAACCGGCGCTGCTGGAGGCCGAAGAGTTCGATGCCATCGATCAATACCTGGCCCATTGCAAGTCGATGCTGCAGACCTTCGCGCTGGGCGAGATGCCGCCGCTGCCGCTGGCGCAGATACGGCTGCTGGAAAGCCTGCATCGCCTGCTGCGGCAGCGGCGCGCGCCGGCGGCCGGCCGCGCGGAAGCCGAGGTCGCGCTGCCGGCAGCGTTGCCGGAAGAGCAGGTCTTGCCGGCAGTTGCCGGCGCGCCACCGGACGACGCCAATGCCTGCCCTGCCAGCGCTGCTGCGCTGCCGGTCCAGGATGCGCTCGACGCCGATCTGTTGCCGGTATTCATCGAGGAGGGGCGCGATGTGCTGCCGGAAATCGGCCGCCTGCTGCGCGCCTGGCAGCAAGCGCCTGCCGATGCCGGGTTGCCGCAAGCATTGCTGCGGGCGCTGCATACCGTCAAGGGCAGTGCGCGCATGGCCGGCGCGATGGCGTTGGGGCAGCATATGCACGAGATCGAAACCCGCGTCGGCCAACTGACGCAGGGCGGAGCGCCGATCGGGCTGGCGCTGGACGAACTGCTGGCCAGCCACGATTACAGCCTGAGCCTGTTCGAGCAATTGCAGCAGCCGGCGCCGGCTGCGCCTGGCGTGCCGGCACCGCTTGCTGCTCCGGTGCTGGCGCCGCTGGTGCGGGTGCGTGCCGACATCATCGACCGCCTGGTCAACCAGGCCGGCGAAATGTCGATCTCGCGCTCGCGGCTGGAAAACGAAGTCGGCACCCTGCGCGGCGCATTGTCCGAATTGACCGAAAACGTCAGCCGCTTGCGCAGCCAGTTGCGTGAGGTCGAGATGCAGGCCGAATCGCAGATCATGTCGCTGATGCCGCAATCCGGCCAGCGCGAATTCGATCCGCTCGAATTCGACCGTTTCACGCGTTTGCAGGAACTGACCCGGATGATGGCCGAGAGCGTGGGCGACGTCGCCAGCGTGCAGCAAAGCCTGAGCCGCACGGTGGAGCAGGCCGGCGCCGACCTGAGCAGCCAGGCGCGCCTGACGCGCGACTTGCAGCAGGATTTGATGCGGGTGCGCATGGTGCCGTTTGCCAGCATTTCCGAACGCTTGTACCAGGTCGCGCGCCAGGCCGGCAAGGAAGTCGGCAAGCGGGTCCATCTTGAAATCAGCGGCGCCGGGGTCGAAATCGACCGCAGCGTGCTGGAAAAAATGGCGGCCCCGTTCGAGCACTTGCTGCGCAATGCGATTGCGCACGGGATCGAATCGCGCCAGCAGCGGCGTGCGCTGGGCAAGAACGACGCCGGCGAACTGCTGGTGCAGGTGCGGCAGGAAGGCAATGAAGTGGTGATCCGGTTTTCCGACGACGGCCAGGGACTCGATCTGGCGCGGATTCGCGACAAGGCCAGAAGCGCCGGCTTGCTGGCCGACGGCAGCACGATGTCGGACGCCGATGCGATGGATCTGATTTTTCAGCCCGGCTTTTCGACTGCCGCTGAAGTCACCGCGCTGGCCGGGCGCGGCATCGGCATGGACGTGGTGCACGAAGAGGTGGCGACCCTGGGCGGGCGGGTCGAGCTCAGTTCGAGCGCCGGCCAGGGCGCCTGCTTCACGATCCGTTTGCCGCTGACGCTGGCGATGACCCAGGTGGTTTTGCTGGAGGCCGGCGGCAAAGCCTATGCGGTACCTTCGGCGCTGGTCGAGCAAGTGCAGCAATTGAAAAGCCAGGCGCTGGCCAGCGCCTACAACGAAGCCGGCATAGTCTGGCAGGGCAGCCGGGTGGAACTGCACAACCTGTCGGCCCTGTTGGCCGACGCGGCGGCAATCCCGCTGGCGCAGCAATATTCTCCGGTGATCATCCTGCGCAGCGGCAACGACCGGGTGGCGATCCATGTCGACAAGGTGCTTGGCAACCGCGAAGTGGTGGTCAAGAATATCGGGCCGCAACTGGCACGCCTGGTCGGGATTGCCGGCGCCACCGTGCTCGGCAGCGGCGAGATCGTGCTGATCCTCAATCCGGTGGCGCTGGCATTGCATGCGGCGCGGGCCGGCCAGCGCCTGCCGCGATCCGATGCGCCGGACGGCCTGGGCGCGGTGGCCGAGCTGTCCGATCCATCCGATCTGCCGGGCAGCCCGGCGGCGCAGCCGGTAGCGGGCCTGCGCACCCAGCGCCGCGTGATGGTGGTCGACGATTCATTGACGGTGCGCCGGGTCATGCAGCGCCTGCTGACGCGCGAAGGGTATCAGGTCGCGCTGGCCAGGGACGGCGTCGATGCGCTGCAGCAGCTGCAGGCCATCACGCCGGACGTGATGCTGGTCGACATCGAAATGCCGCGCATGGACGGCTTCGACCTGACCCGCAACGTGCGCAGCGATGCGCGCACCCGGCACATCCCGATCATCATGATTACCTCGCGCACCGCCGACAAGCACCGCAATTACGCCATGGAGCTGGGGGTTGACGCCTACTTCGGCAAACCGTTTCAGGAAGATGCGCTGCTGCAAGCGATTGCGCATCACATCGAGGCGGCGGCGCCGGCCGGCTGACGGCGTTTGTATTCCATTCTGCGCATTCGTGATACAAGGGCATGTATTTTTTAATGCCGCCTATATCCATGCGGCAATCATGGTGTTTTTTGATATACCCGCAGTATTTTATTTTATGCGGGATTAGAGCAGCGGCGGCAAGGCCCGCGCCTGCTCGCGCAACTGCTGCCTGGCGGCCGCATATTCGGGATAGATCGACGCCACCGTGGCCCAGAAGCGCGGGCTGTGGTTCATTTCGCGCAGATGCGCGAGTTCGTGTGCAACCACGTAATCGATCAGCGTCAGCGGAAAGTGGATCAGGCGCCAGTTGAGGCGGATTTTGCGCTGCGAGGTGCAGGAACCCCACTGGGTTCTGGCCGAGCTGAGTGCGAACGAGTGGTAGCTGGCGCCGAGCTTTTCCGCGTAATGCGGCAGGCGCTGGTTGAACAGCCGTCTGGCCTGCGCCTGCAGCCAGCGTTGCAGATGGATTTGCAGCTGTTGCTGGCTGCTGCCTTCCGGCAGGTGCAGGTGCAGTTCGCCCTTGATCGCATCGAAGTCGATGCGCACGGTGCGGGTGTGCCAGAGCCGCAGCGTCAGGTGCGCGCCGAGGTAAGGCAGCAGGCTGCCGTCGCCCCATGCTTGCTGACGGTGCTGGGGCTGCAGCGCGCGTTCGCGGCGTTGCTGCAGTTTGCTTCTGATCCAGTCCTGCTTGCTGCGGATCGCATCCTCGATCGCCGCCAGCGTCAGCCAGTCGGGCGCACTTACGCGCAGGCCTCGGTCGTCGATCAGGAAGCCGATCGAGCGGCGCCGGGAGCGGCGCAATGCATATTCCAGCACTGCGCCGTCGAGCGCGACGCTGCGTCGCACGACGCTCGGGACGGTTTTTGGCACGGTCTGGTTTTGCAGCGGGGTGGCGCAGTTATCCGGCGGCGTTATTTGCCGGCGTAGGCGGCCGGCGAGATCACCCGCATTTCGGCTTCGATCCAGCTTTCCACCAGTTGCAGCAGGCTGTCCGGGGTGTGGCCCTCGGGCGAAATCGGCGGCCCGATCGAAACCGTGACGGTGCCGGGCTGCTTGACGAACGCGTTCTTCGGCCAGCATTCGCCGGAATTGAGCGCGATCGGCACCACCAGCGCCTTGGTCTGGATCGCCAGCCGGGTGCCGCCGCTCTTGTACTGCCCCTTCTTGCCGACCGCGATGCGGGTGCCTTCCGGGAACATGATGATCCACTGGCCGTCGGCCAGACGCCTTTTGCCCTGGGTGACGATGTGCCTGAAGGCATTCTTGCCGCTGCTGCGGTCGATCGGGATCATCCGCAACAAGCCCAGCGCCCAGCCGAAAAACGGCACGTACAGCAGTTCCTTCTTGAACACGAAGACCAGCGGGCGCGGCATCATGCACAGCAGGAAAATCGTTTCCCAGGCCGACTGGTGCTTCGGCATCAGGATCACCGGCGCATCCGGCAGGTTGTCCCAGCCCTTGAAGCGGTAATCGATGCCGCACACCGCTTTCGCCAGCCAGATCGCGAATACATTCCAGCGCGAGGTGACGTAATAGCGCCGGTTATACGGCAGCGGCGCGGCCAGCAGGCAGACGCAGGCCCAGACCGGGGTGACCAGCAGCAGCACCATTACAAAAAACAGCGAGCGCAAGAACAGGGTGGTGCTGCGTAGCATCGGGTCTCCAGAAGGGAAAGGATTTAACGTGGAAGTCGCGTGGCGACGCACTTCGTTTCCCTCTTCCGGGCGCGGGAGAGGGGTTGTGGGTGAGGGC
>NZ_AVCC01000037.1 GCF_000622895.1 Herminiimonas sp. CN
GTTAACCCCTATCACATTGATTTTTTCCCGCGAAAATATCTCTGAAATATCGCGTAGCAAGCCTTGGCGGTCAGACGCCAACACAAAAATATCGACTGGGTATACCGTATCCAGTCCGGCATCGCCCCATGCGGTTTGAATAATACGCTCAGGCGCCTGCGCTCGCATCTCGGTAAAATTTTTGCAATTGGCGCGATGGATCGAAACACCATTGCCGCGCGTTACAAAGCCAACAATGTCATCCGGCGGCGCTGGACGGCAGCATTTTGCCAGTTGCGTCAATAAACCTTCGGTACCGACCACCAACACACCCGATTTTGCACCCTGCATCACGCTGGAGGCACGGCTCTTATTGGTAACACTGGCCTCATCTATTTCCTTTACGGCACGACTGGCATCCTCCCCGTGCAACACCTGCTCGACATTGCGCAGACTGAACTCATCTTTTCCGACTGCCAGAAAAAAATCATCCAGCTTCGGAAAACCGAGTTTGTGCGCCAGTTCCTCCAGATTGACAGCAGTCTTGCCCTCGCGTTGCAGGGTTTTTTCAACCAGGCCGCGGCCGCTTGCCAGAGTTTCCTGCTGATCCACGGCATTGAACCAGGCCCGCACTTTGGAACGTGTTCGCGCACTGACGGTGTAGCCGGTGCCGAGCCAATCACGCGACGGCCCGGCTGTACCTGGTGCGCCCTTGGCCGTAATGATTTCCACGGTCTGGCCGTTTTTAAGCGGCGTATTGAGCGGCACCATTGCACCGTCGATGCGGGCGCCGCGGCAGCGATGCCCGACATCCGTATGCAGATGGTAGGCAAAGTCGATCGGTGTGGCGCCACTGGGGAGCTCAATCACCCGCGCCTGTGGTGTTAATACATAAAGGTGATCATCCAGCGTGGCCGACTTGAGCTTATCAATCCATTCACGCTGAATCTCTTCCTGCCCAACCACAGCATTGGCGACCTCACTCTTCCATGCCAGCAACTGCCTCAGCCAAGCGATTTTTTCGTCATATTTTCGTTCTGAAAAATTCGACCCGCCGGTTTCCTTGTAGCGCCAGTGCGCGGCCACGCCGTACTCGGCAAAACGGTGCATTTCCTCGGTGCGTATCTGGACTTCCAGCGCACGATCATCGTCTGCCATCACGACTGTATGCAAGGATTGGTAGCCGTTCGACTTCGGACGCGAGATATAGTCGTCAAATTCCTTCGGAACCGGGGTCCAGATATTGTGCACAATCCCCAGCACGGCGTAACAAGTTTTGACATCTACGACGATCACGCGAAAAGCGCGCACATCGTACAGCTCCGAAAAATCAAGCGATTTGCCGCGCATCTTGTTCCAGATGCTGTAAATATGTTTGGGCCGCCCTGAAACATCGGCCTTGATCCCCGCCAGGGCCAGTTCGGACTTCAGCCGGATGATGGCATTCTCGACAAACTGCTCGCGCTCGATACGCTTTTCTTCCAGCATTTTTGCAATGCGCTTATAACTATCCGGCTCCAGAAAGCGGAAGGACAAATCTTCCAATTCCCATTTCAGTTGCCAGATACCCAGGCGATTGGCCAGTGGCGTATACAGATCCAGGGTCTCGCGCGCGTATTGGTGCGTGGTGTCGTTATAAACTTTCTGCTCTGCAAAAAAGCGCAGGATCATCACCCGCGATGCCAGTTGCACCAGCACCACGCGCATATCCGACGCCATCGACAGCAACATCTTGCGCAGTGCTTCGATCTGGGCTGCAGCTTGCTGTGCCGCATTTTTACCGCGACCAATCGGCTGCACACCGGAAGTCAGCTCCCGCAAACGCATCAATTGCCGGATGCCGGTAACCAGATTACCGACATCCTTGCCGAAACCAGCTTCAATATTTTCGGCAGCAGCCGGATCCAGTGCCGGCAACTCGAACAGCAGCCCGGCGATGATGGTTTCTGCATCCACTTTCAACGCTGCCAGCGTGGTTGCCACCCCTTTAACAAACTCCAGCGCCGGCTGGCCTGTCGGAATTGTTTTTCCGTCGTACAAAGGACAGACGAATGCAAATGCATCAAGGACGCGTGCGCTGTCCTCCGCAGAAAGCCCGGCTGTAAGCTGACGCGAGATATCGTTTTGCGAAGCGACTACCGAAACCATTGTGACCTTAGATTTGTGCTGCAGTAATAACCATTTCGATCAGCCATTCCGGCTTGGCGAGTTGGGCCTGGACGGTTGCTCGGGGCGGTGTGCAACCCGAGGCAACCCACGCCTCCCAGACCTGGTTCATGCCATCGAAATTACTCAGGTTGGAGAGATAAATCTGGCACATCAGGATGCAGGTTTTATCGCTGCCGGCCTGCGCCAAAAGGCTGTCTATCTGACTTAAAACCTCGCGTGTCTGCCCCCCAATGTCCTGTGCCGCATCGGTTGCCACCTGGCCGGCCAGATACACGGTGCCGTTGTGGATGGCTGCCTCGGACATTCTTTTACCTACATGCAATCGCTTGATTTCCATAAATACCTTTCTAAAGTGTGTTGAAAATATATCAGTTAAGCCAGTAAAAAATTCTGTCCAATCGCGATCTGGTCGGCATGCACGAAGGTTGGCGCATGTCCAACGCCGGGCAACTCAACCAGCTTTGCCTTCGGTCCGCGTTGCGTCATCGCCTGCGCGGTCTGGCGCAACAGAAGGTCAGACTCGGCGCCGCGCACCAGCAAGGTCGGGCAACGTATTGCATCATAGGCCGCCCACAACAGCGCCTCGGCAGCTTTCAGGCTGTCCGGCGTGGCCGTTTTGAATGCGTCCGCCAAGCCCGGATCGTAATGCCGAATCCACATCCCGTCCCGATCCTGGCGCAAGACATCCGCCGCCAGTTTGCGCCACTCGACATCGGAATGCGGGCCAAAAGTGGCTGAAATCTCGCGAATATAGCGCGCCGCCTGGTCGAAAGTCTGAAACCGCACCGACTGTCCGATGTAATCGCCGATTCGCAACAGCGCATCACGATCCAGAGCCGGCCCGACATCGTTGAGTATCAGCTTGCCAATCGGATTGTCCGGCAGCGAGGCGACCCCGATTCCGATCAAGCCGCCCATCGAAGTGCCGAACCAATCGACTGTTGTCACAGCTGGTTGTGCAGTAATGCGCGCCAGCAAGGTCACCATATCGCTGACGTACTGGGGAATCTGGTAATGCTGCGGATTGCGCAGCCTTTCCGAGCGCCCGCGTCCGACTACATCCGGGCAAATCACGCGATACGATTGGCAGAATGCGCGCGCCATGGCGTCGAAATCATCCGACACCCGGGTAACCCCGTGCACGCACAGCAGCACCTTCGGATTATCGGCATCCCCCCACTCCTTGTATGCCATCCGGTGCAAGCCTCCGGGGGAAAGGCACTGCACCGTCCTGATATGTGGATCTGTCATTGTCATGGCCGCCTGATTGCTATGGTTCCGACATTTTACCGGTCGTTGGGCTTAAAATCTTACGGCAAGTTCATCATCATACTTTTTCACGCTCAGGAGACATCATGCAAGGCATTGCACTCAAAGGTAAGACCGCGCTCATTACCGGCTCCACCTCCGGCATCGGGCTCGGAATTGCGCAATCGCTGGCGGCACAAGGTGCCAATATTGTATTGAATGGCTTTGGCGATGCCAAAGAAATCGCCCTATTGCAGAATGCAATCGCCAATGATTACGGCGTAGCCGTGCTGTATCACGCCGCCGACATGTCTAAGCCTGCTGAAATCGAAGCAATGATACGTGCCAGCGCGGAGAAATTCGGCGGGATTGACGTGTTGGTCAACAATGCCGGCATCCAGCATGTTGCCAACATCGAAGACTTTCCTGTGGAAAAATGGGATGCCATCATCGCCATCAACCTGTCTTCCGCCTTTCATACCGTGCGTCTGGCGCTGCCATACATGAAGTCAAAAAACTGGGGCCGCATCATCAATATCGCCTCTGCCCACGGACTGGTCGCCTCAGCACAAAAATCGGCGTACGTTGCAGCCAAGCATGGCCTGGTCGGTCTGACCAAAACCATCGCGCTGGAAACCGCACAAAGCGGCGTTACCTGCAACGCGATCTGCCCGGGCTGGGTACTCACGCCGCTGGTGCAAAAGCAGGTCGATGCCCGCGCCGAACGCGAAGGCATTTCAAACGAGGCAGCCAAGAAGGGATTGCTGGCAGAAAAACAGCCGTCCGGCGAATTCGTCACGCCTGAAGAATTGGGCGCGCTGGCGGTATTCATGTGTTCGGATGCTGCCAACCAGGTACGCGGCGTGGCATGGAATATGGATGGCGGCTGGGTAGCGCAATAATCTGTCAAGGCAGCGTCCGGACTGGGTTGCTTGCGCAAGCCCAAAGTCACCGCCCAGTCAAGCGCAACGCGATGTATCGGCGGATTCAGCGTCGTTCAGCACCAATTGAGCGCACAAATATACTGCGCCATGTATTTTTCATTACCGCAATAAATATAAGATGAAAATGATACATTATTGACCATACCCAACAAAAATTCACATTCCAGCAGCGGGATGGCATGTCGCATCATTAGGCCAGCGCGGATTGGCAGAGCAACAGATTTTCGCCCTGCCGCAGCAATTTTTCGGCGGCCTCGCCCGGCACCGGCCGGCTAAAGTAATAGCCCTGGATCTGATCGCAACCATTGCGCCACAGGAATGCCAATTGATCTTCAGTTTCGACGCCCTCGGCGATCACATCCAACCGCAGGCTGTGCGCCAGCGAAATGATCGATGCGACAATCGCCGCATCGTCAGGATTGACCGTGATATCGCGCACAAATGACTGATCGATCTTTAAGACATTGATTGGAAAGCGCTTCAGGTAGGACAGGCTCGAATAACCGGTGCCGAAATCATCGATCGACAAATGCACGCCGAGCGTCTTGAGTTCCTGCAAGACCCCGATGGTTCTTGCAACATCGGTCATGACAAGGCTTTCAGTGAGTTCGATTTCAAGGTACTGCGGCTCCAACCCGGCGTCTTCCAGCGCCGCCGTGATCGACTGCACCAGATCGTGCTGCGCAAACTGCGCGGCCGACAGGTTCACGGCGACCCGCAATGGCGCATGGCCGGCGCGCTGCCATGCCTTGTTTTGCCGGCATGCGGTACGCATCACCCAATCCCCGATCGGCACGATCAAGCCGGTTTCCTCGGCCAGATTGATGAAGTTTGCCGGCGATACCAAACCGCGCGTCGGGTGACTCCAGCGTATCAATGCTTCCATGCCGACAATCAGGCCGGTGTGCAAATCCACCTGCGGCTGATAATGCAGCAGGAATTCGTCGCGTTCCAGCGCCAGGCGCAAATCGCCTTCGATGCGCAATCGTTCCAGCGCGCGCTGATTCATTTCCGGCGTGTAAAACTGGAAATTATTGCGTCCGGTTTCCTTGGCGCGGTACATCGCAACATCGGCATGCTTGATCAGCGTATCGGCGTCCAGGCCATCGTTCGGATAAACGGCGATGCCGATGCTGGAAGTCAGGAAAAACTCGTGCTGTTCAATCACGAACGGTTTTGCGATCGCATCCATGATCCGTTGCACCACGCCGGCGCCGGGGCTCTCGGCACCGCGCTCCGACAGTAGCAGCACAAATTCATCGCCGCCCAAGCGCGCCACGGTGTCGGTTTCCCGCACCGCGTGCAGCAGGCGTTCGGCAACATGTTTTAGCAGGGTATCGCCGGCCTGATGGCCGAGCGTGTCATTGACGAATTTGAAGCGATCGAGATCGATGAACACCACCCACATCGGATAATCATGGTGCTCGGCATGGATAATCGCCTGGCACAAACGGTCATGCAACAGATTGCGGTTCGCCAGCGCGGTCAGCGCATCGTGGTTGGCCTGGAATTCCAGCTCGGCCTGATAGCGCTTGGTTTCGGTAACATCGTATTTGGCGGCGACAAAATGACTGACTGCACCGGACTCATCCTTGACCGGCGCAATGAACACCTCGCTCCAGAACAGCGTGCCATCCTTGCGATAATTACGTATCACCGCCTGGCCTGTGCGCTGCTCCCGCAGCGTGGCGCGGATTTCCTGTACGCCGGCCTGATTGGCGTCCTCACGTCGCAACACGCGCAAGCTGTGCCCAAGCATCTCGTGCGCCGCATAGCCGGTCATCCGCTCGAACGCTGGATTCACATATTCGACCGGATATTCCGGTCCGGTCGCGCTGGTAATCACAATCGCATTGGCACTGGCTTCAATCGCGCGCTTGAACAAGCGCAACTCGACCTTGACCGCCTGATGCCGGCTGCGATAACGCAACGCTGCAATCGCACCGCTTATGCCCTGCACCAGGCCAGCCAGCAAATCGACCTCTTCAGCGTCGAAAGCGTCCTGTTCCGCCGCATAGACATTCAGTATGCCCAGCATCTCATCCTCATGCAGCAACGGCAGCGCGATCATCGAATTGAAGCCGCGGCGCAATGCTTCGGTGCGCCAGCGCATCAACCGCGGGTCGCTGTCGAAACGATTTGCCACCGATGGCATGCGACTGCGCAATGCACTCGCTATCAAGCCATCGCCATGCACGCCCGCGTCCAGCGCTGCGCTGATGCAGCCCACGTAATCCTGATGCAATCCGGCAGCCGCAACCTGTGCAATACCTTCGCCGCCGTCAGTATTGCGGATTCCGGCCCATGCCATCCGATACCCGCACTTCGCGATAACCTCGCAAATACCCTGAAGCAACGCGCTTTCAAGCTTGCTGTCGATAATTATCGCTTCACACTCATGTATCGCACGCAATGCACGATTACTCCGATGCAAAGACTGTTCCAGCCGATACTGCTCAGTAATATCGCTGCCTACGCTGTCGATCCGGCCGCTGCCGGGCACTGCACCCGGAATAAAATGCGCGTCGTAACGCATCCAGCGAATTTCGCCATCGGGCCGGACAATCCGGTATTGCAGCGTCTTGCGCCCGACATCCACCAGTTCCCTGGAGGCCGCCAGCACATCAATTCGATCATCCGGATGAACACATTCGAGCCACAGCCGCGGATTGGCATAAAATGCGCCGACCGGATGTCCATATACCCGTTCGGCTGCCGGACTGACGTAATTGAGTGTCCCGGCAGGCATTTCAAACGTCCAGAGCACCTGGTCGATCGATTCGACAATCCCGTTAAGCTGCTTCTCGCGGGAGTCGAGCGAGCGCGCGATCTCGCGGGTACGCGCATGCGCCACCCGGCGCGAATAGTCGAGCGTGCGCATGAAGAAGAACACCAGCAGGCTCAACACCACGGCGGCGAAAGCTGCGATCACTGGCAACCATTGCTGCGAGGTGCTGGCAAATTTCGGCAGCGCGGTGACGATTACCTCCCAGGCGTTGCCGCCATGCGCAACCAGCAGCCGGCGCGTAAGCGGCAAGCTGTCATTATTCGCCGACAGCGCGGCCTTATCGCGATAACTGGCGCTATTGAAAATCAGCTTGTCGGTCGTGGACTGCGGCCCCGGCCCGGATTGTTCGACGATCCGGATAGCGAGGTCATCGAGCAATTTCGGACCGAATATATTGCGCAGCATATCGTCGACCCGCACCGCCAGCAGAACCGTGCCATGGAATTTTTCGCGGCGCTCCTCGACGGTGGCGGGCACCGTGCCGCCGCGATAGATAGGGAGAAAGAAAACAATGCCGTCGATGTTGCCCGGCGCGACGAACAGGCGCACCCGTCCGCTGACCGACCATTCGCCGCTGTCGCGCGCACGCTCGATGGCGATGCGGCGTTTCGGGTCCGCCCCTTGGTCAAACCAGGCGCCACCGTGATTTTTCGCGATCGGCTCGATGTACTGCACGAGCATCATCTCGGCTGAAGAAGTGGCCGCGGGCATCGAAAACGCCGGGTAGTCCGGGTTATCCTCCAGCAGTTCCGCTTTCTGGGACGCGGCGACCTGCGCCCGTTCCGACGCTGCATACTTGCGGGTAAATGCGGTAGCCTGCACGCCGGGCAAGCGATGATTCAGGTCGAGCGTAGTCGCCACCTGCTGAAACGCGCGGCGCGAAAGATCGGGATTGGCGACAAACTGCGCCTGCAAGCCGCGCAACACCTCGGCGTAGATGCTCACCTGGCGCTCCAGACTGGATTGCGCTTCGCGCGCCCGGAAATCGAGTTGCGACGACAATTCCCGCGCCACCATCGCGCTGCCCTGCCAGTACACGATGGCGGCGGCCAGCAAGCCAGCCGCCAGGAACAGCCAGGAAAACCATCCCAATTTGTTGCTTGTGCTCTGCGTGGTTTTCATGAGACGGTCAAGAACATCGGTAATTTGCGGCAGGAATGATACTTAAAGAAAATGGCCTGAATGACCATTTTTGATATTGCGCGCGATGACATCAGGATGATCGGCAAGCGGGAATTGTACGGTTGCACGATTGTTTTGCGGGTCTGCGTTTTTAACCGAAGGATCATACCATTACCATGGTGCAATCTGCATTGATGCACAACAATTTCAAATGGCAAAACTATGGGTACAGGGTAGGATGAGTGGCGCAATGGCAGGGAATCGCGGGAAAATGTCGATAACACACTGCGCCGGCCCAACTAGGGGGCTGCTGTGGCCATCCCCGATCCGGAATGCGGATAGCCCGCACCGGATCGGGTACTTCAGCTCAACAACAACGGCCGACCTTGCCGTTCGCGCCGTAGCGCGCCTCTTGCCGTTCGCGGAAAAATTCCTCGTACGACATCATCGGCAAGTCGGGATGGGTCGCTTCCATATGCGTGACGTAGGTGCTGTATTCGGGCATGCCGACCATCAGTCGCATCGATTGGCCGAGATAGCGCCCGGCTTTGGCGATTTCATCGAACATCAGGCTTGCGGCATCGCGCTGGACGGCAATGCCTCGAACGACGTCTCTCTGGCGCTGGCCTTGCCCGCAGCGCGCGCCACCAGCACCGTCCTAATGCCGAACACCAGCATACTGAGCAGCACCAGCATGAAGAAACCGCTCAGCGCAGCATCCAGATAATCGTTGAAGATCACTTGCTGCATTTGCTCGATCGATTTGGCCGGCGCCAGCAACTTGCCCTCGGCCAGCGCCGCCTTGAACTTGCCGGCATGCGCCAGGAAACCGACGCGCGGATTGGCATCGAACATCTTTTGCCAGCCGGCAGTCAGCGTGCAGATCAAGATCCAGATGGTCGGCAGGACGGTAACCCAGGCGAAGCGGTCGCGCTTCATCTTGAACAACACGCAGGTGCCGAGAATCAACGCGATACCGGCCAGCATCTGGTTGGAAATGCCGAACAGCGGCCACAAGGTATTGATCCCGCCCAGCGGATCGACCACGCCCTGGTACAGGAAATAGCCCCAGGCGGCAACGCAGAGCGCAGTCGCCGTCAGGCTGGCCACCAGCGAATCGGTGCGCTTCATCGAGGGCGCGAAGGTGCCGAGCAAATCCTGCAGCATGAAGCGCCCGGCGCGGGTGCCGGCATCGACTGCGGTCAGGATGAACAGCGCCTCGAACAGAATCGCGAAGTGGTACCAGAACGCCATCATCATCTTGCCGCCGGTAAAGCCGGACAGGATATGCGCCATCCCGACCGCCAAGGTCGGTGCGCCGCCGGCGCGCGAGATGATGGTTTTCTCGCCGACATCGAGCGCGGTCTGGGTCAGCATCTCAGGCGTGACGTAAAAACCCCAGTGCGAAATCGCCTGCGCAGCCGATTGTGCGGTGCTGCCGATCAGGGCGGCCGGACTGTTCATCGCGAAATACACGCCGGGCTCGATGGTGGCAGCGGCCACCAGCGCCATCATCGCCACAAACGATTCCATCAGCATCGCGCCGTAACCGATGAAGCGCGCGTGGCTTTCGTTTTCCAGCATCTTGGGCGTGGTGCCGGAGGCAATCAGCGCATGAAAACCGGACACCGCGCCGCAGGCGATGGTGATGAACAGGAACGGGAACAGGTTGCCGGACCAGACCGGACCGGAGCCATTGATGAACTGCGTGAAGGCCGGCATCTTCAAGTGCGGCGAAACGAAGACGATGCCGACTGCGAGCCCGACAATGGTGCCGATTTTCAGGAAAGTCGACAGGTAATCGCGCGGCGCCAGCAGCAGCCAGACCGGCAGCACCGAAGCGACGAAGCCGTAGCCGATCAGCATCCAGGTCAACTCCTTGCCGCTGAAGGTAAACATTGCCGCCAGCACCGGGATCTCCTGCACGTATTGCCCGCCGACAATGGCCAGCATCAGCAGCACGAAGCCGATCAGCGACACTTCGCCAATCCGGCCGATCCGGATATACCGGGTGTAGACGCCCATGAACAGCGCGATCGGGATGGTCGCGATCACGGTAAAGCTGCCCCACGGCGAATCGGTCAAGGCCTTGACCACGATCAGCGCCAGCACCGCCAGAATGATGACCATGATCATGAAGGTGCCGAACAGGGCGATCACGCCCGGCACCTGCCCCAGTTCCGACTTGATCAGATCGCCCAGCGAGCGACCGTCGCGCCGCATCGAAATGAACAGCACGATGAAATCCTGCACCGCGCCGGCAAACACGACCCCGGCCAGAATCCACAGCATGCCGGGCATATAGCCCATCTGGGCCGCCAGCACCGGGCCGACCAGCGGGCCGGCTCCGGCTATCGCGGCGAAATGATGGCCGAACAACACGTACTTGTTGGTCGGCACGAAATCCAGGCCGTCGTTGAACTTGTGCGCGGGCGTCATGCGCCCGGCATCCAGCCCCAGCACGCGGTCGGCGATGAACAGGCTGTAAAAGCGGTACGCGATCATGTACACGCAGACCGATGCGATGACGATCCAGATCGCACTGATGGATTCGCCGTGATGCAATGCGATCAGGCCGAATGCGAATGCGCCGACGATGGCGAGCGCGCACCAGCCAAGTTTACTGACGAGTTGACTCATTGTCTTCCTCCGAAATGGGGTAAAAGTGAAGATGTGAAGTTATTGTTTTGCCGCTGCAAAAATCGCGTGCCGACAGTGGATCCGGCGGGGGAATTTTCAGGCGCTTTACAGCTTGTCGTGCAGTATTTGGCATACGGCTTGTCCTCGCAAGCGCAGAACTACGCAAAACGCCTGCGTAGTACTACGCAAGAATCCGGATCGAATTAGCGGTAAAGTAGCGCCATGAAATTACGGCAGAAAATCATCTTGCTGGCCATCGCGCCGCTGATTCTGGCGCTGTGCGCGATCGCGCTGGCGGTGCGGCATCAGGCCATCGCGCTCGGGCAGCAGCAGCACGCCACGATCCAGGCCGCGTATCTGGCCAGCAAGGAAGCCGAACTGACGCACTACGTCAGCCTCGCAACCCGTTCGATTGCGCACCTGTACGACTCCGGCCGCACCGACTCCGCCACGCTGGATCAGGCCAAAGCCATTCTGGCCAAGCTCGATTACGGGCATGACGGCTATTTCTTCGTCTACGATTTGCAAGGCAAAAACATCATGCATCCGCGCCAGCCGGAACTGGTCGGCCAGGATTTATGGAATCTGAAAGACGCCGATGGCAGCCCGACGATCCAGAATCTGATCCGCCGCGCCAAGGCAGGCGGCGGTTTCGTCCGCTATCAGTGGGCCAAGCCGTCCAGCCACAAGACCGCGCCCAAGCTCGGCTACGTGGTTGCGCTGCCGCAATGGGGCTGGATGCTGGGCACCGGGATTTATCTGGACGATGTCGATGACGCGCTGGCCAAAATCGATGCGCAGGTCGCGGGCAACATCCACAGCACGATGCTCTGGATCGCCGCGATTGCGATCCTGGGCGCGGTCGCGGTGGCGCTGTCGGGCCTGGCGTTGAACGTCAGCGAGCATCGGGTGGCCGATGCCAAGCTCAAGGTGCTGGCGCAACGCGTGGTGCATTCGCAAGAGGAGGAACGGGCCCGCTTGTCGCGCGACTTGCACGACGGCATCAGCCAGTGGCTGGTGTCGATCAAGCTGCAAATCGAAGCCGGCGTCATCAAGCTGGCGGGAACGCCCGAACAATCCACCGCCGCGCGCCTGATGTTCGAGCGCACCGCGGCGCAGTTGAATGACGTGCTGGGCGAAGTGCGGCGGATTTCGCATGACCTGCGCCCGGCGATTCTGGACGACCTCGGTCTGGCGGCAGCGCTGGAGCATCTGGCGCACGAATTCATGGCGCATGCCGCTACGCCGACCGACTTCAGTGCGACCGGCAGCACCGACGGCTTGCCCGATGTCGCCAATACGGTGCTGTTCCGGATTGCCCAGGAAGCGTTGACCAATATCGAGCGTCATGCCGCCGCCGGCCGGATTTCGATGCGGCTGGCGGGCGATGCGCGCTGCGTCACGCTCACCGTCTGCGACGATGGGGTCGGTTTCGACGTCGATCACGTCGACGGCCACCCGAAGCGCGGCATCGGCTTGCGCAACATGACGGAGCGGCTGGAAGCTGTCGACGGAAAACTCAGTCTCACCTCATCGCCCAACGGCACCACGGTGCTTGCCACCGTGCTGCGACACTCTTGACACCCCATGCCCACTAAACCCACAATCAAAATCCTGCTGATAGACGACCACCCTCTGGTGCACGATGGTTTGCGCGCCCGGCTGGAGGCGGTTCCCGCCTTTCAGGTGGTGGCTGAGGCCAGCGCTGCAGCAGAAGCGCTGCAGCACACGCAAAACATGGAAATTGATCTGGCGCTGATGGATATCAATATGCGCGGCACCAATGGCATCGAGCTCACCGCGCAGTTTCATGCGATGTTCCCGCAGGTAGCCGTGCTGATCCTGAGCATGCACGACAAGGCGGAATACGTGATGCAGGCCATGCAAGCCGGTGCGCGCGGCTATGTGCTGAAAGACGCGCCGGGGCAGGACATCGTATGTGCGATCGAAACCGTCATTTCAGGCGGCATCTATTACAGCGCGGCCCTGTCCAGGCAGCTGTCGCGACCGATGCCGCCGGGGCTGTTATTGAGCGCGCGTGAACGCCAGATACTGCAACAGATCGCCGAGGGAAAATCGAACAAGCAAATCGCCCACGAGCTGCACCTGAGCGTGCGCACGGTCGAAACCCACCGCCTGAACATCCGGCGCAAGCTCAATATCGAAGGCCAGGTCGAACTGATAAGATTCGCGGTGCAGCAAATATACTGATATTGGTATATTAAACATGCGCAATTAAAACGTATTTAAACACCATTAAAATTACGATACCCTTGTTTTTTAAGATTGCTGAGGGGTTAATCCGGTCCATTTCCTGCGCGGCCTGGCGCCCTCAGTCAATCGCCGAACCCGCCGCCCGATGCCGTTCCAGCGCCCACTCCACATGCTCGCGCACCATCGCCGACGGATGCTGCAGCCGCGCTTGGAGCGCCGCCACCATGGCGGCGGCAGCGGCGCCGCATCCGGCCGCATTGCCCAGCCCCACCGCCAAGTTGCGCAGCCAGCACTCATGGCCGATGCGGCGGATCGGGCTGCCGGCCAGCCTGCGGTCGAACTCTTCCTCGCTCCAGCCGAACAATTCGACTAGAGTTGCGCTGTCGAGCCCGTTGCGTACCGCGAAGTCGGGCAGCGTCGCCTGTTGCGCAAATTTGTTCCACGGACACGCCAGCTGGCAATCGTCGCAGCCGTACACGCGGTTGCCGATCAATGCGCGCAGCTCCACCGGTATGCTGCCCTTGAGCTCGATTGTCAGGTACGAGATGCAGCGCCGCGCATCGACCCGGTACGGCGCCACGATCGCCTGGGTCGGGCAGATGTCGATGCAGGCGCTGCACTGGCCGCAGTGGGACGCGATCGGCGCATCCACCGGCAACGGCAAATCGGTAAACATTTCACCCAGGAAAAACATCGAACCGGCTTCCCGGCTCAGCAGCAGCGTATGCTTGCCGCGCCAGCCCAGGCCGGATTTCTGCGCCAGTTCGACCTCCAGCACCGGTGCCGAATCGGTAAACACCCGGTAGCCGAATGCGCCCACCTCGGCCTGGATGCGGTCGGCCAACTGCTGCAAGCGCCCGCGCAGCACCTTGTGATAGTCGCGGCCGCGCGCATAGATCGAAATGTTGGCTGCGCCCGGCTGGCTCTGGCGCGCGGCTTCGTCATCGCGCCAGTCGGGCCCGGACTGCGGCAGCATCGGCAAGTAAGGCATGCGCAACATAATCGCGCGCACGGTGCCCGGCACCAGTTCGGCCGGCCGGGCGCGCTTCATGCCGTGCGCAGCCATGTACGCCATCTCGCCATGCAAGCCCTGGTCAAGCCAGGCTTGCAGGCCGGCTTCGGCGCGGGACAGGTCGATATCGGCGATCCGCACCTCGGAAAACCCGAGTTCGCGCCCCCACGCCTTGATCCGCAGCGCCAGTGCGAGTAGATTGTCATTCTCGGTCATGTCGATACACCCGCTTCAGCCACAATATAAGTCACAATAATTCCATTCAAGAGGAAGCATTTTACGAGATGCAGCATTTCCATATCCATCTGCACGACGAAGCCGGCACCATCGCACTGGGCGCGGCACTGGCGCACAGCCTGGTGCCGGGCCTGACAATGCATTTGCGCGGCGATCTCGGCGCCGGCAAAACCGCGCTGACCAGAGCGCTGCTGCATGCGGCCGGTTACGCCGGCCATGTCAAGAGCCCGACCTATACGCTGGCCGAGCCTTACGCGATCAACCTTGCCGGCGCGGCGGTTGATGTGATCCACTTCGACCTGTACCGGATGCATGACCCGGCCGAGTTCCTCGATGCCGGCTTTCGCGAAGCCTTCAACGAGCGCAACATCTGCATCGTCGAATGGCCGGAAAAGGCCGACAGCGTGCTGCCGCCGCCCGATATCAGCGTGGTTCTGACGGTGGCAGGTGCAGGGCGTGATGTAGAATTGCAAGCCTTGTCAGACAAAGGGTCACAATGCCTCGACCGCCTGCACTTCGCTCCCAATTTATGAAGCCCGGCAGCACGGCGGCAACCCGCCGCACCGTCCTGAAAGCCGGCAGCACGCTGCTGCTGTCGCTGATCGCGCCGGCGCCCTCGTTTGCCGCGCAAATTCTGGCAGTGCGGGTCTGGCCGTCGCAGGAATACACCCGCGTCACGCTGGAAAACGACAGCGACCTGAAGGCGACGCATTTTCTGGTGCAAAACCCGAACCGGCTGGTAGTCGATATCGAAGGGCTGGAACTGAATCCGACCCTGAAGGAGCTGATCGCCAAGATTCAATCCAACGACCCCTACATCAGCCAGGTGCGGGTCGGGCAAAACCGGCCGAGCGTAGTGCGGCTGGTATTCGACCTGAAAGCCGAAGTCAGGCCGCAGGTGTTTACGCTGGCGCCAGTCGGCGAATACAAGCACCGGCTGGTGTTTGACCTGTATCCGGCGCGCGAATACGACCCGATCGCGGCCCTGATCGAATCCGGCGAACGGCCGGAAGACCGTCCGTTCGACGCTCCGGCCACCAGCATCGACACCCTGCCGCAGATCAAGCCCGAGCCGCCGCTGGCCAAAGTCGAGCCGAAACCCGAATCGCACAGCAACAATGCGCCGGCCATGACGCGCATGATCACCATCGCGATCGATCCCGGCCACGGCGGCGAAGACCCCGGCGCGGTCGGCAGCGGCGGCAACTATGAGAAAAACATCGTGCTGGCGATCGCCAAACGGCTAAAGGCGAAGATCGAGCAACAGCCGAACATGCGCGTGATGCTGACCCGCGACGCCGATTACTTCGTGCCGCTGCATGTGCGGGTGCAAAAAGCGCGCCGGGTACAGGCCGACCTGTTCATGTCGATCCATGCCGACGCCTTCGTGCTGCCGAGCGCGCGCGGCTCGTCGGTGTTCGCACTGTCCGAAAAAGGCGCGTCCTCGACCGCCGCGCGCTGGCTCGCCAACAAGGAAAATTCAGCCGATCTGATCGGCGGCATCAACATCAAGAACCACGACCGTCAACTGGCCAGCGTGCTGCTCGACCTGTCCACCACGGCCCAGATCAGCGACAGCATGAAGCTCGGCAAGGCTATTCTGGGCGAGATCGGCGGTATCAACCGGCTGCACAAGGGTGCGGTCGAGCAAGCCGGCTTTGCAGTGCTGAAAGCGCCCGACATCCCGTCGGTGCTGATTGAAACCGCCTTCATTTCGAATCCGGAAGAAGAAGCCAAGCTGACCGACAATGCCTACCAGGACCAGATGGCCGAAGCGGTCATGAGCGGCATCAGGAAATATTTTGCCAAAAACCCGCCGCTGTCGAAGAACCGCATGACCTGATCCGGCCATTGCCCTTCGCCGGATCATATACTGCACTACGTATAACAAAAAACAACTGAGTTGCCGCAGAAATAATTGCGCATGCAATAAATACTCCATCTGATATTAAATTCTGCGGACCTGTCCGCAAGTTTCGGCCGCGCCCGCCAGCGCCGCAATGATCGGGCAAGGCTGAGCCTGGCCGGTCGCTGCGCACTCGTGGATCAGATGATTCAACGCCGCTTCCATGCGCGCCAGATCGGCCATCTTGGCGCGGATATGCTGCAGCTTGTCGGCCGCCAGTTCGCGGATCGCAGCCCGGTCGCTGCCATCCTCCAGTTGCAGCAAGGCCTCGATCTCGTCCAGAGAGAACCCCAGTTCCTGCGAACGCTTGATGAAGCGGATGCGATCGACCAGCGTCGCCGGATAAGTCCGGAACGCACTGCCCTGTGCGGCCGGCAGCGGCAACAACTGGCGGCGCTGGTAATAGCGCACCGTCTCCACGCCGACCCCGGCCGCGCGCGCCAGCCGTCCTATGGTTAGATTATTCATAGCTCTCGTCAAAAATCGCTTGACTCTGTTGTTGGGTACGGCGTCTATACTACGATCAAACCACTCGTATCTCAAGGAGCAGCGATGAAGCAGCAACAGGATTCCGCCCCGGCCCCCAACCCGGTTTCAGCCGCAGCGCAGTGCTGCGGCGGCAGCCATGCGCCAGCGGCCGCAGCCGGCAGCAGCACGCGGGAATACACCGATCCGGTGTGCGGCATGACAGTGGCCGCCGATCCGGCCAAAAAGGCGATTTACCAGGGCAAGACATATTACTTTTGCAGCACGTCCTGCCTCGAAAAATTCAAGGCCGAACCGCTGGCCTACGTGCAGCCGGCCACGCTGCTGAAGGTTGCGGTGGCAGGCACCGCGCCGGCCGGGGCGCTGGCGCCGATGGCACCTGCCCAGGCCAGTCCGGCCGCCATCGACAAGCCCTACACCGACCCGGTCTGCGGCATGAAGGCCGCTGCCAACCCGGACAAGTCGGCCAGCTTCGACGGCGTCACCTATTATTTCTGCAGCAGCTCGTGCGTCGCCAAGTTCAAGGCCGACCCGGCGGGAATTCTGGCCCATCCGCCGCAACCGATGACGCCGGCCAAACCCAGGGCGACACCGGCTGCGGCGGACGCGATCTACACCTGCCCGATGCATCCCGAGGTGCAGCAGGTCGGCCCCGGCACCTGCCCCAAATGCGGAATGGCGCTGGAGCCGATGGAAGCCAGCATGGAAGAGGACACCGGCGAACTCGACGACATGACGCGCCGGCTGAAAATCAGCGCGGTGCTGTCGCTACCGCTGCTGCTGATGGCGATGGGCGAAATGATTCCCGGCGTCGACATCGCGGGCTGGATCAGCATGACCGCTTTTCACTGGTTGCAAGCAGTATTAGCCACGCCGGTGGTGCTGTGGGCCGGCTGGCCGTTCTTCGAGCGCGCGGTCGCCTCGTTCCGCAGCTGGAACCTGAACATGTTCAGCCTGATCGGCCTCGGCACTGCGGCCGCGTTCCTGTTCAGCGTAATCGCGCTGCTGTTCCCGGCCGCGCTGCCGGAAGCGTTCAAGATGAACGGCATGGCGCCACTGTATTTCGAAGCCTCGGCGGTCATCATCACGCTGGTGCTGCTGGGCCAGGTGCTGGAGCTGCGCGCCCGTTCGCGCACCAATAGCGCGGTGCGCGCGCTGCTGGCGCTGGCGCCGAACACCGCGCTGCGGGTCCGGCCCGACGGCAGCGAGGAGGAAGTCCATCTGGATCAGGTTCAGGTCGGCGACATCCTGCGCGTCAAGCCGGGCGACAAGGTGCCGGTCGATGGCAAAGTCACCGACGGCCATTCGAACGTCGATGAATCGATGATCACCGGCGAACCGATGGCGGTCGCCAAGACTCTCGGCAGCAGGGTCAGCGCCGGCACCGTCAATCAGACCGGCACCTTCCTGCTGCAAGCACAGAAGGTCGGCGCCGACACGCTGCTGGCGCAGATCGTGCAGATGGTGAATCAGGCCAGCCGCTCGCGCGCACCGATCCAGAAACTGGCCGACCGGGTTTCCGGCTGGTTCGTGCCGGCGGTGATGGCTTCGTCCGTGCTCAGCTTTCTGCTGTGGAACTGGTTCGGCCCGGCGCCGGCGATGGCGCATGGCCTAGTCGCGGCGGTGTCGGTGCTGATCATCGCTTGCCCTTGCGCGCTGGGACTGGCGACGCCGATTTCGATCATGGTCGGGATCGGCCGCGGCGCCGGCGAAGGCATCCTGATCAAGGATGCCGAAGCGCTCGAACAAATGGAAAAAGTCGATACGCTGGTGATCGACAAGACCGGCACCCTGACCGAAGGCAAGCCGAAAGTGCAGAGCGTGATCGCCGCCGAGGGCTTCAGCCAGGCCGAAGTGCTGGCGCTGGCCGGCGCGCTGGAAAAGCTCAGCGAGCACCCGCTGGCGCAAGCGATCGCCGAACATGCACAGCAACAAGGTTCGTCATTGCAAGCGGTCGAGCAGTTCGACTCCGTCACCGGCAAAGGGGTGCAGGGCCATATCGGCGGCGCGCTGATTGCGCTCGGCAACCAGCGCATGATGGAAGATGCCGGCGTCGATACCGGCGCACTGGGCGACAGCGCGCAGGCACTCCGCACGCAGGGTCAGACCGTGATGTTCGTGGCCAGCGGCAAGCGGCTTGCCGGCCTGATCAGCGTGGCCGATCCGATCAAGGCCAGCACCGCGGAAGCGCTGAATTTGCTGCGCGCCTCCGGCCTGCGCATCATCATGCTGACCGGCGACAACGCCGCCACCGCAGCGGCGGTCGGCAAACAATTGGGGCTGGACGAGGTGCACGCGGAAGTCTTGCCGCAGGATAAATTCAAGATTATTGAGGAACTCAAGCAGCAGGGCCGCATCGTGGCGATGGCCGGCGACGGCGTCAACGACGCACCGGCGCTGGCGCTGGCCGATGTCGGCATCGCGATGGGCACCGGCACCGACATCGCGATGAACAGCGCCCACGTGGTGCTGGTCAAGGGCGATTTGCGCGGTATTGCCAAGGCCCGCCTGCTGAGCCAGCACACGATGAAGAACATCCGGCAAAACCTGTTCTTCGCCTTCGTCTACAACTTCGTCGGGGTGCCGATTGCCGCCGGCGCGCTGTTCCCGTGGTTCGGCATCGTGCTCAGCCCGATGATCGCCAGCGCGGCGATGAGCTTCAGCTCGGTATCGGTGATCGGCAACGCGCTGCGGCTGCGCAAGACGGCCTTATAAGCGTTTTTACAGGAAAATATACAGCGCGGTGTATTTTCAGTTCCCGCCCGTATTCAGGGGGGAACTGATAGATTTTTCGGCATACCCCAAGTAAATAGCAACAAGCTCAGGCCATCGACTTGCCGGTCACCTTGCGGTAAAACTTCCACAGCCCGCCCAGCATCAGCGGCACCACGGCGGCCGCCACGCCGATCAGGACGATGGTGTTCAAATGATCGCGGATGATCGGGATGTTGCCGAAGAAATACCCGGCAGCCACCAGCCCGGTGACCCACAGCAGCGCGCCGGTCACATTGAACAGCTGGAACTTGCGCAAGGTCATCTTCGACACCCCGGCCACGAACGGCGCAAAGGTACGCACCACCGGTACGAAGCGGCACAGGATGATGGTCTTGCCGCCGTGCTTTTCAAAAAACACGTGGGTCCTGTGCAAGGCCTTCTTGTCCAGCCACTTGTAATCGTGGGTGAACACCTTGTGGCCGAGCAGGGAGCCGAACCAGTAATTGAGCGTATTGCCGCCGATCGCCGCCACCAGCAACAGGCTGACCAGCAGCCAGACATCCATCGCGCCGGTGGCGCAGAAAGCGCCGCCGATGAACAGCAGCGTGTCGCCCGGCAGGAACGGAAACACCACCAGCCCGGTTTCGGCAAACACGATCAGAAACAGCACCGCATACACCATGGTCCCGTAGTTTTCCAGTAGGTGGCCGAGCGTCTTGTCGACATGCAGGATCATGTCGAAAAATTGCATGAATTCCATACTTCTCCTAAATGACAGCAGCCCGATAGCCGAGCGTGCAGAATAATACAACAGCGCCGGTATAATCTGCACCATGAACGCACCGCTCGCACCGCTCACCCCGCCCCGCCCGATCCAGGCCCTGCCCGACCAGTTGATCTCCCAGATCGCAGCCGGCGAGGTGGTGGAACGGCCGTCCGCGGTGGTCAAGGAATTGCTCGAAAACGCGCTCGACGCCGGCGCCAGCCAGATCAGCGTGCGACTGGAGGAAGGCGGCGTCAAGCGCATCGCCATCACCGACAACGGGCGCGGCATCGCGCCGGGGCAGATGCCGCTGGCGCTGGCGCGCCACGCGACCTCGAAGATTGCCTCGCTGCACGACCTGGAGCATGTCGCCACGCTCGGCTTTCGCGGCGAAGCGCTGGCCTCGATCGCCTCGGTGGCGCAACTGACGCTGACCTCGCGCACCGCCGACGCCGCCCACGCCTGGGAGCTTGCCGGCACGCCCACCGCCAGCCCGACGCCCGCGGCCGGCGCGCCCGGCACCACGATCGATGTCCAGGACCTGTATTTCAACACCCCGGCGCGGCGCAAATTCCTGAAGACCGAACAGACCGAATTCGGCCATTGCGCCGAAGTGGTGCGGCGGATCGCGCTGGCGCGGCCGGACGTATCCTTTTCGCTGTCGCACAACGGCAAGACCATCGACCACTGGAACGCCAGCGAGGTCGCCAAGCGCAGCGCGCACATCCTGGGCGACAACTTCGCCGCGGCCCGGCTGGCGCTGGACGAATCGGCCGGCGACGCCGTCAGCGGCCTGCGCCTGCACGGCTTCGCCGGCCTGCCGACCGCCGCCCGCGCGCGCGCCGACGCCCAGTATTTCTACGTCAACGGCCGCTTCGTGCGCGACAAGCTGCTCACGCACGCAGTGCGCGCCGCCTACCAGGACGTGCTGCACGGCGACCGCTACCCATCGTATGTGCTGGCGCTGGAACTGAACCCGGCGCTGGTCGACGTGAATGTGCATCCGTCGAAGATCGAAGTGCGCTTTCGCGACAGCCGCGCGGTGCACCAGTTCGTGTTCCACGCGGTGCAGCGCGCGCTGGCGCAGACCTCGGCCACCGCATTCGGCGCCGCGCCGGCGCCGCAGGCCTCGCCCTCCGGCGCCATGCCGTGGATACGGGAGCAGCAAGCGCCGCAGCAGCAAACCAGCTTCGGCGTCCAGTTCCGCAGCGCGCCCGCCGCGCCGCAATTTAGCCGTGCCGGCTTCGGCGTGGCGCAATCGACCGCCAGCTACGGCGCACTGTTTACAGCAGAAGCAGAAGCAGAAGCAGCAGCAACGCCGCTGCCATCGGCTACAGCCGCAGCACAGTCGCTGCCGGACGACGACCACCCGCTCGGTTACGCGCTGGCGCAGCTGCACGGGGTTTTCATCCTGGCGCAAAACAGCAAGGGCTTGGTGCTGGTCGACATGCACGCCGCGCACGAACGCATCCTGTACGAGCAGCTGAAAACCGCGCTGGACCAGGATGCGATGCCGGTGCAGACGCTGCTGATCCCGGTCACCTTCTACGCCGATGCGGTCGAAGTCGGCACTACCGAAGAAAGCCGCGCCATCCTGCAGTCGCTCGGCTTCGACATCAGTGCGGTCTCGCCCACCACGCTGGCGGTGCGCACGGTGCCGGCGCTGCTGAAAAACGCCGATGCGCAAAATCTGGCGCGCGACGTGCTGCGCGACATCCGTGAATTCGGCGGCTCGCGAGTGCTGATCGAACGGCGCAATGCGCTGCTCGGTACGCTGGCCTGCCACACTGCGGTGCGCGCCAACCGGTCGCTGACGGCGCCGGAAATGAACGCGCTGCTGCGCCAGATGGAAGCCACCGAACGGGCCGACCAGTGCAACCACGGCCGCCCGACCTGGGTCCAGCTGGCGCTGGCCGATCTCGATAAACTCTTTTTACGCGGACAATAGGCCACCGATGAATAAAGCGATCCATCCCCTTGCACCGTACGCACATGCGCCCCTGCTGGTTCTGATCACCGCATTTTTGATGATGCAGCCGCTGTCGACCGACCTGTATCTGGCATCGCTGCCAAGCCTGGCTACCTTTTTCAACGTGCCGGCCGCGACCGTGCAACTGACGCTATCGCTATTTGTGATCGGATTCGGCGGCGCGCAGCTGGTGATCGGCCCGCTGTCAGACCGCTTCGGCCGGCGCCCGGTGCTGCTGTACGGCCTGGCACTGTATGCTGGCGCCAGTCTGCTGTGCGCGCTGGCGCAGACGATAAATTGGCTGATCACCGCCCGTTTTCTGCAGGCATTGGGCTGCTGTTCGGCTGCCATCATTGCCCGCACCATCGTGCGCGATGCGTATGCGCCGGAAGACAGCGCGCGCGTGATCGCCAAGGCCAGCACCTGGCTATCGCTGACGCCCTTGCTGGGGCCGATCATCGGATCGTATTTGCAAGTCACCTTCGGCTGGCGCGCATCCTTTATTCTGCATAGCACATTGTCCATAACACTGATTGCAATAACCTGTTTCCGCCTGCCTGAAACCAACACCTGCAAGAATCCGCGTGCGCTGGAACTCTCCGGCCTGCTGGCCAATTATCGCCATGTGCTCGGCGCGCGCGAATTCTGGGCTTATGCATTGCCCGGCGCACTGTCTTACGGATCGATTTTCGCGTTCATCTCGGGCGCTTCCGTGGTCCTGATTAACGTGCTTCAGGTACCGACAGCACAGTTCGGCTATTGCTTTGCGTTTAGCGTTTCCGGCTATATGGCAGGCACCCTGATATGCCGCCACCTGCTGCACTTGGTCGGGCCGGTGGTGACGCTGCGTCTCGGCACCAGTGCCGCTCTGATAGCCGGCACGCTGTTTCTGGCTGTGGTGCTGGCCGGATACTCGCACTGGGTCGTGGTGGTCGGGGCAATGTTCCTGACCATGTGCGCGCATGGCGTCAACTCGCCGCTTGCGCAATCGGGCTCGGTCAACCCTTTTCCGCAGCAGGCCGGGACTGCCGCCGGCCTGGCCGGCGCGCTTTACATGGCGGTCGCGTTCGTGGTTGGCACGCTGATCGGCGCAACTTACAACGGCACCCTGTATCCGCTGGCGATCATTTCCAGCCTGATAGGAGTGTTCATCTTCGGCTCGGTCCGCATTATCATCCCTCAATTCAGCGTCAAGGTCGCCTGATGACGCAACAGCAGAAGCAGCCATTAGCAGTCGCCATCATGGGCCCCACCGCCTCGGGTAAAACCGCAATGGCGCTGGAAATCGCATGCCGGATACCGTCCGAAATCATCTCGGTTGATTCCGCACTGGTATATCGCGGCATGGATATCGGCACCGCCAAACCGAACGCAGCCGAACTAGCCGCCGCGCCGCACCACCTGATCGACATCATCGACCCGGCCGATGCCTATTCCGCCGCGCAGTTCTGCAAGGATACGCTGCGGCTGACGGCAGAAATCCGCGCCCGCGGCAAGTTGCCGCTCCTGGTCGGCGGCACCATGATGTATTTCAAGACGCTGATGGATGGATTGGATGAGCTGCCGGCAGCCGATCCGGCACTGCGCGCGCAACTCGATCTGGACACCACCCGCATCGGCACCCCCGGCCTGCACGCCAGGCTGGCGCAGCTCGATCCGGCCACCGCCGCACGGCTCAAGCCCAACGATGCGCAACGGATCCAGCGCGCACTGGAAATCATCGCGCTGACCGGCCAACCGATGTCGCAACTGCTGGCCTTGCGGCCCAAAACCGCATTACCGTTCACGCTGCTGCCGCTGGCGCTGGAACCCTCGGATCGCAGTGTGCTACACCAACGCATCGAAGCCCGCTTCGATGCCATGCTGCATGGCGGCCCCGGCCGTAACCTGCTCGACGAAGTGGCAACCCTGCGCGCGCGCGGCGACCTGCATCCCGGCCTGCCATCGATACGCTGCGTCGGCTACCGTCAGGCCTGGGAATACCTGGACGGACAATACGACCTGCCCACCCTGCGCGAAAAAGGCATCATCGCCACCCGCCAACTGGCCAAGCGCCAACTGACCTGGCTGCGCGCGATGCCGCAACGCATCGCATTGGACTGCCTCAGCCCGAATGCAATCGATCAGGTACTGCGGCATATCCATCAGGCAATATGAAGACCGGATACGCTGCAGAATCGGGTCAAGGCAGACAATTTTCTTGACAGAGAAAAAGTCGATAGTCATAATGCAGACCTTAGTTGTTCTGGCAGATTTTTGGCCTGAATGATACCGGCTACGACAGTAGCCGCATAAACTAGTGGTGATATAGCTCAGTTGGTTAGAGCACAGCATTCATAATGCTGGGGTCGGTGGTTCAAGTCCACCTATCACTACCAAAGACACCGCAAACTACCGCAAGTTTGCTTAAACAACCCCTAAGAAATCAATAACTTAGGGGTTTTTTACGCCCGTAGTGCCAAAGGTTGCCATTTGACACCCATCATCTTTGGGGGCATTCTAGGTGGCATGTTCGATGCCCCCAAAAAGCGATGCCCCCAAAATGCCTAAAATCGTCCCTCCCCTGACCGATGTGCAAGTCAAGACAGCCAAGGAAAAATCCTACAAGCTGGCAGACGGTGGCGGTCTGTATCTGGAAGTGATGCCGACCGGCTCAAAACTATGGCGTATGAAATTCAAGCAGACCAATGGCAACGAAAGCCGCCTTGCCTTTGGCAGCTATCCTGAAATCACCCTGCTGGAAGCGCGGAACAAGCGCATAGCGGCTAGAAAACAACTGGCTGGCGGTATCGACCCTGCACAGGCCAAACGCATAGAAAAGACCAACAAGGCGACTGCAAACGCCAACACGTTTGAAGCGGTAGCGCGTGAATGGCACACGAACAAGCTGGAATCATGGCAGGCGCGTACCGCGACCAATGTGCTGCACCGGCTGGAACAGGACGTTTTCCCGTTGATCGGCAAATATCCGATAGCCGACATCAAGGCTCCCGTCATTCTGGACGTGCTGCGCCAGATCGAGAAGCGCGGCGCGGTAGACATGGCAAAACGGCAAGGGCAAGTTTGCGGCCAGATATTCCGCTACGCGATAGCGTCCGGCAAAGCTGAGATTGACCCCGTACCCAGCCTGCGAGGTGCTCTCAAACCCAGCGCCAAAGGACACCATGCCGCCATCACGCCGGATGAACTGCCGGAATTTATCCGAGCCTTTGAAAAGATCGAGGGCCGCATGTTCGTACCAACCAAGGTCATGTTCCGGCTCATGATGATGATGATCTTCGTGCGCACCAGCGAACTGACCGAAACCCCTTGGGCTGAAATTGACCTTGAGAACGAAAGCTGGGTTATCCCGTGGCACCGGATGAAAATGGGGAAAAAGAAACTCAATCCGCGCAAGGTAGATCATCACATCTTCTTGCCGCGTCAAGGCTGGGAACTACTGCGGGAACTGCACGCCATCACGGGCGGCAACAAGTACCTGTTCCCGAACCAGCGCGACCACGAAAAATCAGCAACCAACTTTGGCATATTGGCGGCATTGAAGCGCATGGGCTACGATGGCAGGATGACCGGCCACGGCTTCAGGTCGCTGGCGATGGGCATCATCAAAGAGCGCCTAGGCTATCGGCACGAGGTCGTAGACCGTCAACTGTCCCACGCGTCCGGCGATACCTATGGCGAAGCCTACGACCGCGCCATGTTCCTTGATGAACGCAAAGTCATGATGCAGCAATATGCCGATTATCTGTACACGGCGGCAAGCGGCAAGGTCATAGCCGGAAAGTTTGGCAAGGCAGCATAACCAGTTTAACCATGCCTACCGCGACGGCGGGAAAACAGAGTTTGCCCCTTTACTCTGCTGGCATGGTTTCCGATTTAAAGGGCAAGGGGTGCGTCATGCGTGTAACTGATTTACCTGATCTTTCAGACTGGCGAACGGTAGAAGTGTGGACAATTGACGAAGCCGCTTTACTTTGGGCGGCAATAGACCCGCTTGAAATGAAAAGTGGAAACTTCGACGAATACATAGACGGTGTTCCTTTCGACTTCTCACTAAAGCAGGCAAGAAAAGCAAAGATATGCCGCAAAGCAATTATCGAGGCGGTATGCGGTGGCACACTGCCATTTTCTCGCGCTATTGAGCTGCACCACGACTATCAAAATGGAGATTGGGAAAAAGAGGTTCCATTCCCAGATTTACCAGACCCAGAAAAGATAATCACCAGTAGAACTAGGGTGCAGCAAGCGGCATTTATGAAATGGGCAAAAAGCAAAAACATTCCATCGTATCGAGAGCAAATTACACGCGCCAATGCACTTGCTAAAAATAAAGAATTTGTAGATTCGCTTAATGAAATTTCGAAGCCAGCCGATACGCAACCGCTTGCACTTCCCGCACCGTCCTATCTTGATCCTAAAAATCCACGTTCCCCCGTAGAGCTAAGGGCGAGTATTGAAGTATGGGAGATTGTAACGGCTGAAGGAGAAAGCAAAAATGGGACGGCAACCAAAGACAGATTGAGAGCTGAATTAGATGCGCATTCTGAATACGGCGCACTGAGCAATGAAGCCAAATCAAGAATAACTACCGTCGCAAACTGGAACAAAAAAGGCGGCGCACCAAAGACCCCAGAATAACCCACCTACCCTTGAAACCCGCATAGATACAGGGTTTCAAGCAACTTACCCAGCCATTCCAGCCGCTAACCTACCCAACTATTAACCGTAATTGAGAGGTAGGTTTCCTTAACATACCTTGCTATTAATCAATACCAGTAACGCCTAACCTTTGCATCAATCCGCTGAACTACGGCGGCAACTTACAAAGTTAGGCAAACATGGCACAGCACACAGACACCCCAACAACACCCGGCAAAACCCTGCCAGTGGACGGCATGAGCCGCTGGAATCAGATCGCCCCGTTCTCCCCTTTCAGCCGCGAAAAATTCCGGCAGCTAGTCCGAGCCGGTAAAGCGCCGCAGCCGGTCAAGTTTTCCGAACGCTGCACCGCATACCAGAATCGGGAGCTTCACGCCTTCTTTGCCGACCCGCTGAACTATTGCGCTGAAGTCAAGTAAGGGGGAACCATGCAGGCGATAACCATCGTGCAACAAGGCATTGTGCATTTATCCAAAGGCACCCCCATTACGGATTCCTTGACGATAGCGCGGGAGTTTGGACGGGCGCACAAAAACGTATTGCAATCGGTCGGCGCATTGATCGAGGACGGCACAATCTCACGGCTAGAATTCAAGCCGCGAAATTACACCGATGAACGCGGCAAGACGCAGCGCATGATCGAGTTGACCGAGCGCGGCGCATTGATCGCCATGCCGTTTATCGGCGGCAAAAAGTCACGGCAAGGCCAGGTTAAGTTAGTGGATGCGTTCATGGCGATGCGCGATGCATTGGCGAATCAATCCGCAGCATGGCAGGATTCACGCAAGGCGGTATCAACCAGTTTCTGCGCCATGATGGATGCCTTGCAAACAACGAGGGCAGACGCGGGAAAGGCAACGCAGCAGCACCATTACGCGAACGAAGCCAAGTTGATGAATCTGGTTATGTTCGGGTTTGCTGGGGGCATGGATAAATCGCCTGTATCGAATGCAGACTTAAAACTGCTGGAAAAGATCGAGGCGAAAAATGCTTTTCTCATTGCACGAGGCCGCAGCTATCCAGAGCGCAAAGTAGAATTGCAAAAGCATGTAACTGCGCTGCGCATGAAGATGCTGGCGAAGTTCGGCGGCGCGTCATGACCGTGGCGCTGCAATCCATAGTCATCCGGCTGGCGCTGCAAGCTATCGCGGCCATGCTGGGGCTGCGGCCATGACCCACCATCAATTTCTGCGCATCAAGAAGCTGACCGGCAAGGCCATCATTCAAGTCGCTGCCAAGCATAATCACCGCGAAATACTGGCAGAGATGGGAGCCGCGCAAGGCGGTCATATAGACCCGTCACGCACACGCGGCAACATCGTGCTGCGTGGCTGCGATACCGCTGCTAGCGTGGCAGGCGTGGCGCAATCGCTGATGGATAGTGCCGATGTAAAGCCGTTGCGCAAAGATGCAGTACGGGCGCTGGAGATCATTTTCAGTTTGCCGCCTGAAACCGCAATTGATCTTCGGCGCTACTTTGACGACGCGACCGCATGGCTGGAGCAATACTTTGCAGCGCCGGTTATCAGTGCCATCGTCCACCACGACGAAGCCGCACCGCATTGCCATGTGCTGCTGCTGCCGTTGGTGGGTGGCCGGATGATCGGCAGCGACTTGATGGGAGGCCGCGCCAAGCTGCAAGCCCTGCAAGCCGACTTTCATGCGCAGGTGGGGGTAAGGTACGGATTGATGCGGCAAACGCCACACAAGCGCCTGAGCGCGGCTATAAGGCGGCAAGCGGTAAATTCAGCGTTCGACGCACTGGAAGTCAACAGCGGCATGAATGATGCCTTGCTGCGGGTATTGATCGAACCACACCTAAAAAACCCTGAGCCGTTATTGCTGGCGCTGGGTTTGGATATGCCGCAGCCGAAAGCTAACAGCACGTTCGTCAAGATCATGACCAAACCCTGCAAGCCTGAAAAACCTATAGGGTTCACTCGATCAAAGCCTATAGGGTTTGGTGCTGCTGCGACACCGGAAAAAGAGCAAACCCTATCCTGTGTAGGGTTCGGTATTCCGGGAACGCCAATTCCACCTGTAATCGAGCAACAAGACGACGCAATCCAAGGCGACTACATCCGGCAGCGTGATGCAGATCAGCCGTCCGGTTACTGGGATGAATCGACCGGCGACTTCATCAAGCCGATGGTCAAGGCATCCTGCAAACAGGCGGTCATGGCTTCGGTAAATATCGCACTGGAATCAATCGGGGCATCGAACAAATCACATGCGGGGCGCTGCGATTGAAGCCATTGATAGGCTGGATGGGTAGGGGCATAAAAGTCTAGTGCATCGAAAGCGGAAACTGACTGTATTCTTTCAGATTAACGCTAACACACAATTTCTTGTGCGCGCACACGTGCGAGGGGGGGGCGGCAGAAAGTCTGGCGCATGACCGCAGGAAACCGACTGTTCCCCGTCGTGCGCGCAGCCGCGTATTGAAGATAATTTTCCCGTGATGGGCGGGGCGGCATCAAAGTCTGCACCTTCTCGATAGTGGAAACCACCTGTTATCTCACGCGCAGAATAAACCCCCTACTGGGTTTTAATCAACAAATCAAATGGCAGTCAGCTGCATTCGTGCGTAATGCCAATTATCGCCACGCCTTTTAAGCCCACGTACCGCACGTTACCCGCACGCACGCGGTCGCAGTTAAGGATTGCAGTTATCCGAGACCCAGCGACCGTATAGGCTGGCCGTCAAACAAGGAAGAAAAAGTTTATGGGGGCATCTTTAGGGGCAGAATCATATTAAAAAATATGTAAATCGTTTATTTATAAGGCTTTCAAGGCCTTATACAATTCCACCTATCGCATAAAATCCACCTGATGGCAGATGAAATATCGAGGGAACCTCAGCCATTGGCCTGCTTGAATTTCATTCGCCATAGCAGCGAGCCTGTCGACATTACTTCCAAGTACAGACCACCACCATCAGCGAGTTTGTAAGGTTTGGCTCAAGGCTTAGCGTTCTTGACCTGAATAGCGGTGAGGGGTGTGACGATCTTTGGCATTTTTGGGGCCCCCTTTCTTAGGGGCATCGACAATGCCCCTAAGGTTGCCCACATAAAAACAATGGTTGTCAATTGGCAAACTTTGGCACTATTGGCATAAAAAGCCCCTAAGTATTTTATTTCCTAGGGGTTTTTAGGCAAAGTTTGCTAACGTTTGCCGTGTCATTGGCGGAGAGAGGGGGATTCGAACCCCCGATAGGCTATGAACCTATACACGCTTTCCAGGCGTGCGACTTCAACCACTCATCCATCTCTCCTGCATCTTCGCTTTCGCGAAGCCGCAGATTATAGCAAACAATATGTCAATATTGCCAGTATTAACTAATACGGGTCTTAAAATTTAACCGCAGCACATCTGGTCGATGCACTGCGTCATACCTAATTGGAATCACTGCGCCTGTTTCAACTGCTCCAGAATGG
>NZ_AVCC01000038.1 GCF_000622895.1 Herminiimonas sp. CN
GTGGATTGAAACGAAAACCGCACGGTCTGACCCTCCGGCCCCTTCAGTATCGCCCGGCCAATTCGCCGGGCGTGGATTGAAACATTTTGGGAACATAGGTTGGACGGATAGGACCAAGTATCGCCCGGCCAATTCGCCGGGCGTGGATTGAAACCCAATGGATACTGTGCCTCAACAAATTCCTGTGGTATCGCCCGGCCAATTCGCCGGGCGTGGATTGAAACCATTGAGCAAGTGGCATTGGTGAGTGGGCATCGAGTATCGCCCGGCCAATTCGCCGGGCGTGGATTGAAACGGCCTGCACGTGGATCGTTTGGATGCCGAGACCGGGTATCGCCCGGCCAATTCGCCGGGCGTGGATTGAAACCGGCCTGAGCACATCGGTTGCCGAGGGTGTGCAGACGTATCGCCCGGCCAATTCGCCGGGCGTGGATTGAAACCGACGCGGTAGCGGATCACAACAAGACCACGCTTGTATCGCCCGGCCAATTCGCCGGGCGTGGATTGAAACATCGTCCGCGACCGCGTCACGTCGGCAGTGCTGGCGGTATCGCCCGGCCAATTCGCCGGGCGTGGATTGAAACATCTTAGTTAAGGAGCCTGCGGCAAGGTCTGCTGGTATCGCCCGGCCAATTCGCCGGGCGTGGATTGAAACATCACGCCGTACTGCGAAATGGATCAGGTCATCACGTATCGCCCGGCCAATTCGCCGGGCGTGGATTGAAACTTGGCGCCTTCGGTCGCCGCATACGCCTTCACGCGGGGTATCGCCCGGCCAATTCGCCGGGCGTGGATTGAAACGATGACTCAGGCGGATTTTGCTGCACTCCCTGAAGGTATCGCCCGGCCAATGCGCCGGGTGCGAATTGAAACCACCAGTCACGATGGCTGGATGATCGTTAAACTTTGCGTAGTTCTGCGCAGAATATGGCAAACTGCGGGCTCGCCTTGGGAGTCGCATATTGAGTATCTTGAAAAACCTGCCGTTTGAATGGTTGGTCGGCCTGCGGTATACCCGTGCCGGGCGGCGCAGCGGCCGCAACAGTTTTATTTCCTTCATTTCGCTGATTTCGATGGCTGGCATCGCGCTCGGGGTGGCGGCGCTGATCGTGGTGCTGTCGGTAATGAACGGCTTCCAGAGGGATGTGCGCGACCGCATGCTGTCGGTGCTGGCGCACATCGAAGTGTTTGACGCCAGCGGCGCGATGGCCGACTGGCAGGGCACTGCGAAGCAGGCGCTGCAGGACAAGGAAGTCATCGGCGCGGCGCCCTATGTGGCCACGCAGGCGATGCTCACGCGCGACGACATCCTGCGCGGGGTGGTGATTCGCGGCGTGCTGCCGCAGCAGGAACGGGCGGTGTCGGATGTGGCCAGTCAGGTCCGACAGGGCAGTTTCGATGCCTTGCAGGCAGGCGCATTCAATGTCGTGCTGGGCGGCGAGCTGGCGCGCGCGCTGCATGCGGAAATCGGCGACAAGGTGACGATGCTGGCGCCGCAAGGACAGGTGACGCCGGCCGGCGTGCTGCCGCGCCTGAAACAATTTACCGTGGCCGGCATCTTCGAGGCCGGCCATTACGAGTACGACTCGACGCTGGCCTTCATCCATATCGAAGACGCGCAAAAGATGTTCCGGCTGGCCGCGCCGTCCGGCCTGCGCCTGAAGATCACCGACATGCAGCGTGCGCCGCAGGTGGCGCGGGATCTGTCGAAAATCCTTTCCGGCGACTTGCTGATCAGCGACTGGTCGAAGCAGAACCGCAATTGGTTTGCCGCGGTGCAGACCGAAAAACGCATGATGTTCATCATCCTGACCCTGATCATCGCGGTGGCCGCCTTCAACCTGGTCTCGACCCTGGTGATGACGGTGACCGACAAGCAGGCCGACATTGCGATCTTGCGCACGCTGGGGGCATCGCCCGGCTCGGTGATGAAAATCTTCATGGTGCAGGGCGCGCTGGTCGGCTTGTTCGGCACCGCGCTCGGCGTCGGCCTCGGGGTGCTGGTGGCGCTGAATGTCGACGTGATCGTGCCGGTCATCGAGCATCTGCTGGGGGTGCAGTTCCTGCCCAAGGATATTTACCTGATTTCCGAGCTGCCGTCCGACCTGCGCTGGCCGGACGTCTATACGATAGGCGGCGTGGCGGTGCTGCTGGCTTTCCTGGCTACCCTGTACCCGAGCTGGCGCGCTGCCCGCGTGCGCCCGGCGGAGGCGCTGCGCTATGAATGACATCAATCGCCACTTAGGGGAGTCCGCGGTGCCGCTTTCGCAACCTGTCGTATTGTCGTGCTGCGGCCTGTCCAAGAGATTCGTCCAGGGCGCGTATGCGGTCGATGTGCTGTCCGGCATCGACCTCGAAGTCCATCAAGGCGAGCGGCTGGCGATTGTCGGCGCTTCCGGCTCCGGCAAATCGACACTGCTGCATTTGCTGGGCGGTCTCGATACGCCGACCTCGGGCAGCGTGTCGCTGCAGGGGCGCGACTTTGCCAGCCTGAACGAGAAGGCCCGCGGCGACTTGCGCAATACCGCGCTCGGTTTCGTCTACCAGTTCCACCATCTGCTGCCGGAGTTCTCGGCGCTCGACAATGTCGCGATGCCGCTGATGATCCGCCGCCTCAGGCGCAGCGACGCGCAGCAGCAGGCGCAGGCGATCCTGGCGCGGGTCGGGCTGGGCCATCGCGTCACGCACGTGCCGGGCGAGCTGTCCGGCGGCGAGCGGCAGCGGGTCGCGCTGGCGCGCGCGCTGGTGACGCAGCCGGCCTGCGTGCTGGCCGACGAGCCGACCGGCAACCTCGACCGCAAGACCGCGCAGCAGATTTTCGACCTGATGCTGGAGCTGTCGCGCACGCTCGGCACCGCCTTCGTCATCGTCACCCACGATATCGCACTGGCGCGGCGTTGCGACCGCGTGCTGCAGCTGGCGGAGAACGGCTTGCAGCCGTATGTCGAGCAGGCCGAACATGACGGGCATGTGGACTGACAGCCACTGCCACCTGGACGCGCCCGAATTCGGCGCCGACGGCGGCTCCATCGCGCAGCGGGCGGCGCAACTGGGAGTCGGCTGGATCGTGATTCCTGCGGTGGCAACCGCCAATTTCGCCGCGGTTGCCGCACTCGCGCATAGGCAAAGCAATTGCGCGTATGCGCTCGGCATCCATCCGATCTTCGTGCCGCAGGCGCAGGAATCCGATCTGGCCGTCTTGCGCCAAAGCGTGGCGGCGGCGATGGCCGATTCGCGCTTGGTCGCCATCGGCGAGATCGGCCTCGATTTCTTCGTGCCCGAACTGAAAGCCGCCGCCATGGCCGAAAAGCAGACCCATTTCTACCGCGAACAATTGAAAATCGCCCGCGACTTCGGCTTGCCGGTGCTGCTGCATGCGCGGCGCGCACAGGATTTGATACTCAAGCAGCTGCGTGCAATTAGCGTCCCAGGCGGGATTGCGCATGCGTTCAACGGCAGCCTGCAGCAGGCGCAAGCGTTCATCGATCTCGGCTTCAAGCTCGGTTTCGGCGGCGCGCTGACCTTCCCGCGCGCATTGCAGCTTCGCCGACTGGCAGCAAACCTGCCGCTGGAGGCAATCGTGCTGGAAACCGATGCGCCGGACATGGCGCCGGTCTGGCTGCACCCGGCGCGCAACAGCCCGCAGCAGCTGCCCCGCATCGGCCAGTTGCTGGCCGAGTTGCGCGGGCAAGCGGCCAGCGATGTCGCCCGCATTACCTCCGCCAACGTGCTGGCGGTGCTGCCGCGACTGGCGCATCTGGCCGGCGCAGCCCATCTTCCAGAATCCTTGTAATGTGAATAAATTGCCGGGTATGCCAATAAATACCATGTTTTATACAAGCATTCATTGCGGCATATAAAAATGCATAGTGCAGTATGTTGATATGAAAAAATCCCTTTAAGCGCCCATGCGCAGCGCCATCATCGGTTTCGTGATCGGCATCGTCTGGCTGCAGAACCAGCCGCTGTTGCCGTCTTTGGCGCAGGCATTGCTGTTGCTGGCGGCGGCCGCGTTGCTCGGGATGGCGGCGCGGCGCTGGCCGCAGCCGGTTTTGCGCGCAACCTTGCTGCTGGCCTGCGGCGCCGCGCTGGGTTTCGTCTGGGCCGGCTTGCTGGCGCAGCAGCGCCTGGCGCACGCGCTGCCGGACGATTGGGAAGGGCGCGATGTGACGCTGATCGGCACCGTTGACAGCCTGCCTTACCGCTTTGAGCAGGGCGTGCGCTTCAATCTGGCGCTGGAGCAGGTGCTGCCGCCGGACGGCAGCGCGCTGGCGGTCTCCGACTTGCCGCCCAAGATCGCCTTGTCATGGTATGCGGCGCCGGGAGCTGGCGGGTTGCCAGCGGCGGGTGGGGCGCCGGCGGTCGAGCCCGGCGAGCGCTGGCAATTCAGAGTGCGCCTGCAAAAGCCGCACGGCAACGCGAACCCAGGAGGCTTCGATTACGAAGTCTGGCTGCTGGAACAGAATCTGCGCGCCACCGGCTATGTGCGCACCGATGCGCAGGCGATGCTGCAAAACCGGCGCTTGTCGGGTTTTGTGTTCGGCATCGGTAATCTGGTCGAGCGCTGCCGCGCCCGGCTGCGCGAGCGCATCCAGGCCGCCTTGCCGGATCATGCATACGCCGGCGTGATCGTCGCGCTGGTGGTCGGCGACCAGCGCGGCATCGATCAAAGCGACTGGAAGGTGTTCAACCGCAGCGGCATCGGCCATCTGATTTCGATTTCCGGCCTGCATATCACGATGGTGGCCGGGCTGTTTGCCGCGTTCGCGCAATGGCTGTGGCGGCGCTCGCTATTTACCGGCGCGGAGTTGCCCCTGCTGCTGCCGGCGCAAAAAGTCGCGGCCCTGAGCGGAGTGGTGATCGCGCTGCTGTACGTGCTGCTGGCCGGCTTCGGGGTGCCGGCCCAGCGCACCTTGTACATGCTGACGGTGGTGGCGGTCGCGCTCTGGTTTGGCCGCCTGACCAGCGTGTCGCATGTGCTGTGCGCCGCCTTGCTGGCGGTGGCCGTACTCGATCCGTGGGCGGTGCTGTGGCCCGGCTACTGGCTGTCGTTCGGCGCGGTGGCGATCATCCTGTACGCCAGCGTCGGGCGCGCCGAATCGCCACGCCATTCGATCGAAGCGTCCGGGCGGCAGACGCGCTGGCGTCAGACGCTGACAAGCGCCGCACGCACGCAGTATGTGGTGACGCTGGGCCTGGTGCCGTTGACCATGCTGCTGTTCGGCCAGGTGTCGCTGGTCAGCCCGCTGGCCAATGCGGTTGCGATTCCGCTGGTCAGTTTGCTGGTGACGCCGCTGGCTTTGGCGGGTAGCGTGCTGCCGGCGCCGTTGTCGGGCTGGATTTTGACGCTTGCCCATGCGCTGGTGACATGGCTGGCGGATGGCTTGCAATGGCTGGCCAGTTGGCCGGGAGCGGTCTGGTCGGCGCCGCTGCCGTCCTGGTGGGTTTTCCTGTTCGCCCTGCTGGGTACCCTGTGGCTACTGGCACCGCGCGGCTGGCCGCTGCGTTGGCTGGGCCTGGCCGGCTGGCTGCCGCTGCTGCTGAACAGTCCAACCCTGCCGCAGCCGGGCCGGATGTGGGTGACCGCTTTCGATGTCGGCCAAGGCACGGCGCTGCTGATCGAGACGCCACAGCACCGGCTGCTGTACGACACCGGCCCGTATTATTCGCCGCAATCGAATGGCGGCAACCGCGTCATCCTACCGTATCTGAAGACGCGCGGGATTGCGGCGCTCGATGCGCTGGTAGTCAGCCACAACGACAGCGATCACTCCGGCGGCGCGCTGTCGATTCTGGATGAAATCAAAGTCGGCCAGGTCTGGTCTTCGCTGGCCCTAACCAGTGCCATCGTGGCGGCGTCGCCCCGTCATCAGCATTGCACGGCAGGCCAGTCGTGGCAGTGGGACGGAGTCCGGTTCGAGATGCTGCACCCGCAGGCAGCCAGTTTCGATAACCCTGGATTGAAGCCGAATGCGCTCAGTTGCACGCTGAAAATCAGCATTGGCAGCCTGTCGATCCTGCTGCCCGGCGATATCGAGGCATCGCAGGAATCTGAGTTGCTCGGTAGCAATCGCGCTGGATTGCATGCTACCGTGCTGCTGGCGCCGCATCACGGCAGCGGCACCTCGTCGAGCATCGCCTTCCTGGATGCGGTCCGGCCGGATCTGGCGCTGTTCCAGGTCGGCTACCGCAACCGTTACCGGCATCCGAAGCCGGAAGTGTTTGAACGCTACCGCGCAATGGGAATACCGCGCCTGCGCAACGATGCTTCCGGCGCAATCACATTACAATTCGATCAGGCATTACACATTTCCGAATATCGCAGTAGCCATGCCCGCTACTGGCATGGGCGCTAACACAAAAAATATGACGACAACCAAGCCACTGCTGCATTTCGCCCACGCCAACAGCTACCCGGCCGGTACTTATCGCGTGTTTTTCCAGCACCTGCAGCAGCATTACCGGGTGCAGGCGCTCGACATGCACGCCCACAATCCTAAATATCCGATCAAGAACGGCTGGCGCGCGCTGAAGCAGGAATTGATCGATGACATGGAGGTGCGCCATACCGAACCGGTGATCCTGGTCGGCCATTCTCTGGGCGGTATGCTCAGCCTGATGGCGGCCAAGGACCGGTCTGATCTGGTGCGCTGCGTGGTGTTGCTGGATTCTCCGGTGGTGGCCGGGTGGCGTGCTTTTCTGGTGCGCATCAGCAGATCGGTCGGCAGGGATTTCAAGTTTTCTCCGGCCCGGCTGTCGGTCAAGCGCCGCAATGTCTGGCCCGATGCCGACGCCGCATTTGCGTATTTTGCCGCCAAGAAGATATTTGCGATCTGGCCGCCGCAAGTGCTGCACGACTACCTCGATAGCGGACTGGTGCCGCATCCGGACGGCGTCACCCTGCGCTTCACGCGCGAGGCCGAAACCGCTGTTTATCGCAGCCTGCCGTACCATCTCGGCAAAATCGTACGGCCGGGGTTCCCGGTGCCGGTCGGCTTTGTCGGCGGCGCCGACTCGGTCGAATGCCGGCAGATAGGTATGGGCGCAACCCGGCACCTGGTCGGACGGCATTACCGGAAAATCCCGGGCAGCCACCTGTTTCCGATGGAGTCGCCGGCGCTGGCAGCCAGTGCGCTGCACGACATGATCCGCTCGTTGCTGCCGGCGCAGGAGTAGGGCATGGCACGATCCTTCTTGCAGCTGTTGGCAGCTGGTTTATTGCTGCTGCATGCAATCCTGGTGCGCGCCGATGCTGTATCCGCTGTGCCGCCGGATTTCCGGACCGTGATGGCGCACGGCAGGTCCAGCATCGCGCTGGATATCGATAACGATAGCCTGTTGATGAACCGGGATGACGGCTTTTACACCAGCGGCCTGCGCCTGACGCAGCAATACGCCTTGCGCGATGCGGCGCAGCTGACCGCGTATGGCTGGCGCATCGGGCACGACATGTACACCCCGTCCGACATCAAGCTGCCGCCGGCGCAAGTCCGGGCGCCGGATCATCCGTATGCCGCCTGGCTGTACGGCGGCCTGTTCCGGGAGGTGCGTCAAGTCGATGGCGCTTACGCAAGGCTGGGTTTCGATCTCGGTTGCCTGGGGCCGTGCGCAGCGGGCGAGTGGGTGCAGACCAATCTGCACCGCCTGATCAATCAACCGTTGCCGCAGGGTTGGAGTCGGCAGGTGAAAAACGAGTTCGGCGCGGTGTTGTATGCCGATATCGCGCCGGCGCGCTGGCCATTGCAGCGCTGGCTGGATCTGCAACCCAGCCTGCAGGGCCGTGTCGGCAACATCTTTACCGATCTGACGGCTGCCGTGACGCTGCGCGCGGGCGTTCTGGGCGATTTGCCGGCGGCGCCGACGCAGCATTTGTACCTGAAATTCAGCGCGCGCGCGGTCGGCCACGACGCTTCTTTGCAAGGCGGGTATTTCTCCAGGGATAATCCGCACACGGTACGCCCGCAGCGCTTGGCCGAGGAGGCGGAGGCCGGCCTGCAGTGGGTCAGGCCGCCGTTTGCCCTGCGGGCCGCAATCGTGCGGCGCAGCAACGAAATCCGCGATTTGCCGGATTCCGTCGGCGCGCAAAATTTTGCCCGGTTGCAATTGGTATATTCCCCCTGAGCATCAATCCGGTGCGCTGCCTGCGGTCGGCCGGATCGGGCTGGAATGTCGGCAAGTGCGGCACCGGTTTGCGGTATAATTCGAATTTCCCGCTCGTGCCGCCCGGCACCTTCTGCAATGACCAAGTTTGTATTCGTAACAGGTGGCGTCGTCTCTTCCCTTGGCAAGGGAATTGCAGCAGCCTCTCTCGCCGCGATTCTTGAATCCCGCGGCCTCAAAGTCACACTTCTGAAGCTTGATCCGTACATCAACGTCGATCCCGGCACCATGAGCCCGTTCCAGCATGGCGAGGTGTTTGTCACCGACGATGGCGCCGAGACCGATCTCGACCTCGGTCATTACGAGCGTTTCATTTCGACCCGGATGAAGAAGGCCAACAACTTCACTACCGGCCAGATTTACGAATCGGTGATCCGCAAGGAGCGTCGCGGCGAGTATTTGGGCAAGACCGTGCAGGTGATTCCGCACATTACCAACGAAATCCAGGATTACATCCATCGCGGCGCTTACGGCTACGACGTGGCGCTGGTGGAAATCGGCGGCACCGTCGGTGACATCGAATCGCTGCCGTTCCTGGAGGCGGCGCGTCAGCTGAGCCTGCGCGCCGGCCGCAATGCCGCCGCCTTCGTGCATCTGACGCTGGTGCCTTACCTGGCCTCGGCCGGCGAACTGAAGACCAAGCCGACCCAGCACAGCGTGCAAAAGCTGCGCGAAATCGGCATCTCGCCGGACGCTTTGCTATGCCGTGCCGACCGTCCGATTCCGGATGACGAACGGGCCAAGATTTCGCTGTTTTCCAACGTGGTCGAAGAAGCGGTGATTTCGGTCTGGGATGCCGACACCATTTACAAGATTCCGCAAATGCTGCACGACCAGGGGCTCGATGCGATTGTCTGTGAAAAGCTCGGCCTGTCGCCGAAGCCGGCCGACTTGTCGGTCTGGACCAAGCTGATCTATGCGCTGGAACACCCGAAGACCGAAGTCACCATCGGCATGGTCGGCAAATACGTCGATCTGACCGAATCCTACAAGTCGCTGACCGAGGCATTGCGCCACGCCGGTATCCATACCGAGAGCCGCGTCAACATCGAATACCTGGATTCCGAGGAAATCGAAGCCAACGGCACTGCTGCACTGGCAAAATACGATGCTATCCTGGTGCCGGGCGGCTTCGGCAAGCGCGGCGTGGAAGGCAAGATCGCCGCAGCACGGTTCGCGCGCGAGCACAAGATTCCGTATCTGGGGATTTGCCTCGGGATGCAGGTGGCACTGATCGAGTACGCGCGCAACATGGCCGGCCTGGCCAACGCCAATTCGACCGAATTCAACCCGGAAACCGATCAGCCGGTGGTAGCCCTGATCAACGAGTGGCAAAACCATGACGGCAAGGTGGAGCGGCGCGATGTCAATTCCGACCTCGGCGGCACCATGCGCCTCGGCGCGCAAACCTGCGCGGTCAAGCCGGGTACGCTGGCAGCGGAAATCTACGGCAGCGCGGTGACCGAACGCCATCGCCATCGCTATGAAGCGAATAACCACTATCTTGGCCGGGTCGAAGAAGCCGGGATGGTCGTGTCGGCCCGCACCCCAACCGAAGATCTGTGCGAAATTATGGAGTTGCCGCGTTCCGGGGCGAACGCGCATCCGTTTTATGTCGGCGTGCAATTCCACCCGGAATTCAAATCGACGCCGCGCGACGGCCATCCGTTGTTTACCGCCTTCATCAAGGCGGCGCTGGCGCGCAAGCAGGCAGAACTGGTTGAGGCTGTGGCATGAAATTGTGCAATTTCGAGGTCGGCCTCGACCAGCCCTTCTTCCTGATCGCCGGCCCATGCGTGATCGAGTCGCGCCAGATGGCCCATGACACCGCCGGCCAGCTGAAGGAAATCACCGCAGCGCTGGGGATTCCCTTCATCTACAAATCGTCGTTCGACAAGGCCAACCGTTCGTCCGGCGCCTCTTTCCGCGGCCTCGGGATGGAAAAAGGCCTGGAAATCCTGGCCGATGTGAAACAGCAGATCGGCGTGCCGGTATTGACCGACATTCACCAGATCGATGAAATCAAGCCGGTGGCGGCGGTGGTCGATGTGCTGCAGACGCCGGCTTTCCTGTGCCGCCAGACCGATTTCATCCACGCTTGCGCGCAGTCCGGCAAGCCGGTGAACATCAAGAAAGGCCAGTTCCTGGCGCCGCACGACATGAAAAACGTGATCAACAAGGCGCGTGCAGCAGCCCGGGAAGCCGGTTTGCCGGAAGATAATTTCATGGCCTGCGAACGCGGCGCATCGTTCGGCTACAACAACCTGGTGTCCGACATGCGTTCGCTGGCGATCATGCGCGAGACCGGTTGCCCGGTAGTGTTCGATGCCACCCATTCGGTGCAGTTGCCGGGCGGGCAGGGCGCGACTTCCGGCGGCCAGCGCGAATTCGTGCCGGTGCTGGCGCGGGCTGCGGTCGCGGTCGGCATTTCCGGCATTTTCATGGAAACCCATCCGAACCCGGCACAAGCGATGTCGGACGGCCCGAATGCGGTGCCGCTGGCGCGCATGCGCGAACTGCTGGCAACCCTGATCGATCTGGACCGGATCGTCAAGAAAAACGGCTTCCTCGAAGCCAGTTTCTGACAAATAGTTCTCAAGCAATCCATTACCAATCTACACAATTCTTATTGGAGCCTTACATGAGTGCCATCGTTGACATCATCGGCCGCGAAATACTCGATTCACGCGGCAACCCTACCGTCGAATGCGATGTCCTGCTGGAATCCGGCGTCATGGGCCGCGCTGCGGTGCCGTCCGGCGCCTCGACCGGCTCGCGCGAAGCAATCGAGCTGCGCGACGGCGACAAGAACCGCTACTTCGGCAAGGGCGTGCTGCAAGCCTGCGAACACATCAACACCGAAATCTCCGAAGCGATCATGGGTCTGGACGCCAATGAACAAGCGTTCCTGGACCGCACCCTGATCGACCTCGACGGCACCGAGAACAAGTCCCGCCTGGGCGCCAACGCGATGCTGGCGGTCTCGATGGCAGTCGCCAAGGCCGCTGCCGAAGAAGCCGGCCTGCCGCTGTACCGCTATTTCGGCGGCTCCGGTGCGATGCAGATGCCGGTGCCGATGATGAACGTCATCAACGGCGGCGCCCACGCCGATAACAACCTGGACATCCAGGAATTCATGATTATCCCGGTCGGCGCACCGAGCTTCAAGGAAGCGATCCGCTACGGCGCCGAAGTGTTCCATACCCTGAAGAAGATCCTGCAAGGCAAGGGCCTGACCACTGCGGTCGGCGACGAAGGCGGTTTCGCCCCCTCGGTGGCCAGCCATGAAGACGCGATCAAGCTGATCATCCAGGCGATCGAAGAAGCCGGCTACGAGCCGGGCACCCAGATCGCGCTCGGCCTCGACTGCGCGGCCAGCGAATTCTACAAAGATGGCAAATACCAGCTGGCAGGCGAGGGCCTGAGCCTGACCGCAACCGAATTCACCAACCTGCTGGAAACCTGGTGCGACAAATACCCGATCATCTCGATCGAGGACGCGATGGGCGAAGGCGACTGGGACGGCTGGGCGATCCTGACCAAGGCGCTGGGCCAGAAAGTCCAGCTGGTGGGCGACGACCTGTTCGTCACCAACACCAAGATCCTGAAAGAGGGGATCCAGAAGGGCATCGCCAACTCGATCCTGATCAAGATCAACCAGATCGGCACCCTGACCGAGACTTTCGCTGCGATCGAGATGGCCAAGCGCGCCGGCTACACCGCAGTGATTTCGCACCGTTCCGGCGAGACCGAGGACTCCACCATTGCCGACATCGCCGTCGGCCTGAACGCCCTGCAGATCAAGACCGGCTCGATGTCGCGTTCGGACCGGATGGCGAAGTACAACCAGTTGCTGCGCATCGAGGAAGACCTGGGCGACATCGCCAGCTATCCTGGCCGCGATGCGTTCTACAACCTGAAATAAACCGGAACCTCCGGTTGCAAGGCGTGCTGCCTTGCGGCCGGGCTTTTGAGCCGGACTCTGCCGATGCGCCTGATCTCCATCTTGCTCCTGCTGTTATTGGTGCTGATCCAACACCCGCTCTGGCTGGGCAAGGGCGGCTGGTTGCGCGTGTGGGATCTGGATCAGCAGGTCAGTGAAGCGCTCGACAAGAATCGCGCGCTGAAGGCGAGGAACGACAAGCTCGAATCCGAAGTGCGTGATTTGCAGGAGGGCACCGGTGCGATCGAGGAACGGGCCCGCTATGAACTGGGCATGATCAAGGACGGCGAAATCTTCGTGCAACTACTGGCCAACACGGGCGCAGCCCCGCTGCAAATAACGCCGCCGGCAGCAACGCACCCGAAGGCGCCTGCCGCCGCAAAACCGGCGCATTAGCAGCCTGTCGGGCGCAAAGTCTGCGCCGACCATTCCATCTCATTGAATCCAGGCCCTATGCCAGCGATGCCAGCGCCACCCGCGCAGCGGCCAGATCCCAGGCGGCCTGGCCTACGGTTTTAAATACCGGCATCTGCCCGGCGATATTGACCGTTCCATCCAGAACCGCAGACAGCGCAGTTACCCGGCTCCAATCGACCCCGGCCTGCAGCAGATCGCCGGCCTCGTGGCGGGCGCCATCCAGATCGTCCACCACTATCTGGCGCTGATGCAGCAATTGCGGCGGAAACTCGGCCATGTCGGGCTTGAAGGCGCCAACCCCGATCGCCAGCGTGGCGGGTGCAATCCGGAGCGGGATCACCGGCGTTCTGGAGGTGGTCAGGGCGATCAGGACATCGGTGGCCGGCAACTCGGATTGCAGCTGCGCCAGGTCCAGCGGCTGGGCGGTAACTTGCGGATGGCGCTTTTGCAAGGCGGCGCAAAAAGATTCCGCCTTGTGCCGCGCAGTGGCGGCAATCCAGAACCGCGATACGACCAAAAAAATCGACTAGCGCATCGGCATGGGCCGCGGCCTGGGTGCCGCTGCCGATCAGCAGCGCCGATTTTGGCGCTTTTGGCAGCAGCGCCTGAATCCCCAGCAGGGTGACGGCTGCGGTGCGGCGCGCGGTCACGGTCGGGCCGTCCAGCAGCGCCAGCCTGCGCCCGGTGGCGGTGTCAAAAACGATCACTTCGCCCTGGATCGCGGGCAGGCCGTGCTGCGCATTGTCGGCGTGCACGGTAATCAGTTTGGCCACGCTGATGTCGCTGCCGATGGCCGGCATGCCCAGCAATACGCTGGCCGCATCGATCGGCACCACCTGGCGCTCGGGCGCGCGGATCTGTCCTTGGGCCAGTTCGCGCACCGCTTGCGCCACCGCCGGCACCAGCCTGGCATAGGGCAGCGCCTGTGCAGTTTGTAATGGATCGAGTATTTTCATGTCGTGTCTTTAATGTGTTAGCGCAGGAAGAAGCCGGTCGGAAACGGGTCGGATGCTTCCAGCACCCACTGGTTGTAACCCATGATGTGGGCGCTGCCGGTGACCTCGGTGACGACCGCATCGAACGCGCCGACGCGCAGCGTCTCGGTGGCGCGCACCGAAAAACTGCTGCCGACGATGCTGCCGTTGACCAGCGGCTGGTTCAGGCCGAGCTTGCCGCGCAGGAACAGCTGGGCCGCGCGGCCGGAGGTGCCGGTGCCGGTCGGCGAGCGGTCGACTTCGCGGTCGGCGAAAATGCAGACATTCGACTGGTCGACTCCGGCCCGATTCGGCGCGCCGTCGACGATGGTGCCGTACAGCTCGTTCAGGCCGGCTTCCAGCGGATGCCGGATGGCGATTTTGGCCTTGACTGCGGCCTTGGTTTCGGCGCCCAGCTGGATCAGCGAGCGGACCAGTTCCGGCTCGATCGCCAGATGCGCCTGGTCGGCGTTGATGTAGTAATAGAATGCGCCGCCGAACACCACGTCGCCGACGATGGTGCCGAAGGTCGGCGTTTCCACCGCCAGGTCGCGCTGGTAGATGAACGCCGGCACGTTGCGGAAGGTGACGTTGCCGGCCCGCGTGCCGTCCCACTCGACCTCTGCTTCGATGAAGCCGGCCGGTGCATCGAAGCCGATCCGGGTGGTCGGGCTGCGCCGCTCGACGTAGCCCATTTCGACCAGCACCTTGCCGAGCGCGATGATGCCGTGGCCGCACATGTCGCTGTAGCCTTCGTTGTGGATGAAGATCACGCCGAAATCGGCCGCCGGCGTGGTCGGCGGCAGCAGGTAGGCGCCGTACATGTCGGCATGGCCGCGCGGCTCGTTCATCAGGAACTGGCGCAGATCGTCGCGCTCGGCCTTGAGCCATGCGCGTTTTTCCAGGATGGTGCTGCCGGGCACCGGCGGCAAGCCGGAAGTTACGATCCGCAGCGGTTCGCCGCCGGTATGGGCGTCGATGGTATGGATGGTGCGGGTCAGGTTGAGCATGGTGGATGCCTCTCGGTCTGGTCGGGAATCGGATGTTTCCGCGGGTTTCTCTTGGTGCTTCGGTATTTTGGTCTTATTATAACCAGATTGGTTTTAAAATGAATCCACATAATTCGATGAACTCAGACAAAAATTCCGCCGCCGCACTGGTGCGCCTGCCGCAGCTGTACGAGCTGGTGGCCGACCGCATCAAGAAATCGATCCAGGATGGCGTCTATCCGCCAGGGTCGCGCCTGCCGGCCGAGCGCGACCTGGCTGCCGCACTCGGTGTCGGGCGCGCCACGGTGCGCGAGGCGATCGGGGCGCTGGTGAATCAGGGCGTGCTGCAGACTCGCCGCAATGCCGGCTCGTTCGTGCTGGAACAGGCGCTGGGCCGGATGCGCGAAGTTCGGAGCGACTACGCCCAGCCCGATACCAGCCCGCTGGCGACGCTAACCGCGCGGCTGGCGATCGAGCCGCTGATTGCGCAGTTCGCCGCCGCCGGCGGCAAGCGCGATGCGGAAATCGAGCGCCTGCTCGACTTGATGGAGCAGGTCAGCGATCTGTCCGACCCGCAGCAGCGCCGCCAGTGGAACCAGTACGACCACCAGTTCCACCAGCGCATTGCGCATATGAGCGGCAATCCGCTGCTCATCGAGGTAGCCGCGCTGATCGCGCGCGCGGTCGATGAGCAGTTGTGGCGGCAGCTGCGCGATGAAGGCATCCACGATCCGGCGCGCGCCCGCTTGTACGTGTACGAGCATCGGCTGATTTATGAGGCGATTGCCGCCGGCAATCCGGAGGCGGCCGGATTTTACGTCCGGCAGCATATCGAGCGGGTGCAAAAGGATATGCTGAACGTCTTGTGATGCAGGCCTGCCGTGGCAATCCCCACCTTTTTTCTGTGATATTCAGTACGGTATATGTAAAAACCATGCGATTCAGCATGGTTTTTGTGCGCTAATTAAAAATACACAGTGCAGTATATTTTTGGCGAAAACGCCGCTTAATGCTTGAATGCAGTCGCTGCCAGCAAGTGTTCAACTGGTATGTCGGTGACGAACAGTTGCGCGCAGTCGACCGCATCGAAGCTGTAGGGCCGGCCGCAGAAGTCGCAGCGGATTGCCAGCGTACCCTGTTCCTGCAGCGCATCGGTGATTTCGTCCTGGCCCAGCATCTTGAGCATGTTGCCGACTTTCTCGCGGCTGCAGCTGCAATGAAAGCGCGGCTGCCGGGGCTCGAAGACGCGAATGGTTTCTTCCCAGAACAGGCGGTGCATCAGGGTGCGGATGTCGGTGGTCAGCAATTCGTCGCGCTGCAGCGTGGCCGCCAGCGCCACCGTGCGGTGCCAGGTTTCCAGGTCGTCTTCTGCCGGTGCGTCGGTGCCGCCTTCGCGCGGCAGCTTCTGCAGCAGCAAGCCGCGCGCAACCGTGCCGTCGGCGGCCAGCCACAGTTTGGTGTCGAGTTGCTCGGAGCGCAGCATGTAGTTCTCGATCACTTGCGCGACCGTGTCGCCGTCCAGCGGCACGATGCCCTGATACGCTTGCTGCCCCGGCAGCTTGTCATGCGGGTCGAGCGTGATCGCAAAGCGGCCCTGGCCGTGCGCATGCACCAGTTGCTGCAGGCCGGCCGCATCGTCGATTGCGACATCCGGCGCCAGCTTGGCGGTGGCGCGCAGTTGCAGCGCGGCGTCGCATTCGACCACCAACAGCCGCACCGGGCCGTCGCCGTGGATCTGCATGACGATCGCGCCGTTGAACTTGAGATTGGCCGACAGCAGCGCGGCGGCCGCCAGCATTTCGCCCAGCAGCGTCCTGACCGCTGGCGGGTAATCGCTGTGCACCAGAATCTGCTGCCAGGTGTCGGACAGTTCGACCAGTTCGCCGCGCACCGAGGCGTTTTCGAACAGGAATTTTTGCAGCGTATCGGTCATATCCGCCCTCATCCGATCCGTTTGCATTCTGCTTTGAACAACTGGCCGCGCGCCACGTATTTCGCGGCGCTGGCCTGGAGCTGGGTCACGTCCTGCTCGCTCAAAACCCGCACCGCTTTCGCCGGCGCGCCGATGATCAGGCTGTTGTCGGGGAATTCCTTGCCTTCGGTGACCAGCGCGCCGGCCCCGACCAGGCAATTCCTGCCGATTTTTGCGCCGTTCAGGATCACCGCCTGGATGCCGATCAGCGAACCGTCGCCGATGCTGCAGCCGTGCAGCATCGCCTGATGGCCGATGGTGACGTTGGCGCCGATGGCGAGCGGATAGCCGGGGTCGGTATGCAGCACGCAGGATTCCTGCACGTTGCTGTTGGTGCCGACGCTGATGCGTTCATTGTCGCCGCGCAGCGTGGCTTCGAACCAGACGCTGGCATTGGCAGCGATGTCGACCTTGCCGATCAGATTGGCGCTGTCGGCGATGAAGGCGGAGGAGTCGATCCGCGGCGCGTGTTCGCCCAATTGGTAAATGGCCATGGTGTTCCGTAAAATGGATGATTGAATTCTTTATTGGCGTCATTTTAACGCTGCCCGCATGAATCCACTTTCGCATCCCGATTTCCCGGCGCCGCCGGCATCGCCAGAACTGCGAGCGGCTGCGCTGGCGCACTTCGAATTCAATGCGATCAACCTGGCGCTGGACGCGATCTGGCGCTTTGCCGGCATGCCGTACGGCTGCTGCTCCGTCGGCATCGTCATTTCACTTACATGTGGCAGTATGTAAATGTATCGCTTATTTTATATGCGGGAATCGCTATATTTATAAATATACCCTACGCATTCAAGATTCAATCCAGGCGCTGCCGGCTGGATTGATTGTATGGTAAGGTGGCGTTTCCTATCTTCGCTGCATTGCAGCAAAAACCGCAGTAGCATTTGCAATACCACTCCATTGCAATTCCGTTAACCCGTGCTTCCGCATCGTTTTGGTGCGGCAACAGTCGGAGGTAACATCGTGAAAAGAAAAATCGTGAGTTTGGCGTTGCAGGGCGGCGGCTCGCACGGCGCCTTTACCTGGGGCGTGCTGGACCGCCTGCTGGAAGACGGCCGGATCGATATCGACGGCATCAGCGGCGCCAGCGCCGGGGCGATGAATGCCGTCGCGCTGGCGCACGGCCATACGGTCGGCGGGCGCGACGGCGCACGCCAGGCGCTGCAGGATTTCTGGGAGTGCGTGGCCGGCAAGTCGCCGTTCAGCCTGCTGCCGGACGATAACGCGTTCCCGCTCGATATCGGCGCCCAATCGCAGCCGCTGCCGCTGTTCAAGGCGCTGCTGTCGATGGCGCGCTATTTCTCGCCGTACCAGCTGAACCCCTTCGACATCAATCCGTTGCGCGACATCCTGGCGGCGCAGATCGATTTCGAGCGCATTCGGGCCGCATGCAAGCTCAGGCTGTTCATCGCCGCCACCCATGTCAGCAGCGGCACGCTGACACTGTTTCGCAACAAGCAGCTCAGCGTCGATACGCTGCTGGCGTCGGCCTGCCTGCCGACCATCCACCGCGCGGTCGTGATCGACGGCGAATCGTACTGGGACGGCGGCCTGACCGCGAATCCGCCGCTGTTCCCGTTGCTGCACCGGTGCTCGGCGCACGATGTGATGGTGATCCTGCTGCATCCGTATCCGCGTCCGGAAATTCCGGTCACAGCCGATGAAATAGCGCACCGCCTGACCGAAATGGGTTTCAGTTCGACCTTCTTTACCGAGTTGCAGGGCCTGGCGCTGGCCAAGCGGGAAGCGCAGCGCGGCTGGCTGTCGTTCGGCCGGCTCGAGCGCCGCCTGAAAAAACTGAATCTGCATCTGATCGACGCCCAGGAAATGATGAGCCGGCTGAATATCCACAGCAAGCTCAATGTCCAGCCGGGCTTCATCCATGCGCTGCGCGACGAGGGCAGAAGCCAGGCCGAGGTCTGGCTGCAGCAGCATTTCGACAGCCTGGGCCGGCGTTCCTCGTTCAATCTGGCGCGCCTGCTGCACAGTTGATTTCAGAGCGAGGGCGTAATTGCTTGCTGCGGCCTTGAAATCGAGCATGTATTTTATTTCCGGTATAATTTTGAACGGTCGTGCTATAAATGGCCGCAATCAAAAACACAGGCATATACAGCTATGTTCATGGACATCACCAAACAATCCCGTGCCGAATTCATCACGCTGCGCGGCCTGCAATATCATGTGCGCCACTGGGGCGATCAGGACGCGCCGAAACTGATCATGCTGCATGGCTGGATGGATGTCTCGGCCTCATTCCAGTTTATGGTCGATTGCCTGCAGCGGGACTGGCATGTGATTGCGCCTGATTTGCGCGGTTTCGGCCTGACCCGATCAATTGGCGTCGATAGCTACTGGTTTCCCGATTACCTGGCCGATCTGGATGCATTATTGGATCACTATGCGCCGCAGCAGGCAGTCAATCTGCTCGGGCACAGCATGGGCGGCAACGTGGCCGGCATTTATGCCGGGGTGCGGCCGGGGCGCGTCGCCCGGCTGATTAATCTGGAGGGCTTCGGCTTGCCGGTGACGTATCCCGGGCAGGCACCCGGGCGCTACGCGCTGTGGCTCGATGAATTGCGCCAGAAGCCAGTGCTGCGGAGTTACCCGAGCCAGGCGGCGGTTGCCGCGCGGCTGCAAAAGACCAATCCGCGCCTGAGCGATACGCGGGCAGCCTTCCTGGCGGCGCACTGGGCGACCGAAAATGCCGAAGGCCGTTGGGAACTTCTCGCTGATCCGGCGCACAAGATGACCGGCCCGCTGCTATACCAGGTCGAGGAGATTATGGCTTGCTGGCAGGGCATTGCCGCGCCGGTGCTGTGGGTCGAAGCCAGCGACACCGATATCTGGAAGTGGATGGGCACGAAACAGCAGGCCAGGATCGAGATCGATCGCCGCATCGGCTTCATCAAGAATGTCACCACTGCACTGATCGGCGATGCCGGCCACATGCTGCACCACGATCAGCCGCAGCTTCTGGCAAGCCTGGTGGAAGATTTTTTGCCGGGATAGCGAAAAATGTGCACTTGCAGCATGCGGGGTGCAAGCGGAGTACAATAAATTTTTTCCTACCGCACTGCCGTTCCCATGCTTAACGTCGATCTCCATTGCCATTCCAACGTTTCCGACGGCGTTCTGACGCCCGAGGCGCTGGCTGCGCGCGCCAGGCAGAACGGCGTCGACGTGTGGGCGCTGACCGACCACGATGAAGTCGATGGCGTTGCCCGGGCCAGGGCGGCTGCGGCCGAGAACGGGCTGCGTTTTGTGGCCGGTGTGGAGATTTCCGTCACCTGGGCCGCGCAGACGGTGCATATCGTCGGCCTGCGGATCGACGAAACCAATAGCGCGTTGCTGCAAGGCTTGCAGGCGACCCGCGGCGGGCGCGAGCAGCGTGCGCGCGCAATCGCCGCGCAACTGGCAGAGCATGGTATTGCCGATGCGTATCAGGGCGCGCTCAAGTATGTCGGCAATCCCGATCTGATTTCGCGCACCCATTTCGCCCGCTATATCATCGAACTGGGCCTTCAGCCCGACATGCACGCAGTGTTTCGCCATTACCTGTCGGAAGGCAAGCCCGGTTACATGCCGCACAAGTGGGCCACGCTAAAAGAGGCGATCGGCTGGATCCGCGGCGCCGGCGGCACCGCAGTGGTTGCGCATCCGGGGCGCTACAAGTATGGCGTGGTGGCGTTCGGCGCCTTCCTGGATGAATTCAAACAGCTGGGCGGCACCGCCATCGAGGTTGTCACCGGCAGCCATACGATCGACCAGTATCCGGTGTACGCCAAGGTGGCGAAGGATTACGGCTTCCTGGCTTCGCGCGGGTCTGACTTTCACGGGCCGCACGAGTCGCGCGTCGATCTGGGCACATTGCCGCCGTTGCCAAGCGGCGTGACGCCGGTCTGGCATGACTGGGTCTAGCCGATCCTTGCATCAGAAGGGGCGGGAAGGGGCAGGCCACCGCGGCCTGCCCCTTGAAATTTGCCCGCGCCAGCCTTATCTTCAGGGTAACTTATTTCCATTCCTATCGATAAAAGGCCTTGAATGAAACGTATTGTCCTGTTCCTCGCCACCAACCTGGCAGTGATGCTGGTGATGTCGGTCGTCTTGTCGGCGCTGGGCGTGAATCGCTACCTGAGCGGCAGCGGTCTGAATCTGAGCAGCCTGATGGTGTTTTCGCTGGTGGTCGGTTTCACCGGCGCGATCTTTTCGCTGCTGATCAGCAAGCCGATGGCGAAATGGTCGACCGGCGCGCGCGTCATCGATGCGCCTTCTTCGTCGACCGAGCTGTGGCTGGTCGACACCGTGCGCCGCCTGTCCGAAAAGGCCGGCATCAGCACGCCGGAAGTGGCGGTGTTCGAAGGGGCGGCCAATGCCTTTGCCACCGGCGCCTTCAAGAATGCGGCGCTGGTTGCGGTTTCCACCGGCCTGCTGGAAAGCATGACCAAGGAAGAAGTCGAAGCCGTCATCGGCCATGAAATCGCCCACGTCGCCAACGGCGACATGGTGACCATGACGCTGATCCAGGGCGTGGTCAACACCTTCGTGGTGTTCCTGGCGCGGGTGGTCGGCTACGCGATCGACAAGGCGGTGTTTCGCAACAATAACGACGAGCGCGGCCCCGGCATCGGCTACATGGCGACGGTGTTCGTCTGCGAACTGGTGTTCGGCTTGCTGGCGTCGATCATCGTGGCCTGGTTTTCGCGCCAGCGCGAATTCCGCGCCGATGCCGGCTCCGCGCAACTGCTGGGCCGTACCGAGCCGATGGTGCATGCGCTGGCCCGCCTGGGCGGCATCGAGCCGGGCGAGTTGCCGAAATCGATGGCGGCATCCGGGATCAGCGACAAGCCCGGCTTTGCCGCGCTGTTTTCGACCCATCCGCCGATTGAAGCGCGTATTGCGGCTCTGGCCGCATTGCGCGGCGTCAGATAGATCGGTAGTCTTTCTTAAGCTTGCATAACGACGGCAGACATTACGCTACCGTCGTTTTCATTTTCCGCCATGAGCCAATTCTTTCAGCTGCATCCAGACAACCCGCAACCGCGCCTGCTTAAGCAGGCCGCCCAGATCATCCACGCCGGCGGCATCGTCGCCTTGCCGACCGATTCCTGCTACGCGCTGGTCTGCCATCTCGACGACAAGCGGGCGGTCGAGCGCATGCGGCGCATCCGTGGCGTCGACGACAAGCACCTGCTGACCCTGCTGTGCCGCGATTTGAGCGAAATCGCGGTCTACGCACGGGTTGACAATGCGCAGTTTCGCATGCTCAAGGCGGCCACGCCCGGCGCTTACACGGTAATCCTGGAGGCCACCAAGGAAGTGCCGCGCCGCCTGAGCCACCCGTCGCGCAAGACCATCGGCCTGCGGGTGCCGGAAAACCGCATCGCGCAAGCCTTGCTGGAAGAATTGGGCCAGCCCCTGCTGGGCACCACCCTGATCCTGCCGGGGCAGGACGATCCGCTGACCGATCCGGAGCAGATTCGCGACCTGCTGGACAAGCAGATCGAACTGATCGTCGATGGCGGCGCCTGCAGCTTTGAGCCGACCACGGTGATCGATCTGGTCGGCGGCGAGCCGGTGCTGGTGCGCCAGGGGCGCGGCGACGCCGCGTTATTCGGTTTGTGACGGCGTCGGAGCATTTAATATAGTCGGGATAGGTATTTTCCAGCACCGCAATATTTATATGCGGTAATCATCGTATTTTTCACTATACTCCGTCATATTCTAAATATGACGGAAATGTAAAATGCATCCGGTCCGGTGTTGACTGCGCGCGACGCGCGTTCTGCGATTGCTGCAAACCGGTTCGGCCCATCCCCTCTGATAAAATCCCGCCATGAATGACATGATCCAAACCGTCGCGGTATATGCGCTACCGGTATTATTCGCCATCACCCTGCATGAAGCCGCGCATGCGTATGCCGCCAAGTATTTCGGCGACATGACCGCGTACCAGCAAGGGCGCATGAGCCTCAACCCGGTCAAGCACATCGACCCTTTCGGCACCATCCTGATTCCGATCATGCTGTATTTCGCCACCGGCGGCGCGTTTCTGTTTGGTTATGCGAAACCGGTTCCGGTCGATTTTTCACGGCTGCGCAATCCGAAGAAGCAAATGGCCTGGGTCGCGCTGGCCGGTCCGGCGGCCAATCTGTTCATGGCGCTGCTGTGGATGGTCTTCGGCATAGTGCTGACGGCGCTGCAGGCCAATGAAGTTTTTTTCATGCGCATGGCGCAAGCCGGCGTGCTGGTCAATCTGGTGATATTTGCTTTCAACCTGTTTCCGCTGCCGCCGCTGGACGGCGGGCGCATCGTTACCAGCCTGCTGCCGTATAAATATGCGTATAAATTCGCCCAGCTTGAGCCGTATGGTTTTTTTATCCTGCTGGCGCTGATGTTTCTGCATGTATTGCAATATTGGCTGGTGCCGGTGATGATGCTTGCCAATGCCGTATTGGCATTAATCGTTTCTCCCCTGAACTTTCTTTTGAACTGAGCGACTGACCATGTACCCTGATCGCGTTGTTTCCGGCATGCGCCCCACCGGCGCCCTGCACCTTGGCCATTATCATGGCGCCCTGAAAAACTGGATCAAAATGCAGGCCGAAATGCCGTGCCTGTTTTTTGTCGCCGACTGGCATGCATTGACCACCAACTACGACGATCCTTCGACAATAGAGGCCAGCACCTGGGACATGCTGATCGACTGGCTGGCGGCCGGCGTCGATCCGTCCGAAGCGACCTTGTTTATCCAGTCGAAAGTGCCGGAGCATGCGGAATTGCACTTGCTGCTGTCGATGGCCACGCCGCTGGGCTGGCTGGAGCGGGTGCCGACTTACAAGGATCAGATCGAAAAGCTGTCGCACAAAGACTTGACCACTTACGGCTTCCTCGGTTATCCGCTGCTGATGGCAGCCGACGTGCTGATTTATCGCGCCACTCAGGTCCCGGTCGGCGAAGACCAGGTGCCGCACGTCGAGATCACGCGTGAAATCGCGCGCCGTTTCAATCATCTGTACGGCAAGGAAAAAGGCTTCGAGGAAAAGGCGCAGGAAGCAGTCAAGAAGCTCGGCAGCAAGCGCGCCAAGCTGTATAACGAATTGCGCACCGAATTCCAGCAGCAGGGCAAGGAAGACGCCTTGGAGCAAGCCAAGGCGATGCTCGACGATGCGCAAAACCTGTCGATGATCGACCGCGAGCGGCTGTTCGGCTACCTGGAAGGCAGCCGCAAGCTGATTCTGGTCGAGCCGCAGGCGCGTCTGACCGAAGCCTCGCGCCTGCCGGGGCTGGATGGGCAGAAGATGTCGAAGAGTTACGGCAATGCGATTGCGCTGCGCGAGGACAAGGACTCGGTCACCCGGAAAATCCGCACGATGCCGACCGATCCGGCGCGGGTGCGCCGCACCGATCCGGGCGATCCGGAAAAATGCCCGGTCTGGCAGTTGCACAAGGTCTATTCCGACTCCGCTACCAGGGAATGGGTGGTCAAGGGTTGCACCACGGCTGGCATCGGCTGCATCGAATGCAAGCAACCGGTGATCGACGCGGTGCTGAAAGAACAGGAGCCGATGCGCGAACGGGCCCAGCAATACCTCGACGACCCTTCGCTGGTGCGCGCGATCATCGCCGACGGCTGCGACAAAGCGCGCAAGCTGGCGCAGGAAACCATGCGCGACGTGCGCGAGGCGATGGGCTTGAGTTATAACTAAGGCCATGAGCGCGCCCGCTGCCTTGCATGCCAATCAGGACGCGCCTTCCGCCTGGGTGCAGCGCTTCGCGGCGCTGATTCCGCCGGGGCCGGTGCTGGATCTGGCGTGCGGCGGCGGCCGCCATGCGCGCCTGCTGGCAGCTTTGGGACATCCGGTGCTGGCGGCGGACCGCGACCCGGCTGCGCTGGAGCGGGCAGCCGGGCCTGGCATTGTTACCACGCAAGTCGATCTGGAAGCCGATGGCGCGGTGTGGCCTTTCGAACCCCGGCACTTTGCCGCGATCGTGGTCACCAATTACCTGCATCGGCCCTTGTTTCCGCACATTTTGGGCAGCCTGGCAGAGGGCGGAGTGCTGCTGTATGAAACTTTCGCCAGCGGCAACGCGCTGTATGGCAAACCATCCAATCCGGATTTCTTGCTGAAGCGCGGCGAGTTGCTCGACCTGCTCGGGCAGCATGCCGCCAGCATGCATGTGCTGGCATTTGAAGAGGGCTACATCGGAACGCCGAAGCCTGCGATGGTGCAGCGGATATGCGCGATCAGGAATGCAACCGGCTTCCCGGCGGGCCAGCCGCGTTTGTTTTGACAGCATATTGCGCGCAACACTGCACCACGGGCGCGGGCTATCCGCTACAATTAATCCTTTACATCCCAACGTACTGAAGACTTTCTATGATCAAGGGCAGCATAGTAGCAATCGTCACTCCCATGCACGCAGACGGCAGCCTCGATCTGCCTGGCTTGCGCAAATTGATAGACTGGCACATTGCGGAAGGCACCGACGGCATCGTGATCGTCGGCACTACCGGCGAATCGCCGACGGTCTCGGTGGAAGAGCACTGCGAGCTGATCAGGGTCGCGGTCGAACATACCAGCAAGCGCATTCCGATCATTGCCGGCACCGGCGGCAATTCCACCTCGGAAGCCATCACGCTGACCCGTTATGCCAAGGATGTCGGCGCCGACGCGTCGCTGCTGGTGGTGCCGTACTACAATCGGCCCACCCAGGAAGGCATGTATCAGCACTTCAAGAAAATCGCCGAATCGGTCGATTTGCCGGTGATTCTGTATAACGTTCCGGGTCGCACCGTGGCCGACATGCATAACGACACCATTCTGCGGCTAGCCCAGGTGCCAGGCATCATCGGGGTCAAGGATGCGACCGGCAACATCGGCCGCGGCACCGATTTGATCCGTCTGGCGCCCGCATCCTTTGCGGTATATTCGGGCGACGATCCGACCGCCATGGCGCTGATGCTGTGCGGCGGCAAAGGCAATATCTCGGTCACCGCCAACGTGGCGCCGCGCGCGATGCATGAACTGTGCATGGCGGCCATGGCTGGCAATGTGGCGCAGGCTGTCGCAATCAACAATCGCTTGCTGCCGCTGCATAACAAGCTCTTCATCGAGCCCAATCCGCTGCCGGTCAAGTGGGCGCTGACTGAAATGGGCTTGATCCCGGCCGGCATCCGCCTGCCGCTGGTGCCGATGTCCGCGCAGTATCAGGATACGGTGCGGGCCGCCTTGCGCGAGTCGGGCGTCATCCAGTAATTGCCGACTTTTTCATCCAGCCGGACAGACTGCATTGTTCCGGCTGCCGAACATCGCTTTTTCATTCCATAACGATATGACTATTCGCAAGAACACTCAGATGGATCCATGCAATCTTGCCCAGCGTGGCCTTGTTTTTGGCCTGGTTCTGATCGGACTGACCGGCTGTAGTTCGATCGGATCCATGCTTGACTCTGATAAGATCGATTACAAGAGTGCGGGCAAGGCATCGGCACCTTCGCTGGAAATCCCACCGGATCTGACGCAATTGCAGCGTGACAATCGCTATGCGATTCCCGACGTTAATAACCGTGGGACGGCAACCGCTTCCGGCTTCAACTTGCAACAAAATGTCCAGCGCCCAGCCGCTGCGGCCGCAGCGGTAGCCCCCAAGGCGGCCCTCGACATGCGTATCGAACGTGCGGGCGATCAGCGTTGGCTGGTCATCAAGCAGGCGCCGGAAGTGCTGTGGCCGCAAATCAAGGATTTCTGGCAGGAAGCGGGTTTTCTGATCAATTCCGAATCCCCTGAAACCGGCGTGATGGAAACCGACTGGGCAGAAAATCGGGCGAAAATTCCGCAGGACATCATCCGCAACACGCTGGGCAAGGTTCTGGATTCGCTGTACTCCACCGGCGAACGCGATAAGTTCAGGACGCGCCTGGAGCGCGCTGCCGACGGCACCACCGAAATTTACATCAGCCATCGCGGCGCGCAGGAAGTGCTTACCGGCAGCAACAAGGAAACCACGGTATGGACGCCGCGCCCTGCCGACCCTGAGCTTGAAGCCGAATTTTTGTCGCGTTTGATGGCGCGTTTCGGAGTCGAGACGGAGCGTGCCAAGGTGATGGTGGCGAACGCCGCACCGGAGCAGTCGCGCGCCCGGATCGTCAAGGCAGGCGGCGCCAATGGCGCTTATGTCGAAGTTGACGAAAACTTTGACCGGGCCTGGCGCCGGGTCGGCCTCGCTCTGGACCGGGTCGGCTTTACGGTGGAAGACCGGGATCGCAGTCAGGGCCTGTATTTTGTCCGTTACGTCGATCAAGATCTGGACGCCAACAACAAGACTGCCGGCGAGAAAGGTTTCTTTTCTCGCATATTCTCCTCCAGTTCCTCTGACAAGGCCAAGAAAGCGCAGCGTTATCGCGTGGCGGTCAAGGGCGTTGCCGCGACCAGCCAGATCACCGTGCAGGACGACAAAGGGCTTGCAGACACCTCATCGGCTGCCGGCAAAATCCTGTCTTTGCTGAACGAGCAATTGAAGTAAATAGCGGCTGCTTAGGGCGTTGAAGGTGGCGAATATCGCTGTACTTGTATTTTGAGATTTTCCAGTCTCGGCAGCGGCAGCGATGGCAATGCGCTGCTGATCAGCGCCGCATCGGGCGTTACGCGCACCACGGTGATGCTCGATTGCGGTTTTGGCCTGCGCGAGGCCGAACGCAGGTTGCTGCGACTGGGCATGGCGCCGGGCGACCTGTCCGGCATCGTGGTCACCCATGAGCATCAGGATCATGTCGGCGGCGTATTCACGCTGGCGCGCCGTCATCGGATCCCGGTCTGGCTCAGTTACGGCACATATCAGGCGGTGCTGCACAAGTGTGATGGCGTCGAGTTGCATTTTTGCCGCGATGGCGACCGTTTCGCCATCGGCGACTTGTGCCTGTCGCCTTATACAGTGCCGCACGATGCGCGCGAACCGCTGCAGTATGTCGCAACCGATGGAAAATCCTCGTTTGGCGTGCTGACCGATGCCGGCCAGTCGACGCCGCATCTGGTGCAGGCCCTGGGCAAATGCGATGCGCTCTTGATGGAGTGCAATCATGATCGGACGATGCTGGCCAATTCCGCTTATCCGTATTCGCTTAAAAAACGTATTGGCGGCGCTTACGGGCATCTTTCCAATGAGGCCGCATCCGAAATTCTGCGAGAGATCGACAAGTCGCACCTGAAGCGGCTAATAGGAGGGCATCTCAGCATGCAAAACAATACCCCTGCACTCGCCTTGACAGCCTTGATGCAGGGTCTGGATGGACATCAGGCCGAGCTGACGGTGGCCTGCCAAGAGCAGGGATTCGACTGGATCGACTTGTCGCAGGATTGATTTTTGTGCCTGCGCAATGGGATTCAGGGTGTTTTTTCTGCAGCATAAAAAATCTATTTCAAATGCAAAAAAGCCAGCCGGCCGGCTGGCTTTTTCAGGCAATCTGACGATTACTTGGCTGGAGCTTCAGCAGCTGGCGCAGCTGGTGCGGCAGGAGCGGCTTCAGCAGCTGGTGCGGCAGGAGCGGCTTCAGCAGCTGGCGCAGCTGGTGCGGCAGGAGCAGCTTCAGCAGCTGGTGCGGCAGGAGCAGCTTCAGCAGCTGGTGCAGCAGGAGCGGCTTCTTCTTTTTTGCCGCAACCAGCCAAAACGATAGCCAACATTGCTGCCAACAAGAGTGATTTTTCATGAGTATTCCTTAAGTTGAATTAATGACATATTTATTGCGATGAATAATTACCGGTAATTATCGCTCAATAGGTTGGTTGTTGTTCGAATATGCATTTTTTGTATGCACTGCGATACTCATAACCTTACCAACCATCAATTATAGCGATTTTTCTAGAGTTCTGCTATAAGTGCTACTGTTATTTTTTGTAATATCGCAACATATGCCAGCGTAAAATCAGGCGGCTGGAGGTGCCGGAAGCGGGTTGGCGTAATGGGCGATTGTTGCTCGTTATCAATATAATATTGTTATGCTAGACTCAGCCAGCCATCCTGATACCACAGATGCAGTGCTTCCTGCACGTCAATCGAGGCAGTGGCCACGTCCTTGCCGTCGAGTGCGCGATTGTCTGCCAGCAGGTCGAGTGTGGCCTTGTCGGTGCGGGCGGCAGAGAAGGATTCGCCATTGATGAAAATATGTTTACCGCGATACAGCATCTGGGTTTTGCGGGACAGCATTATGCCGCGCTTGACGGCTGCCTGGATGAATTTTTCCGCAGACAGCGGGCGTGCCGGCGGCGTGAAGGTGACGCAGGCCTTCGGCTCCGACAGGTAGCCGCCCAGAAACAGCGCCATGTCGTCTTCGGTGAACTGGACCTTGATCAATTCCTCCGAAACGCGCGCCAGCATCGCGCGGCTGATTTCGGCCGGATGCGCGGTCGGCTTCAGGTCCGGGTCCGCGTATCTTCCGGGCAGGTCGATCGAATCGGCCATGAATTGCAGGAATGCCTCGCCCAGTTCCTGATAGGCCGGAGCCCGGAATCCGATCGAGTAGGTCATGCATTCGCCGAGCGCGACGCCGTCATGGGCGTAATGGGGCGGCAGGTACAGCATGTCGCCCGGTTCCAGCACGAACTCTTGTTCCGGCTGAAAATCGCGCAGGATCTTCAGCGGCAAGCCGTCGATGATGGCGAGGTCGTTTTGGGCGCCGATGCGCCAGCGGCGCTGGCCGTGCGCTTGCAGCAGAAACACGTCGTAGGAATCGAAATGCGGGCCGACGCCGCCGCCGTCGCTGGCGTAGCTGATCATCAGGTCGTCCAGGCGCGCATCGGGTATGAAGCGGAATTGGCGCAGCAGCGCATCGGCGGCGGCATGATGCAGATTGACGCTTTGCACCAGCAGCGTCCAGTTTTTCCGGCGAATGTCCGGAACCGCAGCAATCGGGCCGTTTTCCAACTTGTATTGGCCATCGAAATGGGTCAGCAGCCGGGATTCGACATCGTGCTGCTGCGCCAGCGCGAACAGTTCCTGGCGCGATAGCAGCGGCGTGAAGCCGGGAATCGCTTGCCGGATCAGCAGCGGCTTTTTATGCCAGTAATCACGGAAGAATTGTGCCGGCGTCAATCCGCCCAGAAGAGTGAGTTTTTTCATGCGCGTATTATAGTCAAGTGGCTTGGCAGGTATAATCTGGCCGATTAACAAAAGAGAGGATTGAACATGAAGATTGCCAAAAATACGGTGGTGACCGTGGTCTACAAACTGTCAGATGCGCAAGGCAATCTGATCGAGGAAGGCCGCGAGCCGATGGTGTATCTGCATGGCGGCTACGAGAATACCCTGCCCAAGATCGAGGAAGCGCTGGAGGGCAAGGAGGCTGGCTTCGAGGCCACAATCCAGGTTGAACCGGACGATGCCTTCGGTGAATACGATGCGGAACTGGTCAAGGTCGAGCCGCGCCACCACTTGCCGACGCCGCTGGAAGTCGGAATGCAGTTCGAAGGCACGCCGGAAGAAAGTGATGGGGACGATAGTGGCGTGATTTTTACCGTGACCGACATTACCGACGATAAAGTGGTGCTGGACGGCAATCATCCGCTGGCCGGCATGGCGCTGCGGTTTTGGCTCAGCGTCAAGGAAGTGCGCGTCGCTACCGAGGAGGAAATTGCGCATGAGCACGTGCATGGCGCGCATGGCCACCATGACGAGGACGATGATGGCGAGGCCGGCGACGCATTCCGCTCCCATCCGCTGCACTGAATTGTTTGTCGCGGGATGTGAATCCCGTAATGTAAAAAACCGCAGAATACGTATT
>NZ_AVCC01000039.1 GCF_000622895.1 Herminiimonas sp. CN
TCTTCTTTTTGTTGTCTCTGCCATATTCCTTAAAGTGTTTTCGGGCACAATGTTGCGCTTACTCTTCACGGAACGATGAATCAATTGAAGCCCGTCCGTCTGCCTGCCTCGGCCGCTCATACCCTCCCACGCTGGGGCCTGTATGCGTTGTGCCTGCTGTATATCCTTCCTGGCCTGATCGGCCGCGATCCGTGGAAGAACGATGATGCGATCAGTTTCGGCGTCATGTGGACGATGGCGCACGGCGGCTTGCATGACTGGCTGTGGCCGCATGTAGTCGGACTGCCGCTGGCGGACGAAGGGCCGCTGGCGTATTGGCTGGGCGCCATCTGCATCAAGTTGTTCGGCTGGCTGTTGGGCGAGCCGATGGCGGCCCGGTTGTCGGCCATCATTTTCTTTCTGATTGGCGCTTCTTCAGTCTGGCATTGCACTTATGTGCTGGGTCGCAGATCGGAAGTGCAACCGTTGAAACTGGCTTTTGGCGGACAGCCTGATGCGACGGATTTTGGCCGCATGCTGGCCGATGGCGCCCTGTTGATTTACCTCGGCTGCCTTGGCTTGCTGCTGCATAGCCATGAGGCCAGCCCAGCGGCACTGCAAGTTTCCCTGATTGCTTTTGCTCTTTACGCGAGCGCCGATTTATTCGATTCACGCTCATTTGGCAGTGCTGCCACGCTCGGCCTGGCTCTGGGTTTGTCGATTTTGACCAGAGGCTGGCTGCTGCCGCTGACTTTGTTGTTCAGCGTAATTATTTTGGCAGCGCTCCAGCGCAGGAAGTTGATGGCGCAGCTTTTCCTGATGACGTTGCCGGCCATGCTGCTGGTAGCCAGCGTTTGGATCCTTGGCAATTATTTTGTCCAGCCATTCGATGGCTCGCCGGTGGCTGCATGGATGCTCGCCGATTATCGTGAATTAAACTGGCCGAGGTGGAGCAACGCAAAGTATTTCATGGTGAATGGCATGTGGTTCGCCTGGCCGGCGTGGCCATTTGCCGCCTGGGCCGTATATGCCTGGCGCAAGCAATGCAGGGGCTTGCACATGACAATTCCGCTGTTTTTCGTTGCCGCGCTATCGGTATTGGTGCTGCTGAATCAGAATCCCAAGGACGGAATTTTATTGCCGTTGCTGCCGCCGCTGGCAATCCTGGCGGCATTTGGCTTGCCGACCATGAAACGCGGTGCAATCAATGCAATTGACTGGTTCTCGGTCATGACGCTGTCCACTTGCGCCGGCTTCATCTGGCTGGGCTGGATTGCCAAGCAGACCGGCTGGCCGGCCCAGATTGCAAAAAACGCATTCAAGCTGGCGCCCGGATTCAGGCCGGAATTCAATTTCTTTGCCTTTGTTGCAGCAGCTTTGGCCACCCTATTCTGGCTGGCGCTGGTGCACTGGCGTATTGCGCGCCGCCCCGCCGTGCTATGGCGCGCGGTGGTGCTGTCGTCCGGCGGCGTGATTCTTTGCTGGCTGTTGTTGATGACGTTGTGGTTGCCGTGGATAAACTATGGCAAGAGTTATGCCGGCGTCGCCGAACAGATCGCACAGAAATTGCCCGCTAAGCAATACTGCGTCGATACCAATGTAGGAGCTGCCCAGCGCGCATCGTTTGCTTATTTCGGCAATGTTGAATTCGCGCACTTTGATGAGGCGCGCTGTCGCTATCTTTTATTACAGGACAATCCGCGCAAAAAGAGCGATGCCAATCTGCTACAGCAGTACGGCGGCCAGTGGCGGATTCTGTGGGAGGGACGGCGTCCTTCAGATCGGGATGAGCGTTTCCGGCTGTATCGGCGTATCGATGCCCCGGATTGAATCTATTGACGGAAATTCATTTGCACCACTATAGTGGCAGGATGAATTCCGAATTTCACTTACTCTCCGAAAAAATCGACAAGCTGGCGGAACTGGCACAATTTCTACGGCGTGAAAACGCTGAATTGCGCCTGAAAATTGCCCTCATGTCTTCTGAAAATGCCATCTTGACGGAAAAAATGCAACAGGCGCATCAGCGGGTCTCGGCATTGCTGGAACAGATTCCCGATCCGCTGCAGCAACAAGACGAGGAGCCGGCATGACGCGGGTAGATGTCACCATCATGGGCCACGCCTACAAGTTATCGTGTAACGACGGTGAAGAGGCCGCATTACGGGATGCGGTTGCCTATCTCGATGCAAAAATGTGCGCTATCCACGATGCCGGCAAGATTCGCGGCAATGACCGGATTGCGGTTATGGCTGCACTTGGCATCGCGGCCGAATTGCTGGCCACGAAAGCGCCCGAAGGACCTTTGTCGGCGTTGACAATGGCGCAGGTGCAGCAGCAAATTGCCGCCATGCACACGGTACTCGACAGCGCTCTTGCCCCGCAGGAAAACCTGTTTTGACGCTTAAAACCGTTTGACATGTGTTCTTAATGGAGTAGACTTTGAATCTCCTGCCGTGTTCGCGATTGTCATATATTCCTTGAACCATTCACATGCATCGGTTGCGGGACAAGTTCGATGGGAGTGCGCGTCGCTAGTTCGACGAACCCGAAATTGAACTGACTGTGACCACCTTGAACCGCTTTGGTTCGGGATGCCGGCATAGCGGCACAGGCGGGTTGAATTCTCGAGCGGCTGCGCATCAGATGATGCGCAGCCGCTTTTTTTATGCGAGTACTGGAATGCAATATTGGTTAATGAAATCCGAGCCCGGCGATGTCAGCGTCGATGACGCGCTGGCTGCGCCGGACAGCACTGTGCCATGGGTCGGCGTGCGTAATTACCAGGCGCGCAACTTCATGCGCGACGCCATGCGGATCGGCGATGGCGTGCTGTTTTACCATTCCAGTTGTGCTGAACCGGGGATTGCCGGAGTGGCCGAAGTGGCGAGTGCAGCGTACCCGGATGACACGCAATTCGATCCCGGCAGCGCATATTTCGATGCCAGTGCCACGCAGGAGAAGCCGCGCTGGATGATGGTCGATATCCGTGTGCTTGAAAAGACGCGCCTGATCACGCTGGCGGAATTGCGATCCCACCCGCAACTGGAAGAGATGCTGGTTTTGAAACGTGGCAATCGCTTGTCGATTACGCCGGTTACACCGGAGCAGTGGCGCTTTATCACGCAGACGCTACTTATCTCCGGTGCCAGGAATAATTAAATACTACGGCTTGTATATATTGTTTCGGCAATAATATCCAGCGGGAAATATCTGTTTTTTTATATACCCCGGTGGAAATCACGGTTCCGTGGCTTCCTTGTGGTTTAGGCCCGATGTTTGCGGTAAGCAAATACCAGCAAGCCGGCGCCGATCACGATCATCGGCAGCGACAGCATCTGGCCGGCGGAAATGGTGATGCCGGCAAAGGTGACTTCGTAATCCGGAGTACGGAAATATTCGGTAAAAAAGCGCGCACAGCCGTACAGCATCACGAACATTGCGCCCACCGCCAGCCTCGGGCGGGCAGTGCGGGCGAATAGCCACAGGATCACGAACAGCAGCACGCCGTCGATCAGCGCCTGGTAGATTGGCGATGGGTGGCGCGGCAGGTTGTCCACGTTCGGCCAGATCATCGCCCACGGTAGCGAGGGATCGGCGACCCGGCCCGGCAGTTCGGCATTGATGAAGTTGCCGATGCGTCCGGCCGCATAGCCCAGCGGCACCAGCGGCGCAATAAAGTCATAGACGTCGAGCAGGTTGCGCTTGGCCTTGTGGGACCAGACTGCCATGGCGAGAATCACGCCCAGGAAGCCGCCGTGGAACGACATGCCGCCTTTCCAGACCGCCAGCATCTCGAGCGGGTGCGAAAAATAATAGGCCGGGTTGTAGAACAGGATTTCGCCCAGCCGCCCGCCCAGGATCACGCCCAGTACGCCATAGAACAGCATGTCGTCCAGATCCTCCCTTTTCCAGTGCGCGGCGGCGATATGCGGTTGGCGTATGCGCAGCCGCCCCAGCAGCACGAACTGGGCGAAGGCTACCAGGTACATCAGGCCGTACCAGTGCACGGCAAGCGGGCCTATCGAAAAGGCGATCGGATCAGGGAGCGGGTGGATCAGCATCTAGCGGTTCTTTCGTAATGAGTCCAAAAAAGCATGTAGTACCGGCGAGGTATTGTCGCGCCGCCACGCTATGCCGGTTTCTATCCAAGGAGTGGCGGCCGCCAGCGGCCGGTAGGCGACCCCGGGGCGTTTCAGGTTCGACACGGATTGTGGCACAAGCGCGATCCCCATGCCGGCCGACACCAGTCCGATGATGGTTTGCATCTGGATCGCTTCCTGCCCGATGCGCGGCGTCAAGCCTTGGGCACGGAAGTAGGCCAGGATCGCGTCATGGAACACCGGCGCCAGGCGGCGCGGGAAGATGATCAGCGGCATTTCGGCCAGGTCGGCCAGCGCAATGCTGGACTTGCCCTGCAGTGCCGGCAAGTCTTCCGGCGCGGCCAGGATCAGCGGTTCGCTCAGCACCGAAAGAAAATCCAGCTCTGCCTGCGCCTTGTCCGGCAAGGGCAGGATCAGCAGGCCGGCATCCACCTGCCCTTGCAGCAGTTCTTCCAGTTGCACATCGGAAGTGGCTTCGCGCAATTCGATCTGCACCTGCGGGTAATGACCGTGGAACTCGCGCAGAAAGGCCGGCAGCACGTTGTAATCGGCGGTTGAGACAAAGTCCAGCGTCAGTCGTCCGGATGCGCCGCTGGCAGCACGTTGCGTCGGGCCTCTGGCAGCAGCGCCGTGCCGGCCGGTGTCAGCGCCACGCTGCGCCGGGTGCGTGCAAATAGCGCAGCGCCGAGACCGGCTTCCAGCGCCATGATGGTTTGCGACAGGGGTGGCTGCGTCATGCGCAGGCGCGCGGCTGCGCGCCCGAAGTGCATTTCCTCTGCCACCGCGACAAAGTAGCGTAATTGTCGCAATTCAATGTGCATGCTTATTCATATGCAATTCGTCTTAATCATCAGTGAATCATATATTTGACACGGTGCTGTGCGCAAGGCACTCTAGCGTTAAAATCAGCCTGAACCCTTTTGGAGATCGACGTCATGCCGCAATACCGTTCCCGCACTACCACCCACGGCCGCAACATGGCCGGCGCCCGCGCACTCTGGCGCGCCACCGGCATGAAGGATGGCGATTTCGACAAGCCGATCATCGCCGTGGTCAATTCCTTCACCCAGTTCGTGCCGGGCCACGTGCATCTGAAGGATCTGGGGCAGATGGTGGCGCGCGAAATCGAGGCGGCCGGCGGCGTTGCCAAGGAATTCAACACCATCGCCGTCGATGACGGCATCGCGATGGGGCATGGCGGCATGCTGTATTCGCTGCCTTCGCGCGAACTGATCGCCGATTCGGTCGAATACATGGTCAATGCGCATTGCGCCGACGCGATGGTCTGCATCTCGAACTGCGACAAGATCACGCCTGGCATGCTGATGGCCGCGATGCGCCTGAATATCCCGGTGGTGTTCGTCTCCGGCGGCCCGATGGAAGCCGGCAAGATGGTCGAAACCATGCACGGCAAGCAGGAGGGCGTGCAGAAAATTATGAAGATCGATCTGGTCGATGCGATGATTAAGGCCGGCGACTCCAGTGTGTCGGATGCGGAAATCAACCAGATTGAACGCTCGGCCTGTCCTACCTGCGGTTCCTGCTCGGGCATGTTTACCGCCAATTCGATGAACTGCCTGACCGAAGCACTTGGTCTGTCATTGCCGGGCAACGGCACCATCCTGGCGACCCATTCGGATCGCAAGGAGCTGTTCCTGCGTGCCGGACGATTGGTGGTCGAACTGGCCAAGCGCTATTACGAGCAGGACGATGCAACGGTGCTGCCGCGCAGCATCGCAACCAAGGCCGCGTTTGAAAACGCGATGGCGCTGGACGTCTCGATGGGCGGCTCGACCAACACCGTGCTGCACTTGCTGGCGGCCGCGCATGAAGCCGGGGTCGACTTCACGATGGCCGACATCGACCGCATTTCGCGCAAGGTGCCGTGCCTGTGCAAGGTGGCGCCGGCCACCGAGAAATACCATATCGAAGACGTGCATCGGGCCGGCGGCATCATCGCCATTCTGGGCGAACTGGCGCGCGCCGGCTTGCTCGATACCAGCCGCCCGACCATACACAGCAAAACCCTGGCCGATGCGATCGCCAGCAACGATATCGTGTGCACGCAGGATCCTGCGGTACGCAAGCTGTTCAGCGCGGCGCCGGGCGGCGTGCCGACCCAGACCGCATTTTCGCAAAGCCAGCGTTTCGATGATCTCGATACCGACCGCAGCGACGGCTGCATCCGCGACAGGGCTCATGCGTATTCTCAGGATGGCGGCTTGGCCGTGTTGTACGGCAACATTGCGGAAAAAGGTTGCATCGTCAAGACTGCCGGCGTCGATGAAAGCATCTTGAAGTTCACCGGCCGGGCGCGCATCTTCGAAAGCCAGGACGATGCGGTGGAAGCGATTCTGGGCGATGCCGTGCATGCTGGCGACGTCATCATCATCCGCTACGAAGGCCCGAAAGGCGGGCCCGGCATGCAGGAAATGCTGTACCCGACCTCCTACATCAAGTCCAAGGGCCTGGGCGCGTCCTGCGCCTTGTTTACCGATGGCCGTTTCTCCGGCGGCTCGTCCGGCCTGGTGATCGGCCATGCTTCGCCGGAAGCGGCGGAAGGCGGCGCGATCGGTCTGGTCGAGGAAGGCGACACCATCGAGATCGACATTCCTGAGCGCCGCATCCACCTGAAAGTCAGCGACGCCGATCTGGCGCAGCGCCGTGCGCAGATGGAGGCCAAAGGCGAGCGCGCATGGCAGCCGGTGGACCGCCAGCGCTACGTATCGCAGGCGCTGCAGGCATATGCGGCACTGGCCACATCGGCTGACCGTGGCGCGGTGCGCGATATCACGCAGCTAAAAGTACAGTTAAGAAAATAAGCATCGACTTGTCGCCGCATGAAAAAGGCTGGAATTTCGATTCCAGCCTTTTTCACGTTTGCCCGAACAAAACAATGGAAACTAGCGTCGCTTGTTGCGATGGTTTTTTCCAAAGGTTGCATCGACCCGGTCCTTGCGTATTTTCTCCATTGAATCATGGGCGCGCCGCTTGTCCAGTCCCAGCATCTTTTCGATGAATTCGAACCAGACAAAAGCAATCGCCATCAAGCCGGCAACCCACCACCACGACAAGCCGGCGAAGAAGCCGACTTCAAGATATTTTAATGTTGATAATAAGACGATGGCAATAATCAACGGCATGACAAGTCCTTGATGGGGCGATATTGTCAAAGAGTGTAACGGAACGAGGCTGATAGTCAAAGAAGTGCAATAATTTGTGCAGGCGACATAATGTTGCCCGACATGAATCGGAAAAACCGCTGTAGAATGCGTGCAGTTATCATTTTGGAGAAGGCAATGAAAAGTTTTTTGTTGGTTCTTTTGGCGATGGGCGGACTGGTTTCTAACGCTGCTATGGCAGACGCCGGGTTGGATTTGGCAAAAGCCAAGAATTGCATGGCGTGCCATGCAGTCGCAAACAAGGTGGTTGGCCCTGCATACAAGGACGTGGCGGCAAAATATGCGGGTCAGAAAGATGCCGAGGCCAAGCTGGTTGCCAAGGTGATGAAGGGCGGCAGTGGCGTCTGGGGTGCAATCCCGATGCCGGCCAATACGCAAGTCAGCGAAGCGGAAGCGCATACCCTGGTCAAGTGGGTATTGTCCCAGAAGTAATCGCTGATCAGCAGTAATATAAAAAGCGCTCGATTGAGCGCTTTTTATTTGCCTGTGCGATCAGCCAGACATAAAAAAGCGCCCGGCTTCGAACCGGGCGCCTTGCATCAGAAATGATTGATTACTTGACTACCGCCATCAACTCGCGCTTGCCGCCTTTGTACGTAAACATCGACAGGGAACCATCCTTGATATCGCCTCTGGCATCAAATGCGATCGGGCCGGTTACGCCTTTGTAGTGAATCTTGGCCAATTCGGACAGATATTTTGCCGGCTCTACCGAGTTGGCTTTTTGCATCGCAGTCGCGATCACGTTGACCGAATCATAGACATACGGTGCGTAGAGCTGCACATCAATGCCGAATTTCTTTTTGTACGCTGCGCGGAAATCTTCCATGCCTTTCTTATCGGCATCGACCACGCCGCCTGCTTCTGCGCAAATGACCTTGCCTTCACCGCCGATTGCGTCGCCCGCCAGTTTGGCCATGGCTTCGGTACAGATGCCGTCGCCGCCCATGAACTTGGCTTCGATGCCGAGTTGCTTCATTTGGCGCAGCATCGGGCCGCCTACTGCATCCATGCCGCCGAAGAAAATTACGTCTGGTTTTTTGGCTTTGATTGCGGTCAGAATGGCATTGAAGTCGGTGGCTTTGTCATTGGTGAACTGTTGCGCAACAATGTTTGCGCCAGCGGCCTTGGCTGCCTTCATGAATTCCTCGGCAACCCCTTGGCCATAGGCGGTACGGTCATCGATGACGGCGACGTTCTTGGCTTTGAGCATCTTGACCGCATAGCGCCCGAGCGTGCCGCCAAGCTGCGCGTCATTGGCAACTACGCGGAAGGCCGTTTTGAAGCCTTGCATGGTGTACTTCGGATTGGTGGACGACGGAGAGATTTGCGGGATGCCGGCGTCGAAATAAATTTTCGATGCCGGGATGGTGGTCCCCGAGTTGAGGTGGCCGACCACGCCCTTGACCTGTGCGTCTACCAGTTTCTGTGCAACGGTCGTGCCCTGTTTCGGATCGCCGGCATCATCTTCGGCCTGCAGTTCGAATTTGATCTTCTTGCCGCCAATGATCAGCCCCTTGGCATTCAATTCTTCAATGGCCATCTTGCCGGCGTTTTCATTATCCTTGCCCAGATGGGCAATGGCGCCAGAAATTGGGCCGACATGGCCGATCTTAACGATTTGCTCTTCTGCAGCAAATGCAGTACCTGCAAATGCGAATGCGATTGCGCCAGCCAATGGAATCATTTTTATCGTGGACTGCATGAACATTCTCCTGGGATTGTGATGGAGCGGGTTACCGTAAAAATTTGAGCTATTCAGGAATCTGAATGGGTCAAAGGTACAACATATCGTGCTTTCCGTAAATAAAAAATAGATCAGTTCAAGAGTAACTGTATTTACTACGATGGGCGGCCGATACCCCGTGTATTGCCGGGCAGCAGATCAGTATTATGGGGTTTTGCACGTGCTTTTTGCCATCGGACATATATTTCAGATATCTTCAGGATCATGTGCTGGTTTGTTGGGGATGGTTTGCAGCCGTGCAATTTCCTGCGATACCGCGCGTGCGATCACATCTTCCAGGGTCTGGTGCAGGCCGCGTCGGATATCTGTCGTCATACCTTCGACTGCCAGCTGCAATGCTTCGGCCAGACCGTCCCTGATCCGGTGTTCCAGCACGAAATCGATTCGGGTCTGCAACTGACGCAGGATGCGCTCGCTGATCTGCTGTTCCAGCGTTTGCCACTGGCTGTCGCTCACGGCGGCGGCAGACAGTGCATCGGACGGATCAGCGGCCCTGCTTTCGCTCGGACTGACAGGCGAGGGTGATGTCGATATCGATGCTGGACCGGCGAAGCCCTGCTCCTGCGCGATGATTTCGGTCAGGACCGGGATGGTGGCATCGAGTGCGTCATTATTCATGCGGATTTTGCAACAAAGTGGGCCAGAGGATAGCCGCGTTGCCGGTATTGGCGAAACCGGTCGCGCCCGCTTGCGGCGTCTGTTTCATCGGTCGAGATGATTTCCAGCAGTCGTTCGAAACTGGCGAAATGGGCCGGCGTCGTGCGGGAGATATTGATCAGGATTTGGTGATGCGGGCATTCTGCGCTGTCGTGCGGCAGCAGGATGATCGGCGTTTGCTCCGCGCGCGGGTGATCCGCTCGCACATGGGGCAGGAAATCGGTTTCCGAGAAAGTCCATAGGGCCGCGTCCAGCGCAGCCAGTTCGGCTTCATCGCTGCTCAGGATCGCGACCCGGTTATGCGCGGCGACCGCCTTGCGCACCAGGCGGCAGGTGTAAATAAGCTTGTCGGCGATATTGGTGTGAAAGTCGATGCTGGTCATGGTTTGCTGGCGCTGATGCTAGAAGCGGAAACCCGGCGGCGCGTTGCCGCTGGCCGGCAGACGCTGCGCCGGTGTTGCCGCCGGTGCGGTGTGGTGGTCGGAAATCGCCGGTCTTTCCGCCCTGGTCGGCGCTTTCGGTGCGGCGGGTTCCGCCGGTACGAAGCGGAAATTTGCGGGCAACTGGTTGTCAGTCGGGTAGCCGGCGGCGCTCAGTGCGGTGTTCCAGGCGCCGGATTCGAATCCGAGCTGCTTGTTGCGTCCGACCAGCAGCACCGGCAATTGGGTGTCGCCGCTGACTTGGCGCAGCTTGGCGATGTCGTCGTTGCCGGTGACGGATTTTTCCGCAAACGGAATGCCGCGATTTTTCAGGAACTCTCTGGCCTCTGCGCAGGGAGCGCATTGCAGGCCAGTAAACAAGGTTACCGGATGGTTCTTGCTGGCCTCGGCCAGCGCGTAAGGCAGCGCAGCGGTGCTGGCGCCGGAGGGTTTCAGCGTGTCCAGCTGGAGCGCGGTTTTTGGCGGTGGCAGGTCGCTGTAGGTGATTTTGCCGCCGGCGTCGACCCATTTGTAAAGCTGTGCCTGGGCGGCGCCGGCGCCGGATAGCGCGAGCCAGCCGGCCAGCAGCAAGCCGGTGCGTTTCATGTGTGTTCCTTGTACGGCTCCATCAGTTCAGGATGCCATGCCGCTATGGCGCAGCAATGCGTCGATGGTCGGTTCCCGGCCGCGGAAGGCCTTGAACGATTCGAGTGCAGGGCGCGATCCGCCGACGGCCAGGATCTCGGCCTGGAACTTGCGGCCGGTTTCCGTTTGCAGGGCATCACCATTTTCCTCGAACGCGCCATAGGCATCGGCCGACAGCACCTCGGCCCATTTGTAACTGTAGTAGCCGGCCGCATAGCCACCGGCAAAAATGTGGCTGAACGAGTTCTGGAAGCGGTTGAATGCCGGCGGCAGCAGGACCGAAAATTTGTCGCGCACCGCATTCAGCACATCCTGAACCGAGCGGCTGCCGTAGGCATCGTGTTCGGAATGCAGCAGCATGTCGAACAGTGAGAACTCGACCTGGCGCAGCGTCTGCAGGCCGCTCTGGAAATTCTTGGCGGCGGTCATCTTCTCAAACAGCGCGCGCGGCAGTGCGGCGCCGGTATCGGCGTGCGCGGTCATGTGCTCCAGCACATCCCATTTCCAGCAGAAGTTTTCCATGAATTGCGACGGCAATTCGACTGCATCCCACTCGACGCCGGAAATCCCGGATACGCCGATTTCATCGACCTGGGTGAGCATGTGGTGCAGGCCGTGGCCGAATTCGTGGAACAGCGTGATTACATCGTCATGCGTGAGCAGGGCCGGCCTGTCGCCGACCGGGCCGGAAAAATTGCAGGTCAGGTAGGCCACCGGGGTTTGCAGCTTGCCGTCCTGGCGTCGGCGGCCGCGCGCATCGTCCATCCAGGCGCCGCCGCGCTTGCCGCTGCGGGCATGCAGGTCGAGATAAAACTGGCCGACCAGCTGGCCGTCTTTCTCGATCCGGAAGAACTGCACGTCCGGATGCCAGACTGGCGCGCTGTCCGGCTTGATTTCTATCCCGAACAGCATCTGCGCCAGCCGGAACAGGCCGGCAATCACCTTGGGTTCGGGAAAATACTGCTTCACTTCCTGCTCTGAAAACGCGTAACGTTGTTCGCGCAGTTTTTCCGAGGCGTAGGCGATGTCCCATGCTTCCAGCGTTTCCAGTCCCAGTTCCTGCTGGGCGAATGCGCGCAACTCGGCCAGGTCCTGTTCCGCAAACGGCCTGGCGCGCTGCGCCAGATCCTGCAGGAACTCGATCACCTGTTGCGGCGTTTGCGCCATCTTCGGCACCAGCGAGACTTCGGCGAAGTTGCGGTAGCCCAGCAGCTGCGCTTCTTCGGCGCGCAATTTCAGCAGGTCGGCGATGATCTGGGTGTTGTCCCAATTCGGCTTGGCGCCCAGTTCGGATGCCTTGGTGGCATTGGCGCGGTAAATCGTTTCGCGCAACGCCCGGTTGTCGGCCAATTGCAGGACCGGAAAATACGACGGGAAGTGCAGCGTGAACTTGAAGCCCGGCTTGCCGTCCTGCCCGGCGGTAGCGCGTGCAGCTTTGATCACATCGTCCGGCAGGCCGGCCAGTTCGGCCGGGTCTTCGATCAGCAGCGCATAGTCGTTGGTGGCATCCAGCACGTTTTCGGAGAACCTGGTTGACAGCGCAGCATGCTGCTCCTGGATTTCAGCGAAGCGGGCTTTTTGGTCTTCCGGCAAATCTGCGCCGCCCAGGCGGAAATCGCGCACCGCATTATCGATGATGCGCTGGCGCGCAGCGGAAAAGGATGCGAAGTCGGGGCCGTTCCTGAGCGCCTTGTATTTGTCGAACAGCGCGATGTTTTGCGCCAGGGCAGTCCAGAATTCGGTGATCTTCGGTTGGTTTTCGTTGTAGGCGGCACGCAACTCCGGCGAATCTTGCACCGCGTTCAGGTGGCCGACCACGCCCCAGGCGCGCCCCAGTTGCTCGGTGGAGTTTTCCAGCGGTTCGATGAAATTGCTCCAGCTGACATGCTGCATCGGCGCTTCCAGGCTGGCGACCACCGCGCGGCTGCGCGCCAGCAGCGCATCGATGGCCGGCGCCACATGTTCGGGCTTGATCGCGTCAAAGCGCGGCAGGCCGGAGAAATCCAGCAGCGGGTTGTCGCCGGCAAGAGGCGTGGTGTCGAGTGCAGCGTTCATGGTCTTTTAGTTTCTTTCCGCCGCTTCGATCGTGTTGACGAGCAGCATGGTAATGGTCATTGGCCCGACGCCACCTGGCACCGGGGTAATGTAACCCGCCACCTCTTTCACATTGGCGAAATCGACATCTCCGCACAATTTTCCGTGATCGTCGCGGTTCATGCCGACATCGATCACGACTGCGCCGGGCTTGACCATGTCGGCGGTGACGATGTTGCGACGTCCGGTGGCGACCACCAGAATATCGGCGTTCTTGGTGTGGGATGCCAGGTCGCGGGTCTTGGAATTGCAGATGGTGACGGTCGCGCCGGCTTGCAAGAGCAGCATCGCTTGCGGCTTGCCGACGATGTTGGAGGCGCCGACCACGACCGCATTGGCGCCGCGCACCGGGTAATCGATCGATTCCAGCATCTTCATCACGCCATATGGGGTGCAGGGGCGAAACAGCGGCTGGCCGGTCATCAGCAGGCCGGCATTGTTGACGTGGAAACCATCCACATCCTTGGCTGCTGCGATGGCTTCGATGACCTTGTGCGTATTGATGTGCGCCGGCAGCGGCAATTGCACCAGGATGCCGTGGATTTTCGGATCGTGATTGAGGGCGTCGATGCGGGCCAGCAAGGCCGCTTCGCTCAGGTCGGCATCGTATTTCTCCAGCACCGAATAGATGCCGTTGTCCTCGCACGCCTTCACCTTGTTTCGCACATATACCTGCGAAGCGGGGCTGTCGCCGACCAGGATCACGGCCAGGCCGGGCTGCCTGCCCTGCGCGGTCAGGGCGGCGGCGCGCCGGGCGACATCCGCGCGCAGTTGTTGGGAGAGAAGATTTCCGTCTATGAGTTGGGCAGCCATGATATGCGTCAGATGAGTTTGATTTAAAACAGGATTATAAGACCAGCCGCTGACAGGATTTGGAGAATCGCTGCCGGGAGCGGGTCAGGCCGGGGTCGGCGCGGTGGTTTTCAATCGCCACTGCGGAGTGCTTCGTCTGGATGCGACAGTGGAGATATGCGTACAAAAGCTGGTTTGCTGCCCTGCAAAATCCGCCTCCAGCCGGTATCTGTTGGCCCTGCTTCATAAATTTCGAAATTGTGCTGCTCCGCCATATAATTTCATATCATGAAAAACGATTTCGCAATTTGAAAGATTAAAAAACTGCTGATAGAATGCTTGCGCTCGGAGCAAATTTAACCGTAAATTGTTAGCGGATACCGCTCAACGCGATGTCAAGTCGGGTTGGGTCTACAACCAGGAGACGCAAAAAATGTCAGCTCAACTTGATCAAGTCTTGGCGCAAGCCACCAGCGATCCCGATGTGATGGAAACCCAGGAGTGGCTCGATGCGCTCGAAGCCGTGATCGAGCACGAAGGGCCGGAACGCGCCCACTACCTGATGGAGCGCATGGTTGATCTGGCGCGCCGCCGCGGCGCGCAGATTCCTTTTTCCAGCAATACCGCCTACGTCAACACCATTCCGCAGCACCTTGAAACCCACTGCCCCGGCAATCTGGAGATTGAAGAGCGGCTGCGCTCCTGGATGCGCTGGAATGCGATGGCAATGGTGGTCAAGGCCAATCGTCTTGACGGCGATCTCGGCGGCCATCTGGCCAGCTTTGCTTCGCTGGCAAATATGCTGGGAATCGGCTTCAACCACTTCTGGCATGCGCCGACCGAAGACCACGGCGGCGACCTGATCTATTTCCAGGGCCACTCGTCGCCCGGGATTTACGCCCGCGCCTTCCTGGAAGGCCGCCTGAGCGAAGAACAGTTGCTCAATTACCGCCGTGAAGTCGATGGCAATGGCCTGTCTTCCTATCCGCATCCGAAGCTGATGCTGGATTTCTGGCAATTTTCGACCGTATCGATGGGCCTGGGCCCGCTGATGGCGATTTATCAGGCGCGCTTCCTGAAATACCTGCATGCGCGCGGGATTGCAAAAACCGACAACCGCAAGGTCTGGGTGTTCTGCGGCGACGGCGAGATGGACGAGCCGGAATCGATGGGCGCGATCGGCATGGCCGCGCGCGAGACGCTCGATAATCTGGTGATGATCGTCAACTGCAATCTGCAGCGACTGGACGGCCCGGTGCGCGGCAACGGCAAAATCATCCAGGAACTGGAAGCCGATTTCCGCGGCGCCGGCTGGAACGTGATCAAGGTCATCTGGGGCCCCGGCTGGGATGCGTTGCTGGCCCAGGACAAGGAAGGCATCCTGCAGCGCGTGATGATGGAAACCGTCGACGGCGATTACCAGAACTACAAGGCCAAGGATGGCGCTTATGTGCGCAAGCACTTCTTCGGCAAGCATCCGAAACTGCTGGAGATGGTCGCCAACATGACCGACGACGACATCTGGCACCTGACGCGCGGCGGCCATGATCCGCACAAGATCTATGCCGCCTACAAGGTCGCGCAAGAACACAAGGGCCAGCCGACCGTGCTGCTGGTCAAGACCGTCAAGGGTTACGGCATGGGCAAGTCCGGCGAAGCGCGCAACACCGCCCACCAGACCAAGAAGCTCGATGATGAAGCGATCCGCGCGATGCGCGACCGTTTCGGGATTCCGATTCCCGACGACAAGCTGCCCGAGATCCCGTTCTTCAAGCCGGCCGACGATGCGCCGGAAATGATCTACCTGAAAGAGCGCCGCAAAGCGCTGGGCGGTTCCTTGCCGCAGCGTCGCGTGCGTGCCGATGAAACGCTGCCGATCCCCGAGTTGAGCGCATTCCAGAACGTGCTCGACGCGACCGCACCGAGGCGCGAGATTTCGACTACCCAGGCGTATGTCCGCATCATTGCGACTTTGCTGCGCGACGCCACGCTGGCGCCGCGGGTGGTGCCGATTCTGGTCGATGAAACCCGCACCTTCGGGATGGAAGGCTTGTTCCGCCAGATCGGCATCTTCAACCAGCAAGGCCAGTTGTACGAGCCGGTCGACAAGGACCAGGTGATGTACTACCGCGAAGACAAGGCCGGCCAGATCCTGCAGGAAGGCATCAACGAAGCGGGCGGCATGTGTTCGTGGATCGCGGCCGCGACTTCGTACTCGACCAACAACCGCGTGATGTTGCCGTTTTATGCGTTCTACTCGATGTTCGGCCTGCAGCGGGTGGGCGACCTGGTCTGGGCCGCCGGCGACATGTGCGCGCGCGGCTTCCTGATGGGAGGCACTGCCGGACGCACCACGCTCAACGGCGAAGGCTTGCAGCATGAAGACGGCCATAGCCACGTGCTGGCGGCGACAGTGCCGAACTGCGTGCCGTACGATCCGACCTTCGCGCATGAAGTCGCAGTCATCATCCACGACGGCCTGAAGCGGATGGTCGAAAAGCAGGAAGACGTGTTTTATTACATTACCCTGATGAACGAGAACTACGCTCATCCGGGCCTGAAGCCGGGTCAGGAAGAAGGGATTCTGAAAGGCATGTACCTGCTGCAGGAGGGCGACAAGGATGCCAAGCAACGCGTGCAGCTGATCGGTTCCGGCACCATTTTGCGCGAATCCATCTTTGCCGCGGAATTGCTGAAAGACGACTGGGGCATCGCAGCCGATATCTGGTCCGCGCCGTCGCTGACCCTGGTTGCCCGCGAAGGCCAGGATGCCGAGCGCTGGAACATGGTGCATCCGACCGACGAGCAGCGCCTGCCGTACGTGACCCGGTTGCTGCAAAACACGCAGGGCCCGATCGTAGCTTCGACCGATTACATGCGTTTGTTTGCCGAGCAGATCCGCGCTTTCATGCCGAAAGGCCGCAGCTACAAGGTGTTGGGCACCGATGGTTTCGGCCGTTCCGATACGCGCGTGAAGTTGCGCGAGTTCTTCGAGGTCAATCGTTACTACGTGGTGGTTTCTGCCTTGAAGTCGCTGGCGGAGGAGGGCGCGATTTCGGCTTCGGTAGTGGCGCAGGCAATTGCCAAATACGGCATCGATTCGAACAAGCCGAATCCGGTCACGCAGTAAATCCGGTAATGCGCGCCTGGCTGGACCTGGGGCGCGCTCTCAATACACGGGTTTGCGACGCAAACCCGCACTTACACCGACTTTCTGCATCGAGCGGAAGGTGAAACGGAGACAACGTTATGAGTTTAGTCGAAGTCAAAGTCCCGGATATCGGCGACTTCAAGGAAGTCGAAGTCATCGAACTGATGGTCAAGCCGGGCGATGCGATCAAGGTCGATCAATCGCTGATCACGGTCGAATCCGACAAGGCCAGCATGGAGATTCCGTCCAGCCACGCCGGCGTCGTCAAGGAAATCAGGGTCAAGATTGGCGACAAGGTCAAGGAAGGCTCGCTGCTGTTGCTGCTGGAAGCGGCCGCCGGCGCAGCAGTTGCAGAACCTGCACCGGCAGTCGCCGCAGCCAGTCCTGCCACGGTAGCCGCGGCAGCGCCGGTAGTTGCGCCCGCACCCGTACCCGCACCGGCCGCCCCAGCCGCTGCGGCAGCGCAGAGCGGCGGCAGCAAGCCGCATGCATCGCCGTCGATTCGCAAGTTTGCCCGCGAACTGGGCGTGGATCTGGCGCGCGTTTCCGGCTCCGCTCCGAAGGGCCGCATCACGCAGGAGGACGTACAGAATTTCGTCAAAGGCGTGATGTCGGGTGCGATCGGCACTGCCGCAGCGCCGGCAAGCGGCGGTGTCGGCCTGGAGTTGCTGCCGTGGCCATCGCTCGATTTCAGCAAATTCGGCAGCACCGAATTGCTGCCGCTGTCGCGCATCAAGAAAATCAGCGGCCCGAACCTGCATCGCAACTGGGTGATGATCCCGCACGTGACGCAGTTCGACGAAGCCGATGTCACCGAGCTGGAAGAGTTGCGCAAGTCGGCCAATGCTGCGATGGCAAAATCCGGCAAGGGTGACGCAATTAAGCTCACCATGCTGGCGTTCGTCATCAAGGCATGCGTGGCCGCGCTGAAAAAATTCCCGGCCTTTAATGCGTCGCTGGACGAAAGCGGCGCCAACCTGATCCTGAAGCAGTACTATCACATCGGCTTTGCCGCCGATACGCCGAACGGCCTGATGGTGCCGGTGATCAAGGATGCCGACAAAAAAGGCATTACCCAGATCGCGCAGGAAATGGGCGAGCTGTCGGCGCAGGCGCGCGACGGCAAGCTCAAGCCGGCCGACATGCAGGGCGCCAGCTTCACCATTTCGTCGCTGGGCGGGATTGGCGGTACCGCGTTCACGCCGATCATCAACGCGCCCGAAGTCGCGATTCTCGGCTTGTCGAAGTCGGTCATCAAGCCGGTCTGGGACGGCAAGCAGTTCGCGCCGCGCCTGATGATGCCGATGTCCTTGTCATACGATCATCGCGTCATAGACGGTGCAATGGGCGCCCGTTTCAGCGTGTATCTAGCGGAAGTCTTGGCCGACATGCGCAAAACCCTGCTGTAGCGCATATCCGCAGTCTTGCGATGCAGTGATTCGAGTTCCTCCCCGGGCGGGAGGTCAGGTGCACAATGGGTAACGGGTTTGCATGCCAATCGCACAAACCTGTTTCCATCCCGGTCTTGCAGCGAAGTAAAGAAGCGGCAAGGCCAGAACGGAGCCAAAACCATGAGTTTAATCGAAGTCAAAGTCCCGGATATCGGCGACTTCAAGGAAGTCGAAGTGATCGAATTGATGATCAAGCCGGGCGATACGATCAAGGTCGATCAATCGCTGATCACGGTCGAATCCGACAAGGCCAGCATGGAAATTCCATCCAGCCACGCCGGCGTCGTTAAGGAAATCAAGGTCAAGATCGGTGACAAGGTCAAGGAAGGTTCGCTGCTGCTGATGCTGGAAGCGGCGGCCGGTGCAGCAGTTGCAGAACCTGCGCCGGCGGCCGCGGCAGCGCCAGTCTCTGCCGCAGTCGCCGCGCCAGTCGTTGCGGCGGCAGCACCCGCGGCACCTGCCGCCGCCAGCTACACTGGCCAGGTCGATCTCGAATGCGAGATGCTGGTGCTGGGCGCCGGGCCGGGCGGGTATTCGGCCGCCTTCCGTTCTGCCGATCTCGGCATGGCGACCGTGCTGGTCGAGCGTTATTCGACGCTGGGCGGAGTGTGCCTGAACGTCGGCTGCATCCCGTCCAAAGCCTTGCTGCATGTGGCGGCGGTGATCGACGAAGCGGCCACCATGGCCGCGCACGGCGTCACTTTTGCCCGGCCCGAGGTCGATATCGACAAGCTGCGCGCCTACAAGGAGGGCGTGATCGGCAAGATGACCAGTGGCTTGAGCGGCATGGCCAAGGCGCGCAAGGTCAACGTAGTGCAGGGCGTCGGCCAGTTTGCCAGTCCCCATCATCTGGAAGTCACCGCCGCCGACGGCAGCAAGAAAACCGTGCAGTTCAAGCAGGCGATCATCGCCGCCGGCTCATCGGTGGTGAACCTGCCGTTCGTGCAAGGTGCCGAAAAAGCGGATCCGCGCATCGTCGATTCCACCGGCGCGCTGGAGTTGCGCCAGATACCGAAACGCATGCTGGTTATCGGCGGCGGCATCATCGGCCTGGAAATGGCGACCGTGTACTCGACGCTGGGTGCGCGCATCGACGTGGTCGAGATGATGGATGGCCTGATGCAGGGCGCGGACCGCGACATGGTCAAGGTGTGGCAGAAATTCAACCAGAAACGTTTCGACAAGATCATGTTGAAGACCAAGACTGTCGGCATCGAAGCCTTGCCGGAAGGGATCAAGGTCAGCTTCGAAGGCGCCGATGCTTCGGTTGCCGCGCCGGAGCCGCAACTGTACGACATGGTGCTGGTCGCAGTGGGCCGCAGCCCGAACGGCAACAAGATCGCCGCCGACAAGGCCGGCGTCGCCGTCACCGAGCGCGGCTTCATCAGCGTCGATAGCCAGATGCGCACCAACGTGCCGCACATCTTCGCCATCGGCGACCTGGTCGGGCAGCCGATGCTGGCGCACAAGGCGGTGCATGAGGCGCATGTCGCAGCCGAAGCGGCGGCCGGCGAAAAGTCGCATTTCGACGCCCGCGTGATTCCGTCGGTGGCCTACACCGACCCGGAAGTGGCATGGGCCGGCATCACCGAGGACGAAGCCAAGGCCAAGGGCATCAAGCTGGAAAAAGGCCATTTCCCGTGGGCCGCTTCCGGCCGTGCGGTGGCCAATGGGCGCGACGAAGGCTTCACCAAGCTGCTGTTCGACGCCGAAACCCACCGCATCGTCGGTGGCGGCATCGTCGGCACCCATGCCGGCGACATGATCGGCGAAATCGCGCTGGCCATCGAGATGGGCGCCGATGCGGTCGATATCGGCAAAACCATCCATCCGCACCCGACCCTGGGCGAATCGCTCGGCATGGCGGCCGAAGTGGCTGAAGGCGTCTGCACCGACTTGCCGCCGATGCGCAAGAAGTAAGGATCGCAGCAGTCAGAAAAACCTCCCTCCGGAACGGATCGGCGGGAGGTTTTTCAATCTGCGCGAAAACGCTTATTCAATAAATTTGATGAGTATGTGAATAAATGCCAGATAATACGCATGTATTTAAGTGAATTTTAAAAATACTGTATATCGTATATATTATTCGAGCTTGCGTTTGCGGTACGTGTCCATCGCTTAAATCGACCGCCTCTATAGTGAACCTTGCAGGCCGCTTGGCTATTTTCGATACTGCAAGGGCTGATTTCGGCTAGGAGCTGCCGGCCAAGAGTTCAAGGTCGAAGGTCCGGTTCAGATTGTTGTCATGACAGTCTTGAGCGGACCTGCAACAGGTGATTCTTGACCGCCCGGTGCCGGATTCTTCACTCTGATTTTCCAAAATCCTGCGGTACAATCCACGCCACCATTTGGCAGCCAATAAGCGGATTTCTTGTTCGGCGCTCTTGCCTGATGGGTGCAATCCCTTTGATATGACTTGCCTGCCAAGTTCGGCAGTGAATAGTGAAAGCGAAACTGGCGATGAATTGGCACGATTTCAAACAAAACTATCTGGTGCGATTTTGGTCGCCGGTACCGTCGGTAATCGCGGCAGGCGTACTTTCTGCCTATTATTTCGGCCTTACTGGAACTTTTTGGGCGGTGACTGGCGAGTTCACCCGCTGGGGCGGCCATTTGTTGCAATTGTTTGGCGCTCATCCGGAAAACTGGGGGTACTTCAAGGTAATCCATCTCGAAGGCACGCCGCTGGACCGGGTTGACGGCGTCATGATCATTGGCATGTTTGCCGGTTGCATGTCTGCAGCGCTATGGGCGAACAACGTCAAGTTGCGGTTGCCTCAACATCGCATTCGCATCGTCCAGGCCGTGATTGGGGGCATTATTGCTGGATTTGGCGCCCGTTTGGCGATGGGCTGCAATCTTGCTGCATTCTTCACTGGCATTCCGCAGTTTTCCCTGCACGCCTGGTTTTTTGCTTTGGCTGCTGCAGCGGGTTCTTGGCTTGGGGCCCGTTTTACGATGTTGCCAGTGTTCCGTATCCCGGTAAAACTTGAGAAAGTTTCCGCAGCACAACCGCTCACACAACAAGCTGATCGCGCTACACGACGCTTCCGGCTGGGCATGTTGCTGTTCGTTTGCTTCGTGCTGTGGGCCCTTGCCAAGACGCTTGATGCGCCTAAATTGGGGCTGGCGGCATTGTTCGGTTTGGCTTTCGGCCTGATTATCGAGCGGGCGCAAGTATGTTTTACTTCGGCATTCCGAGATTTATGGCTGACCGGCCGCACCCAGATGGCGAAGGCCATCATTATTGGCATGGCGGTCAGCACCATCGGCATCTACAGTTATGTACAGCTAGGCGTGCCACCCAAAATTCTGTGGGCAGGCCCCAATGCGGTCATTGGCGGTTTGCTGTTCGGTTTTGGCATTGTGCTGGCCGGAGGCTGTGAAACCGGCTGGATGTACCGGGCGATGGAAGGCCAGGTACATTTCTGGTGGGTTGGATTGGGCAATATCATCGGCGCCACATTGCTCGCTTTTTGGTGGGATAGCTTGGCTCCGGCCCTGGCCACAAGTTACGGCAAAATCAATCTGTTGGCAGTATTCGGCCCCCAAGGTGGCCTCATCGCAACTTACCTGATGTTGGCTGCAGCCATGCTGGCCGTGTTGTGGTGGGAAAAACGTTTTTTTGCCGACAAATCCAAGAACGTTAATTTATTCAAGGAAGCCGCATGAAGAAGATGTCATACACCCCAGATTATCGATTAGACATGGAAGGAGAGCCTTGTCCTTATCCTGCAATGGCCACTTTGGAGGCGATGCCACAATTGCAGCCTGGAGAAATTCTGGAGGTGGTGTCGGACTGCCCTCAGTCCATCAACAATATCCCGCTTGACGCCAAAAATCACGGCTACGAGGTTTTGGAAATCCAGCAGGATGGGCCGACCATTCGCTACCTGATTCGTCGCTAAGCCGGCAAGGCTACGCACGGACGTTTTGGGAAAAGACACTGCGCGTATTGGCGGCCATGCCACTGGCTGGCACCGCCCGTCCGGCCCTGGTCCGCGCATTCCGGCCGGGACCGCCAAGCGGCCTCAATGCTTCGGCCATCTCAAGGCGTGCCCCGCAAACGATTCGCAGTTGCTGGCTGCGATAGCGATCAGAAGGTGATGACTTTGTCGGCCGCCAGCGTCGCCTGAGCCAATTCGGCCAAAGTGCCGATGCTTGTGCCGGGAATCAGAGGCAGCTCACCCAAGCCGCGTGCGAATGCGCAGGTGCGGCAAATCCTGATCGAAACGTTGTGGCGAACCAGTTCCTCGACCATGCCCTGCAGGCCGTTTCCAGTCGCATCGATTTGATTGGGCAGAGCGAGCACGGTCGCATCCGACATCAGAAAGATTTGCACTTTGGGAGTGTCGCCTTCGACACCGGCCAAGGCGGTGGCCAGACGCAATCCCGACAGGCACCGCTCACTGCCGTAGGGTGGAGCGTGAATGATGATGAGGATTTTTTGCATCGCGATGGTCTCCATGAAAGCGGGTTGCTGGGCGGCGGTAGTTGCTTACCGGCGCTTCCGGTGCGCGCCCAATGATACACAAGACGGGCGACTGCCACTTGAGAAGAACTGATGGCGGCGCTTCGCGAAGTGAGGCGGCATTCCGGGAGACGGCAGGGAAGTCGCCATGGCGGTCGGTGCATTGGCTACGGCGCGCCCGAAGCCAGGCGCGCCGGATCGTCATGCCCCCGGATGGAATGTACTTTTAGTGGAGTATGATTAAATATTGTGCCATTGGCGCATGTATTCATTGCGCTAATTTAAAATACCAATAGAAGTATTTTTTAATGCTGATTATCGGAACCCCCCCTCATGAATGAACGCTCCCTGATCATTGCGGCTGCCATCAACATGTTCATCGCGGTGGCCGCCGGCGCCTTCGGCGCGCATGGGCTGAAAAATAGTCTGAGCAGCGACATGCTGGCGGTCTGGCACACCGCGGTCACTTACCAGATGGCGCACGCGCTGGGCTTGTTCGCGATTGCACTGCTGATGCCGCGCTTTAGCCCTGCGCTATTGGCCCGGGCCGGGATCGTGATGCTGGCCGGGATCGTGGTATTCAGCGGCAGCTTGTACGCATTGGCAATCAGCGGCATGCGCATGCTGGGTGCGGTCACGCCGATCGGCGGCGCCGCATTCCTGCTGGCGTGGGCGATGGTGGCCTGGGCGGCTTTTCGCGGTTAATGTGTTTATTGGGTGTATGTCTTCAAATGCCATTTCATCGCATGTTTTTAAAGCGCCTATTAAAAATACACTACCCTGTTTGTGTGCATGTATCGGCCCGCGTCAGCAGGTTTGTCCAGGGCAGTGGATTTGTATTGTTTTGTAAAAACATCACGGCTCTGGCGCATCAGTCACTAAAATACGCAGGCGTTCGGCAGCTGCTTGCGCTGGCGTAAGCCAGCTTCTGATTGGTCGGTTTGAGGTTGAATAAGCGTCATTCTTTGGCATGCGCCATGATGACTCCGTTCAAGCCAATTTCCGGCAAACTCTGATGAGGATAGGTATATGAATACAAATAATTCCGGCAGGTATGGCACGTTGCCGATCGGACTGCACTGGCTGATGTTGTTTCTGCTCGCCGCTGTGTATGCCAGCATGGAACTGCGCGGCATTTTTCCCAAGGGGAGTGCGCTGCGTGACGGGATGAAAATGTGGCATTACATGCTCGGCTTGTCTGTTTTCACCCTGGTATGGATACGTCTGGCAGCGCGCCTGCTGACGTCCGCGCCGGCCATTACGCCCGCTCCGCCGCAATGGCAGATGCGGCTTTCCCTGTGGTTGCATGTGGCGCTATACCTGCTGATGATCGTTACGCCGCTGCTGGGCTGGTTGTTGCTGAGTGCCGACGGCAAGCCGGTTCCATTCTTCGGGCTCGAACTGCCTGCGCTGATCGCCGAAAGCAAGGACAACGCCAAGCAGATAAAAGAGTTGCATGAAACAATCGCCACGGCCGGTTATTTCCTGATCGGCCTGCATGCCGCTGCGGCGCTGTTCCACCATTATTGGATACGGGATAACACGCTCAGAAGAATGTTGCCAGGCCTTAAGTGATGCACTTGTCGCGCATGAATTTTCCGGAAAAGACAGCATGTTGAGCAGACTCGGATTGTGGGCGCTGGTGCTGCCGCTGTCGGCGTGCGTGTCATTGACCCCAACCGCACCGGGGCTGCCCGATATTGCAGCGCCGGCGGCGTGGTCGACGACCCCTGCCATCACTGGCAATGCCAATCTCAATCTCGCGCAGTGGTGGCAGCGCTTTGACGATCCCTTGCTCGCAACCCTGATACTGCAAGCATTGCAGGCCAACACCAGCGTCAGGAGTGCGCAGGCAGCCTTGCTGCAGGCGCGCGCGCTGCGCGATGTCGCGGCTGCCGGCCTGCTGCCCGGCGTTACCGGCTCGGCCTCGGCGCAGCGCAGCAAGTCGGGCAACGCCAGTCCCGGCAATGTGTTCAATGCCGGCTTTGACGCCAGCTGGGAGCCGGATGTGTTCGGCGGTAACCGCAACGCGCTGCAGGCCGGCGAAGCCAGCGCCCAAGCCAGCGCTGCCAGCCTGGCCGACGTGCAGGTGTCGATCGCGGCTGAAGTGGCAATCGGCTATATCCAGTACCGCGGCGCGCAGTCGCGGCTGGCGATTGCCCGCGACAATCTGGCCAGCCAGCTGGAAACCTTGCAGATCACCGGTTGGCGGGTTCAGGCCGGTTTGCTGACCTCGCTCGAAGGCGAGCAGGCACGCGCCGCCAGCGAGCAGACGCAGGCCCAGATTCCGACCCTGGAAACCAGCGTGGCGCAATTCCGGCACAGCCTGGAGTTGCTGTGCGGCCAAACGCCGGATGCGCTGCGCGCACAACTTGCCAGTCCCAGCCCGGTGCCGCAGGCGCAGAATAATCTGGCGCTGAACATGCCGGCGGAAACCCTGCGCCAGCGCCCGGACGTGCGTGCCGCCGAGTATCAGGTCAGCGCCGCGCTGGCGCGGGTCGGACAGGCCGATGCCGCACGCTATCCGAGCTTCCGGCTCAATGGTTCGCTCGGTTTGAGTGCATTGACGCTGGGCACGCTTACCGGCAGCGGCGCATTGGCAAGGGCAATACTGGGCAGCGTGTCGGTGCCGCTGTTCGACGCCGGCGCGGGCAAGGCTCAGGTGCGCGCGCAGCAAGCTGCACTGGAACAAACGCGGATGTCTTATCAGGCTACGGTGCTGACTGCATTGAAGGATGTCGAGGATGCGCTGGTCGCGCTGGCGGGCGACCGCGAACGCCTGCTGCGCTTGCGCAACGCGGCCGATGCAGCAGCCAATGCGGCACTGATAGCACGGCAGCGCTATGCCAGCGGGCTGGTTGATTTTCAGACCGTGCTGGAGACGCAGCGCTCGCTGTTCAACACGCAGGACGCGGTGGCAACTACTACTACCGACCTGAGTGCCGATCATGTGCGTCTGTACAAGGCATTGGGCGGCGGCTGGCAGCCGGAGCTCGATTCCGTAACGATTACTCAATCATCCAATTCATGAACACACCATCTGCCTCAAACGAAACCAGGTCAGGCACCGATGCTGCTGCCTTGCTGGCCGATCCGGCTGCGCGCAGCCGGTGGCGTCGTCCGGCATTCTGGATTGCCGTTGCGCTGCTGATACTGGCTGCCATTGCCGTTTATATCTGGCAAGCGCAGAAAAATGCAGGCGCCGCACCCAGCTTCGCGACCGAAGCGGTGCGGCGCGGCAACCTCACGCTTTCCGTCACCGCCAACGGCACCCTGCAGCCGACGCTCTCGGTCAGCATCGGCAGCGAACTGTCCGGCACCGTGTCGCGGGTGCTGGTGGACGTCAATGACCAGGTCAAGAAAGGGCAGGTGCTGGTCGAGCTCGATACCGCCAAGCTGGGCGATCAGGTGGTGCGCTCGCGCGCCGCGCTGGCTGCCGCGAATGCGGCCGTGGCGCAAGCGGTGGCTACGGTGCAGGAGTCGCAGGCCAATCTGGGCCGGCTGGAAGAAGTGTCGCGCTTGTCCGGCGGCAAGGTGCCGTCCAAGGCTGAGCTCGACACCGGCCGCGCCACGCTGGCGCGCGCCCAGGCCAACGAATTGAGCGCCCGGGCCAACGTCGTCAGTGCCAAGGCCACCTTGTCGACCGACGATACCAATCTGTCGAAAGCATCGATACGCTCGCCGACCGATGGCGTGATTCTGACCCGTACGGTCGATCCCGGCAACGCGGTGGCGGCCTCATTGCAGGCGGTGACGCTGTTTACCGTCGCCGAAGACCTGCACCGCTTGCGGCTGCAGGTGAATGTCGATGAAGCCGATGTCGGCGCGGTCAAGGTCGGCCAGAAAGCACGCTTTACCGTCAGCGCCTATGTCAACCGCAAGTATCCGGCGACCATCACGCGGGTCGCGTTCGGTTCGACCATCACCGACAACGTGGTTACCTACGTCACTTACCTGGATGTCGATAACGCCGATCTGAGCCTGCGCCCTGGCATGACGGCCACCGCTACCATCACAGCCATCGAACGGCGCGACGTGCTGCTGGTGCCGAATACCGCGCTGCGCTTCACGCCGACGCAGAGCGCGAAGGCAGCGGGTGGCGCCGGCAAGGGCGGCATTGTGGCCAGTCTGATACCGCGCGGGCCGAGCCGGGCGCCGCGCAAGTCGGCCGCCAGCGGCGCCAGCACCGCGCAAGCGCGCCAGGTTTGGGTGTTGCGCAACGGCGCCGCGGTCGCCGTCGGCGTCACGCCCGGCATTAGCGATGGCCGGATGACCGAGGTGATTGCGGGGGATTTGCAGGCCGGCATGGAGGTTATCACCGACCAGCGCATGGCAGCCACCCAATGAGCACGGCGATCGAGCGCGCAACCCGCCCTGCTGCCGGCGAACCGTTGATCCGCCTGCGCGGAGTAACCAAGATGTACGGTAGCGGGCAAGCGGCATTGATGGCGCTCAGGGGCGTTGATATCGATATCAACGCGGGCGAATTCGTCGCCATCATGGGGCCCAGCGGCTCGGGCAAATCGACCGCGATGAACATCATCGGCTGCCTGGATACGCCCACCGCAGGCGAATACCTGTTTCAAGGCATGCATGTGGAACAATTGTCGCGCGACCAGCGCGCGCTGTTGCGCCGGCGCTACCTGGGCTTTGTGTTCCAGGGTTTCAACCTGCTGGCACGCACCTCGGCGCAGGAAAACGTCGAATTGCCTTTGCTGTACCGCGGCGAAAGCGCAGCGGCGCGCCACGCCCTGGCATCCAGAGCGCTGGCCTCAGTCGGCCTGGCCGGTTGGGAGCATCACACGCCGGCCGAACTGTCGGGCGGACAGCAGCAGCGGGTCGCGATTGCCCGCGCCATCGTTACCGAACCGGCGGTATTGCTGGCTGATGAGCCGACCGGCAACCTCGACACCCAGCGCAGCCGCGAGATCATGGAGCTGTTGTCGCGCCTCAATATTGATCACGGCATCACCGTGCTGATGGTCACGCACGAACACGACATGGCGATGTACGCCAAGCGCCTGGTGCACTTTGTCGACGGCATGCTCGACAGCGATGTCGGCAACCCGCATCCGCTCGGACCGGATTTTCTAGCAGCGCTGCCGCCAGCGGCGACAGGAGGTCCGTAATGCTGCTGAATACCTTGCTGCTGGCGCTGCGCTCGATCCGCCGCAACCTGCTGCGTTCCTTTCTGACGATACTCGGCATCGTGATCGGCGTCAGCGCCGTCATCACCATGGTGACGCTGGGCAACGGCGCCACGTTGGCGGTGCAAAATCAGATTTCCAGCCTGGGCAGCAATTTGCTGATGGTGCGCCCAGGACAACGCCAGATGTTCGGCGGCGGCGGTGGCGGCGGCGCGCCGTCCTTCAAGGAAGCAGATGCCGAAGCGATCGCGGCCCAGATCGGCGGCGTCCAGGCGGTGGCTCCGGAGGGGCGCTCCGGCGTGACCGTGGTTGCCAACGGCCGCAACTGGGCAACCAGCGTCACCGGCAGCACCAATGCCTGGTTCCAGACCAGCAACTGGAAACTGGCCACGGGCCGGCAGTTCGAGGATGGCGAGTTGCAAGCCGGTGCCGCCGTGTGCATCATCGGCGAGACGGTGCGGCGCGAGTTGTTCGATACCCGCAGCGCGCTGGGAGAGCAGTTGCGCATCAAGCAATTTTCCTGCGTAGTGGTGGGCCTGCTGGCGTCCAAAGGGCAGGGCGCGATGGGCAATGACCAGGACGATATTGTGCTGGTGCCTTTGCATACGCTGCAGCGTCGCGTCACCGGCAATCTGCGCGTTGCCACGCTGCTGGTTTCCATGAAGGACGGCAGCGATAGCGCGCGCCTGAAAGCCAGCCTGACGCAGTTGCTGCGCGAGCGCCGCAAGCTGGCCGAAGCCGACGAGGACAATTTCAATGTGCTCGACACCAAGCAGCTGGCCGAAACCCTGTCCGGCACCACCAAGGTAATGACCACGCTGCTCGGCGCGGTGGCTGCGGTGAGCTTGCTGGTGGGCGGCATCGGCATCATGAATATCATGCTGGTCAGCGTTACCGAGCGCACCCGCGAAATCGGCTTGCGCCTTGCCATCGGCGCGCTGGAGCGCGACGTGCTGCTGCAATTCCTGATCGAAGCGGTGGTGCTGGCCGCGCTCGGCGGCGTGATCGGCATCATTCTTGCTACCGCGGCTTCGATTGTGCTGGCGCAGGTGATGCAGGTGCCTTATTTGTTCAATTCGACCATCAACCTGCTGTCATTCGTGTTCTCTGCCGGGATTGGCGTACTGTTCGGCTATTTTCCCGCCCGCCGCGCTGCGCAACTGGATCCGATCGAAGCGTTGCGGCACGAGTAAATCCTTGCTGTTCGCCGCCGCAGCGCAAGCATGGCGCTAGGGCGAGCGGGACTGGAGGATTCCGCTGGCACATGTTTGGCACAACAGGAATGAAAAAAGGCTAACTTTGCAGCTAGCCCTTTTATTTATTGGTGCCGGAGAGAGGAGTCGAACCCCCGACCTTCGCATTACGAATTTTCTCCGTTCAATACATTACGATTCACGAAAACAATCTGCATTACTGAAAACCGCGCCAGCGCTCGCTTACGCTACGTCCACATCTCTGCAGAACAAACAGCGTTTTTCAGTAAAACGTGCCACTAGTGTGCCATAACTGTGCCACGTGGCGCAATGACGGCACAGTCATCAGGTGGGCGCGCCGCCACAAATACAAAGACGGATTCTGCGAGCAATAACCATCCTCGGTTACTCCCTTCCAAAGGGACACAGGAAGCCATAAAGTCGTTATTTCCCCTTGACATTCCAGGAAATTCTAAAGCGCATGTAACGCGTTGATTCGCCTACATTTTTTTATGCAGAAATGACGCACATCAGCCTATTTAGCGGCCCTTTTTAAGGGGGTGTTATCTCCTCTTAACTTCGCCAGAGTCATTGGGGATACTGCAGTCGTTGGCCAACAAAAACGTACCTCTCTCAAATAACGAACAGGAGTTAACCATGGCACATAAAGCCAAACAGAATACCCTTCAGTCTTTCGCCGCGCCTTCTCCCAGTTGCAGATTCACTGGTTTCAAACAAAGCGAAAAGGCTGTGGACGCTCCAGACTTTTCGCCAGTTTTTGCATCACCTTTGAACAAATTCAATGTTGCTCCTGAGTTATTTCCAGAAGGAGCGCAGCCACAACGGGCTCCTCAGTCACGTTGGTTTTCTGTGAAAAAAATGGCGCAAATCTATAACGACGTCACCAGCGAGGCTGCACTCAGAAATCTAATCTGGCAAGCGGAAGCTTGGGAGAAGTTCCCCAAAGCAGGACTTAAATCAAATGG
>NZ_AVCC01000040.1 GCF_000622895.1 Herminiimonas sp. CN
CATGATGGAATCCTCTGGGTTGTAGCGGCGCCAAGAGTGGCATGGCCGCATGTTGTATGGGTTGTGGTGCGAATATATGTGTCTTAATTGCTGGCGCGGTCCAGCTCTTCGCGCAGGACGCGGATGTCGTCCTGCAGGGCGTCCGCCGCGGTTTGCGCCTTGGCCGAATTGGCCTTGCCTTGCGCCAGCTTGGCATCCGCCTGCGCCTGGGCTGCCAAATCGCCGGCCAGCTTGTAGTTTTTGGCCGCCATCGCCTTATTGGCCAGGGCCATTTTTTCCCGCGCCGAATCCATCTCGACCGGTGCGAACTCCGCGCCGCCGGCAACGGAGGCATTTTCAACCGCCGCCTTGGACACCGCCACAGAAGCGGTCGCCGGCGTCTTCAGGCTGCTGCAGCCGGTGCTCATCAGCACGGCGGCGGCGCACAGGACGGTGAACCAGCGTTTTGAATTTTTTGTCATTATTGCTCTCCAGTGATCGGTTAATCGAATCTCGTATTGCTCTCGATGTATGACGTTATAGGCCGCATTTCCCGCTGGATCGGTACGCTAACGCACACAGGGCTGCGGCAATTTCAGTTAATCTGATTGCCTGGAGAACGCTCCCGGCGGCAGCCTGCCGCTTCCCCCAACCCAACTCTGAAGAGACTCGCCATGAATATCACCCTGCACCTGGTCCCGATCGTATCGCTGGTTGCCGGCATACTGATTCTTGTCATTCCACGCCTGCTGTCGACCATCGTGGCGATCTACCTGATCGTGATCGGCCTGGTCGGGCTGTTTGGCAGCGGCACCTTTTTGCGATGAAACTGCAGCGCCGCACGCAGATCGCGCTGGCCGTCGGCACCGGCCTGCTGCTGATTCCGGCTCTGGCGCTGGTGGCGCTGCAGAATGTCGACTGGAACCGCGCCCGGCCGTGGCTCAATGCGCGCACCAGCGAGGCACTCGGGCGCCCGTTTGCGATCGCAGGCGACCTGTCTCTGACCTGGAGCAGACCAGCTGCCGGGCCGGCCGCAGCGGATGCGGGCTGGCGCGGCATGATGCCGTGGCCGCATCTGGTCGCGCATGACGTGCGCATCGGCAACCCTGCTGCCATGGCAACGCCAGCAGCGGCCGACATGGCGCAGATCCGGCAACTCGCCTTTTCGCTGAACCCATTGGCGCTGCTGAAAAAAAAGATCGCGATCCCGGTCCTGCGTTTCGATGCGCCCGTGGTCAGCTTGCGGCGCACTGCCGACGGCGGCAACAACTGGACCTTCAGGCACGACGACAAGCCGTCGCCCTGGCAGCTGGAATTGCAAAGCATCGTCTTGACCCAAGGCAGCATGCATCTGATCGATGCCGTCAAGCATGCCGATGTGACGCTCGGCATCGACACCCTCGATGCCGACCCGACCTATGGCGTGGCGTGGCGCCTGGACGGCAAATTCAATGGCGAAAGCGTCAGCGGCGATGGCCGTGCCGGCGCCGTCCTATCGCTGCAGCACCAAACCGCGCCGTATCCGATCCTGGCCAATCTGCGCATGGGGCAGAGCGCAATCCGGCTCGAAGGCACCCTCACCAAGCCGAGCGATCTGGCGGCGCTCGACATGCGACTGAAACTGTCCGGCCCCAGCATGGCGCGGCTGTACACACTGACCGGCATGGTGTTGCCGGAGACGCCGCCGTTTGCGACCGAAGGCCGCCTGGTCGGCAGTCTGGGCCGGCACGGCAGCCGCTGGAGCTACCAGAAATTCAGCGGCAAGGTCGGCTCCAGCGACATCGGCGGCAGCCTCGACTATCAATCGAAACAGCCGCGCGGCCATTTATCCGGGACGGTCGTGTCGCATGTGCTGCAATTCTCCGATCTGGCGCCGCTAATCGGCGCCGACTCGAATGCCAGCAAGGCAAGCGGCAAGGTGTTGCCGGCCGAACCGTTCAAGACCGAGCGCTGGACCAGCATCGATGCCGACATCCGGTTCAGCGCCGAAAAAATTGTCCGCAAGAAGGAATTGCCGATCAACAAACTGACCACCAGCGTGCGCCTGCAAGACGGCGTGCTGTCCTTGCAGCCGCTCAATTTCGACATGGCGGGCGGCAGCCTGCGTTCGGACATCACGCTCGACGGCAGCGGCAAGGCCGGCAAAAATGCGATCAAGGCGAGCATGAAAATCACGGCCCGCCACCTGAAGCTGAAACAGTTATTTCCCACCCTGGAGCCGTTGCAGGCGAGCGCCGGCGAAATCAATGGCGACGCTTCGCTGTCGGCGCTCGGCAACTCGATCGCCAGCTTGCTGGGCGCATCGAATGGCGAAATCAAGACTCTGATCAACCAGGGCACGGTCAGCAAACTGCTGCTGGAAGAAATGGGCTTGAATATCGGCAACGTGATCCTTACCCGCCTGGTCGGCGACAAGCCAGTCAAGCTCAATTGCATGGCGGCCGATTTCGGCGTGACCAACGGCCTGATGCAAACGCGCAGCTTCATCATCGATACCGACGATGCCATTCTCGATGTCGGCGGCAGCATCAATCTGGCGCAGGAAAAGCTGGATCTGACCATCAAGCCCAATAGCAAGGGCTTGCGCGTGCTTTCTCTCAGGGCGCCGCTGTATGTGCGCGGCAGCTTCCAGCAGCCGCGCGTCAGCGTCGACAAGGGCGTGATGGCAATGAAGGCCGGAGGCGCGATGGTGCTGGGCATCTTGACGCCGATTGCAGCACTGATTCCCCTGATCAATGCCGGGCCGGGCGAGCACAGCGAATGCGCCAGGCTGCTGGCGGAGGCACGGATCAAACCGGTGGCGCCGGCGCCGGGCAAGACCTACCGCCGCAAGGCCCGGCCCGGGGCACGGCAAGGAAGGCCGGAGCGCCCGGCCGTCATGCGCGCTGGCCACGCCAGCCATTGACGCGCCGTCGGCGGTGGTCGGTAGTTTGTCGGTGGTTATTGGCCTTCGATGACGCCGACCATGATCCAGCTATCCAGCACCTGCACCGCCTTCCAGGCCATCGTCACGGCCAGCGTCGTGCCATCCTTGCGGCGCAGTGCGGCGGCCTGGGTGGGCTCGGCTGCACCGGCGATCAGCGTATCGAACATGGCTGCCAGCTGGACGCTGTTGCCGCAGCCGAAATCGGCCGGATCGATGGCCAGCAACGCGTCCCGGCTGCCGCCGTACATGCGGCACGCCGCCGCGTTCGCACCGACCACGCGCATGCTGGCGCGGTCCAGCAGGCACACGCCCTGCTCCAGCACATCGATAGCGCTGCGCAAACGCAGCTGCTCCCGATCCGGGCGCATGCGCTCGGTGATGTCCATGCCGATCCCGCGATAGCCGCTAAAACGGCTGGCCGAATCGAACATCGGCTCCCCGCTGACCTGCAGATATTGCGTCGTGCCATCGGCATTGCTGCGGCTGTAGACAAAATCGAGGAAGGGCCGGCGGGCGGCGATATTGGCGTCCAGCAGCGCGCGCTCGGCGGCATTCCAGCGCCCTGCCAGTGCCGCCTCGGCGGCCTGCGGCGTGCCGCCGGCCTCGATGCCGAGCATCTCGAACACCGGGCCGGAGACTTTGGTAAATTGCCCTTTCGGGTCCTGCTCCCAATACCAGTCCGACGACAGTTCGGTAAAGCTCTTGAAGCGGGCCTCGCTCTCGCGCAATGCGGCCGTGCGCTCCTGCACCGTCTGCTCCAGCACCTTGTTGTAGTTGCCCAATTTCTTGTACAGCAGCCGCACTTCCAGCATGTTGTGGATGCGGGTCTGGACTTCGATCAGGTCGAAAGGTTTGCTGACGAAGTCCTTGGCCCCCGCTTGCAGCGCGCGCAGCTTGTGCCCCGGCTGGGCGGTGATCACCAGCACCGGCAAATAACCGTCGGTCTCGATTGCCTTCAAGCCCTCGATGACCTGGAACCCATCCATTTCGGGCATCTGCAAATCGAGCAGGATTAGGTCAAAGCGCTGCGCCGCATGCAGCGGGCAGACCGCGGTAGGGTCCATCGTCGAGGTGATGCGCTGGTAACCTGCGTTGCGCAGCATGTGCTCCAGCAGCAAGACATTGGCTTTCTGATCGTCGACGATCAGGATGCTGGCGTTGAGTATCTCGGAGGCTTCAAGCATTGCATTCTTTCCAGAAAATTGGTCCATCTGTCAGCCAGCGATGCCGTGCGCATCCGGCATGAAAAGCCCGGGCACAGCGCGCAAGGCCGGAATACAGGGTGGTGGTGAGGCGCAAAAAAGCAGGTTGCCAAGCCGGTGCAGGCGTCGGATCATATCAATTACTGGCATTGGTATATTTTCAATCGCAATAAACACCTGCGAAAATCGGCATGAAAATGCACATACCCATGAATTTTCATGAAATTCAAAGGGGCTTGCAGGGCGCCTCATCGGAACGCTCCTGATTCCGGCGCGCCCGGCAGGCCGTTTTCCGCCGCAAAATGCAATGCGACATCCAGCGCATCCATGAATTCGCTGACCTTGATCGGCTTGGTCAGGTAACGGAAGAATCCGGCCTCCAGGCCGTTGGCGATGTCGCGCGGGACGGCGTTGGCCGACAGCGCCATGACCGGGATGTGGGCGGTTGCCGGATCTTCGCGCAAGATGCGCAGGGCGCCATAGCCGCTGATGCCGGGCAGGTTGATGTCCATCAGGATCACGTCCGGCTGATAGGTGCGTGCCAGCTCGATGCCCAGGTGGGCATCGATGGCCGTCAATAATTTCAGGTCGCTGCGGCGCGCGATCAATTGCTCGACCAGCGCCATGTTGGCCGGATTGTCCTCGACATACAGCAGCGTGCGCTGCGGCGCCACCGCGTGTGGCGCCGCCGGGCTCTGCGCATCGGCAGCGGCGCCGCTGCCAAACACCAGTTCCGGCGCGCTCGACGCCGGCAGTTCGACCCAAAACACGCTGCCGGTGCCGACACTGCTGTCGAAGCCGATGACGCCGCCCATCAATTCGACCAATTGCTTGGTGACGACCAGGCCGATGCCGGTGCCTTCTTCGCCGCTGGTCTCCTGCCCGAGCCGGTTGAACGGCTGGAACAGTTGCGCCAGCTGTTCCGGCGCCAGCCCGGCGCCGGTATCGGTGACGCTGACGCGCACCCGGTTGTCGCCGCCCATCCTGCATTCAACCACCACCGTGCCGCCGTCCCGGTTGTATTTGATCGCATTCGACAGCAGGTTGATCATCACCTGCTTGACCCGGGTCCGGTCGGCGTGGACATAGAACAGGTTCTCGAACGCAGGGAAGGTCATCCGTATCCGGCGCTTGTGCGCCTGCGGCTCGATCATGGCCTGGCAATCCTGCAGCACGTCGGTGAGCGACATCGACTCTTGCGACATCGTCACCTTGCCCGATTCGATCATGGCCAGATCCAGGATTTCATTGATCAGGCGCAGCAGATACCAGCCGGCTTGCAAGATCTGCTCGATCGACAGTTTCTGCGCCGGCGTCGGTGCCGGCGTTTCGGATTCCATCAGCTGCGCGAACCCGAGCACCGCATTGAGCGGCGTGCGCAATTCGTGGCTCATGCTGGACAGGAATTCCGATTTCGCCAGGTTGGCTTTTTCCGCAACCGCCTTCGCATGCTCCAGTGCAATATTGGTTTCCTGCAGCGCTTGCTGCTGGTCGCGCAAGCGCTGGTTGAGCCGTGCCTGCTCCTCTTCAACCTGCTTGCGCGCGGTGTTGTCGGTGCCGATCAGCAGGTAGCCGATCACCTTGTCCTGCGCATCGCGCAACGCTGTCACCGACACGATGGCCGGAAAGCGGCTGCCATCCTTGCGGATATAGGTCAGCTCGTAAATATCCTCGATGCCGCGCGAAGCCTTGAACACCAGCGCCGCGAAGCCGGGCGTGATCGGCGTATCCAGTTCCAGGCTCAGGGCCGCTGCCCGCGCGACCACTTCCTGCGCATCCGAAATCCCGGCCGGGGTGATCTTGTCGACCACATCCGCCGCCTGGTAGCCGAGCATGCGTTCGGCGCCGACGTTGAAAATCTGGATCACGCCCTGGGCATCGGTGGCGATGCAGGAAAAATTGGCGCTGTTGAAAATCGCATCCTGCAAGGCTCCCGCCTTCAGTAAAGACTGCTGGGCTGCTTGCATGAGCGGGGGTTTTTCCATTTTTTGCATGATTTCAGACAGTGGTTACGCTACAAAACAAGTTGCAAAAAGGGCCGCCGCACAATCTGCAGCGCCGGGCCGGGTGCTGCGCCGTCACCTCTGCGGCGGCGCCGTCAGGCCGCCTTGGCGCTGCCGCACATCCGACAGCAGGCGGGCGAACTCCTTTTTGACGACGTCGTAACATTCGCAGACGTTAGCTTCCAGCCCGGTTCGGTCGAGCACCGTGATGTGGCCGCGCCGGTAGCGGATGAAGCCCTGCCCCTGCAATTTGCCGGCGGCCTCGGTGACACCCTCGCGCCGCACACCCAGCATGTTGGCGATCAATTCCTGCGTCATCGTCAGCTCGTTCGACGGCAGGCGATCCAGCGTCAGCAGCAGCCAGCGGCACAACTGCTGCTCCACCGAATGATGGCGGTTGCACACCGCAGTCTGCGACATCTGCGTCAGCAGCGCCTGGGTGTAGCGCAGCAGCAGGCGCAATACCGGCCCGGCCCGATTGAATTCCTCCATCAGGATGTGGGACTTGAGGCGGTAGCCGTGGCCGCCGGTCTGCACCACCGCGCGGCTGGGCGTGGTGTCGCCGCCCATGAAGAGGGAAATCCCCAATACGCCCTCATTGCCGACGCCGGCGATTTCGGACGAGCCGCCGTTTTCCAGCACGTATTGCAGCGAGACGATCGATGTGGTCGGAAAATACACGTGCTGCAACTTGCCGCCGGACTCGTAGAGTACGTCGCCGAGCAGCATCGGAATCAATTCCAGATGCGGTGCCAGGCGGTCGAATTCAGCATCGAGCAAGGCTGCCAGAAGGTGGTTCCGGTTCGGATCGTGGGGACTGGACATGTCAGGGTTCCTGCTTCCAGTAAAGAGTCGGTTGAAGCATAAGAAAACATCCGAACGAATGCGGCTTCCAACAAGGTACCACGCCGCTCCGTTCTCCTTGCGACTTGTTCTCCTTGCGACCATAGAGCGCCGGTCGCGCCGGGTCTGTGCGCTAGCGTACATAGGAGGGCTGAACAGATCCGCGGCGCTGTGTACGCTGGCGTACAGACTGGAATCCATGGACTGCGTAATCTTGCCTCATCGCATCGCCGCACGACAGACCGCATTGCCTGCGCGGGGCGAAACAAGATTCACCAGTTGCCGCACCAGCACGCTGCAACGCCGTGAAACAGATCGCCCTGCATCTGCATCCTGCAGCGACGGGGCGCCAGGATAAGAGCATCAATCACCAACCCGGGAGTCCCACAATGAAAAACCTCAAAATCGCATCCACACTGATCGCCGCCCTCATGCTGACCACCGTTGTCGGCTGCGCCTCGACCAATAAACAGGAAAGCACCGGCCAATACGTCGACGACACCGTGATCACTACCGCTGTCAAGGCGGCGATCTTCAACGAACCGACCCTGAAGGTTGCGGAAATCAATGTCGAGACCTTCAAGGGCGCAGTCCAGTTGAGCGGCTTCGTGCGCTCGCAGGACGACATCGCGACTGCCATCAATGTCGCGCGCGGCGTCAATGGCGTGAAATCCGTCAAAAACGACATGCGCCTGAAGTAATTCCGGCCCTGGCGCGCACCGCGCCAGACCGGGAGTGCAGCGCTGGCCGCTGCACTCCGGTTTTGCTGCAGCATGTTTAACCCAAAAAGGCACACTAGATGAATACGATGAAAAAATTGGCAACAAAGACGGCACTGATCGCCTGCGTGCTTGGCTTGACGGCATGCGCCGGCATGTCGACGCAAGATAAAAATACGGCAGTCGGCGCCGGCGCCGGCGGCGTGCTGGGCGCGGTATTGACCGGCGGCAGCGCAATCGGCACCGTCGGCGGCGCGGCAGTGGGCGGCGTGATCGGCAATCAGATCAGGCGCTGAAGCACGCTGGCAGTGGTTGCAGCAAAGAGAATGCCCCGCTTGCGGGGCATTCTCTTTGCCGGGCTGCTGGACCTTGCTTTGGATTTTAAACCGCTGCAAGGCGCCGGCTAAAAAGCCTTGCCGCAACTGCGCAAGGCTTTCAAAAAACTCAATGGTCGTGCTTGTTCTTGCGATGATGCTTGCCGCGCCATGCGTTGCGTGCATCGTTGCGCTCATGGGCGGCAGCGCTTACGGCTTGCCCATGATTGCGCGGGTTGTCGCGCCATTCCAGGGCGCGCAATTGCCGTTCACGCCAGTCATTTTCGTACTGCGGCTGGATATAGACCGGTCGGGGCTGCACAAAGACGCCCGGAACCACCACATTGATGTCGACGGTTGCCGCAACGCCAGGGACGGCCGCGAGCATGAGAGTAGTGCCGGCAATCAAGCTGGCTGCGATGGTGAGGTATTTTTTCATTATGTGTTCCCTTGGTTAGTGATCTTGATTGGTGATGCATGCGGCGCGCCTGATAGCGCGCAACACCACACTAGATGCCGCGGCCGCTGATCAGGCGCAGCAATATCATGACCACGGCAATCACCAGCAGAATATGGATGAAGCCACCGAGGGTGGTGGAGGTAACGAGGCCGAGCAGCCACAGGATGACCAAAACGACGGCGATGGTGTAAAGCATGATTTTTCCTCTTCTGAATGATGTTGCGCATGCGGCTCCCAACCCGGCCCGACGCATGGCGCAAGACGGGATGAAACCGCTTTCGATGTCGAAATTTGACGCTCTTCTGGAAAATATTGACACCTTGAAAAGGAGTATCCGTGTTGCAGATCTCGCGGTCTGTACGCTGGCGTACACAGTCAGGCGATGACATTGGAAAAGCAGGCGAAGGGCTGCAGCCAACAGGGTGATGCGATGCGGGGATATTTGACCGTCTGCCATGCAGCGCAAGGACCGCTCCGGACGATCCTGCAAAGCCGTCATCCTGCCCCAAAATCCGATTGCGGCTATCTTCCAACCGGCAAAAAGGCATTCGGCAGTCTGGCCTCAGGCAAGCGATTGGGCCTGGCCAGTTCCGGAAGAATTAGCCACAGGCCGGCAAAATCACACTTTCTTAACGAACTCCGATTTCAGGCTCATGGCCCCAAAGCCATCGATCTTGCAGTCGATGTCGTGGTCGCTGTCGACCAGGCGAATATTCTTGACCTTGGTGCCCATCTTGACGGTCCCGGCCGAACCTTTCAGCTTCAAATCCTTGATTACCGTGACGGTATCGCCGTCCTGCAACACGTTGCCGGCTGAGTCGCGGTAGATCTTGCTGCCTTCCTCAGCCTGCTCGGCGCCGGCGTGCACATTCCATTCATGGGCGCACTCGGGGCAAATATACAGGCCGCCGTCCTCGTACGTAAAATTGGAATTGCATTTTGGGCATGGAGGTAAAGCACTCATGATGTTGTCCTTGTGGAGTAAGGCGATCGCCTTAAAAAAGGAAGCAGTATACTGCGTGTCTGTCCGAAGACGATTCAACTTGCGGATTTCGGCAGTCTTGCACGCGCGGTTGGCGGCTCAGCGGCGCAAATACTGGCTTGGCGCAGAAATCGAATAATTGTCGCTTGGCCCGGTCGATCCGCCGACAAAACTGCGGCGGCGATTCAGCGATTCCGCAGCGGATCGAGCAGATGCGTGAGCGCGTTGTGGTCGAGTTCGTACATCAGCGCGATCAGGCTGCCGAGTTCGCCTTTCGGGAAGCCTTCGCGCGCGAACCAGCCGAGGTAATGGCCGGGCAGGTCGGCGATCAGGCGGCCTTTGTACTTTCCGTAGGGCATTTCACGGGTGACCAGCAACTGCAGATGTTCGGGTTTCATGGTTGGCGGCGATGCGGTTTTGCTGCGTGCTGCCCATCACGATGGGCAATTGAAAAAAAACATACCCCAGTTTTTCAAACTTCCAGCGAATATGCGCGCCTGATTCGAATCTATTGCCTACACCCGCCATTATGAGCGAATTCCAAGCCGGCCTTGGCGCTGAATGCTGCCGGCCATGCAGTTAAGCGATCGCAGCCGCATGGATGTCCTTGCTTGAATGTCAGGGAATTCTACAGTTGACCGGCAGCAAACGCATGCGCGCGGCGCCCGCGTCCCTTGCACCTTGCCGTCCCTGCTCATCGCCGACGCGGGATGACGTCAACCGGAATTCCCCAGATGCCGATCCCCTTGGCGCGGGCGATTTTTTCCAGCGCCCAGTATTCGACCGGTGCATCCGGCAGCGCAACTGCCCATCCGCTTTGGAGCATCCATAGGCTCAGGTCTTCATTCCCGGAGCTGCAGCTGGCGGTGATGCTGCCGTCGGGATTGTTCGCCCAGGGGATGCAGTGCACGAAATCGCCCGAGATCTTGAATTCCAGCGCCAGTGACGCCCTTGGCCCGCACGGCGCGGGGTTGATGAAGGTGTAGCAGATCTGCTGCGTCGGCGGAATGTAAATGCCGTAGAGGCGAATCAGGTAGCCGGCGACTTTCAGCGAGCCATCCTCCTGCACGAACGCGAAGCTGGAAATCTCGGACTGGGTCTGTGCCGCTTGCGCAGCCGCCATCCCGACCCATGCCGCGAGCAGAATATGGAGCACCTGCTTGCCTGTCTTCATTTTGCACCTCGCACTGTCGTGTTGAATAAACTGACGCGAGATTGATGTTACCGGTTTACTGAGCGCGCATGGGCAGGCAGGGCCGCTCCATTTTTTCCGGACACGGAGAATCGATTGACATTGCAAAATGGCCCCTGAAATTATTGCTTAATTGGACCTTTTTTAGGGCCATTTTTGCATGCACAATAAGGAAATCAATCCGCTATCCCCAACCAACCTCAATTTCGGAGTCGACCTATGGTCAACCATGAATTCGCTTACCGTTCCAGCGGCACCTACGTCAACGCGCCCGGCCGCGCCGCCGCGCCGGACCTGCCGTTTGCGCTGGCCGGGCTGACCTTTGACGGTGCGGTGACCAACCGTCCCGGCGCGCGTTTCGGGCCGCAGGCGATCCGGCTGGCGTCGCAGATGCTGTGCGATGCGACTCACCCGCATTTCGACACCGCACCGCACGGCTATCTGTGCGACGCCGGCGATTTGCTGCTGCCCAATACCGGCATTGGCGCGATGCGCGAGGCGCTGATGCCGCAGGCGACCGATCTGTTCAAACATCATCACATGCTGTGGCTGGGCGGCGACCATTCGGTCACGCTGCCGCTGTTGCGCGCGCTCAATGCGGTGCATGGCGGACCGGTGGCGATAGTGCATTTCGATGCCCATTGCGACACCTGGACCGACCATTTCGGCGAGCCGTCGGGCCACGGCACCTGGGTCTACGAGGCGCTGCAGGAGGGCTTGCTGCTGCCGCAGGCTGCGATCCAGATCGGCATCCGCTCGTCCGGCACGCGCGATGCGCGCGAGTACGTGAATACGGTCGGCGGCCGGGTCTTCACCGCGCGCGAGTTGCGCGGACTGGAAAGCCCGGCCCAGCTGGCCCCGGTGCTGGATGAAATCCGCGCCCGCATGGCGCAGGCCGGCAATCCGCCGGTCTACCTGACGCTCGACATCGATTGCCTGGACCCGGCGTTCGCCCCCGGCACCGGCACCCCGGAACCGGGCGGCATGACTTCGGCGCAGGTACTATCGATCATCGAGGAACTGGCCGACCTGAACTGGTGCGGGATGGATTGCGTCGAAGTCGCGCCGCCCTACGACCATGCGGAACTGACCGCGAATGCCGCCTCGACCTTTGTCTGGACCTATCTGTGCGGCCAGATCAAGCGCCGGATGAAGTGATAAATAGCGGCAGTATATTGAATTAATTGGCGCTTCCCGCTTATGCTTACTGGCTGCATAAAAATACACGTATCAGTATAAAAACCGGCTTGCGACCGGTGCAGAATGCTCCCGCTTGACGGTGCACATGAAAGAGATGCAATGCTGCTCAACAAAGAAACCGAACTGACCCAGGACTCCTACTATGAAGCGAGCGTCGCCCGTGCGGCGGCGTCGCCCGCGCTGGCCGGGCGCAGCAGCGCCGATGTGTGCGTGATCGGCGCCGGTTTGGCCGGCCTGTCGGCGGCGCTGGAGCTGGCGCAACGCGGCTACAAGGTGACCGTGCTGGAGGCGAAGCAGGTCGGCTGGGGCGCATCCGGGCGCAACGGCGGGCAGGCGATCGTCGGCTATGCCAGCGACGATGCGATCGAGGCCCAGCTGCCGGCCGCCGATGCGCGCCGCGCCTGGACTCTAACGGTCGAGGGGCTGCAACTGCTGCGCGACCGGATCGGCAGCCACGGGATCGAGTGCGATTACCGGCCCGGCTACCTGAGTCTGGCGCGCAACCCCAAGAAAGGCCGGGAACTGGCGGACTGGGCCCGGCATCTGCAGCAGGACTACGGCTATCCGCTACAAGCAATCCCGCCGCAACAGATGCCGCACTGGATCGCCAGCAAGCGCTACCATAGCGGCGCCTTCGACCCCAATTCAGGTCATCTGCATCCGCTCAAATACTGCCTCGGGCTGGCCGCTGCGGCGCGCGCGGCCGGCGTCGTCATCCATGAGAACGCGCCGGTCACGCAGGTGCTGCGCGGCGCCCGGCCGCTGGTGAAAACCGCGCACGGCGAGGTTGCCTGCAACTTCGTGGTGCTGGCGGGCAACGTCTACCTGAACGAGTTCGGCCATGCGATTGCGCCGCAACTGTCGCCGCGTATCATGCCGGTCGGCACCTACATCACCGCCACCGAGCCGATAGATGCGGCGCGCGCGGCGGCGCTGATCCCGTCGCAGGCGGCAGTGTGCGATACCAATTTCGTGCTCGACTATTTCCGCCTGAGCGCCGATCACCGGCTGCTGTTCGGCGGCCGCGTCAGCTACAGCGCCGTGACCCCGCGCAATCTGGAAGCCGCGATGCGGCAGCGGATGCTGGACGTGTTCCCGCAACTGTCCGATCTGGCGCTGTCGCATACCTGGGGCGGCTTCGTCGATATCACGCTGAATCGCGCCCCGGATTTCGGCCGGCTCGACGGCAACCTGTATTACCTGCAGGGCTTCTCCGGCCATGGCCTGGCGCTGACCGGCATGGCCGGCAAGCTGGTGGCCGAAACCATCGCCGGCCAGGCCGAGCGCTTCGACCTGCTGGCGCGCATCAAGCATCGCCCGTTCCCCGGCGGCGCGCTGATGCGCATGCCGGCGCTGGTGCTGGGCATGCTGTATTACCGCTTGCGCGACATCCTGTAGATCCCGAAAAATGCACGATTACCTAGGGGTATCACTGAAAATAGTGTGACTACCGCATATATTTTCTGTGCATCATTAAAATACAATGCCAGGTATATTGAAGGCGCGATCTGCCTTACCGGCAGATCGCGCAGGCCAAATCAGGCAATCTTGATCCAGGTGGTTTTCAATTCCGTGTACTTATCCAGCGCATGCAGCGACTTGTCGCGCCCGTTGCCGGATTGCCTGACGCCGCCGAACGGCACCGTGATGTCGTCGTCGTCGTAGGAATTCACATGCACGGTGCCGGCACGCAAGGCGCGCGCAGTCCGTATCGCCTTGTTGATGTCGGCAGTCCAGACCGCCGCCTGCAAGCCATACGTGGTGGCATTGGCCTGGCGGATTGCATGCTCCAGATCAGTGAAGCCGATCACCGACAGCACCGGCCCGAAGATTTCCTCCCGGGCGATTTTCATGCTGCTGTTTACGCCGTCGAACAGGGTCGGCGCGACGTAATAGCCGCCGGATTCGATGCGCTGCCGGGTCCCGCCAGACAGCAGCCTGGCGCCATCGGCCTGGCCGGATTCGATATAGCCGAGCACGGTCTGGAGCTGGATGCTGTCGACGATCGCGCCCATTACGGTGCTTTCATCCAGCGGGTCGCCGGGCTGGAAGCCCGGCAGCATCGCCACCGCTTTCTCCAGGAACTGCGCCTTGATCGATTCCTCGACGAACAGGCGCGACGGCGCGTTGCAGCTTTCGCCCTGGTTGAAGTAGATCGCGCCGATCGATGCGCGCACTGCGGCGTCCAGATCCGGGCAATCGGCGCAGACGATATTGGCCGACTTGCCGCCCAGCTCGGTCCAGGCGCGCTTCAGGTTCGACTGGCCCGCGTATTGCATGATCAGCTTGCCGACCTTGGTGGAACCGGTGAAGCCGATGCAATCGACATCCATGTGCAGTGCCAGCGCGCTGCCGGCTTCGTGGCCGTAACCCGGCACCACGTTGAAGACGCCGGCCGGGATGCCGGCTTCCAGCGCGATTTCGGCCAGCCGCAAGGCGCTCAAAGGGGATTTTTCAGAAGGCTTCAGCACCACGCTGTTGCCGGCTGCCAGCGCCGGGCCGATTTTCCAGGCGGCCATGATCATCGGATAATTCCAGGGCACGATCGCCGCCACCACGCCGACCGGCTCGCGCGTAATCAGCGCCAGTGCGGTGTCGGCGGTCGGCGCGATTTCGTCATAAATCTTGTCCACCGCTTCGCCGTACCAGCGGATGCAGTTGGCGGTGGAAGGCACATCGACGCTGCGGCTGTACCGGATCGGCTTGCCCATGTCCAGCGTCTCCAGCAGCGCCAGTTCATCGCGATGCTGCAGGATCAGGTCGGCAAACCGGATCAGCGTGCGTTTGCGTGCAGCCGGCGCCAGGCCGGCCCAGCGCCGATCGTCGAAGGCCGCGCGCGCGGCCAGTACTGCCGCATCGACATCGGCCGCATCGCAACGGGCCGCATCGGCCAGCTTGCGGCCATCCACCGGCGACAGGCACTCGAAGGTAGCGCCCGATTGCGCGCCAACGCGCCGGCCGTCGATGAAGGCGCGACCGTCGAATTGCATTGAAGCAGCCTGTGCGCGCCAATCGGTTTTCTGTGTTTGCATCATGATTACTCCAAAGCGAATGAAAACGGGCGCCAGGCGCCCGTCGTTGTGGCAAGCCTGAGATTAGAATTTGACCAGGGTCGAGACACCCAACAAGGTATTGTTGTTTTTATAAGTTCCTGATTTCACGTCATAAAATACGTCCTGACTGGCATGGTCATGGCGCAATTCGAACTTCAGCAAGGCATTGCTGCTGATCGTGTAATTCATGCCGAGCGTCAATGCGCTGCGGTTGGTCCCTTTCAGGCCGACGCTGGGATCGGCATTGAACGCCTGGATCGCCGTCAGCGACGGACCGAAACCATTGCGGGCATCGCCGCAAAGGGTTCCACTACCGGCCTGCGGAAATCCAGTTGACTGATCGCATTCCGGGAAGGTCAGATTAGGCGTGCCGCCGCCATTTTTTTCATTGCGGATGTAATCGCCACGGACCACGCCTTCCAGACGGGGGGTGAATTTATAGGCTGCCAGCGCCGACAAGCCGAACCAGTTGGTATCTTCGCCGGTGAAGCTGCCGCGCTTGAACTGGCCGGCCTCGATCTGTCCCGACATAGTAATGTCACCGCGTGTGAAGGAAGCATCGAGTTCGCCGTAATTCAGACTGGTGCCGTCGACCGGCTTGCCATGCAGGCCGGCGGCGCCAATGCCGGTGAATTCATCCATCGTGTAATCCACCCGCCAGTGCAATGTGGGCGAGCGATGATCGGTGATGCGGCCATTATTCAGGTTACCGACGATGGCCTTGGTTTCCCATTTGCCGTCGAGATGATCCAGTCCGACGCCGGTCATGAAAGTAGGGCCGGTGAAGTCGAACAGCAGGTTGCCGGTGACGGTCTTCTTCATGTCGGCACGCTGGAATTCGTAGCCCTGCCAGGAACCGACCTGACCGGCGATGAATTTGTTGCCGGACCCCATGGGAATCGTGACGAACGCCTGATTGACGATCGAATTGCTGTTATAGCCGCCGCCATCGCCCGCGCTCTTGTGCGGCATCAGTTCCAGCAGCCACTTGGTGCCGCCTTCCATTTCTTTCTCGAAACTGATCAGCGCCGAGCCGAGGAAGGCATTGTCATACGCATACGATGCGTTCGACCCAGGTCCGCCATGGCTGTTCTGGTCGCCGAAATTCTTCATGAACACGAAGCTGGACGTATTCTGGCGTTGGTTCATGATGTAGGTCGGGTCCATGTAACCCGTTACCTTCAGACCTTTCAAACCGTTTGCCTCCAATTGTTCGCTCATTGATTCGCTGTTGAGCTTGACGCGATTGAACTCGGCCTTCATGTCGCTATCGGCAGCGCCGGCAGCCGCATTCATGTCGGCCTTGGCGCTCACTTTTTCAACCATGGCTTCCAATTGTTGGACCTGGATCTTCAGTGCTTCCAATTCCGCTTTGAGGTCTTTCGCACTTTGTGCAAATGCCGCGGCCGGAAATGCCATCGCGATGGCAAGCACGATTTTTTTCATACTATATTGCATGTTATCTCCCTTTTTTACTGGTAAATGATGCTGCTGCCTGGTACTACTAAGATTCCGCGTTGAATGCTGCCGAAATCTGCCTCTGACGCAAACGCTCCGCCCGGGCGATATACAGGCTCGACAGGATCACGCCGATACTCACCACCAGAATCGTCAGGGCAGCCACCACATTGACGCGCGGATCCAACCCCAGACGCGCCCGGGAAAAAATGACGATCGGCATGGTGGACGAACCCGGCCCGGACAGGAATGCCGACAACACGACGTCATCCAGCGACAAGGTGAATGTGAGCAGCCAGGCCGATGCCAGCGCCTGCGTGATATTGGGCAAGGTCACCAGGAAGAACACCTGATGCGGCCTGCATCCAAGATCCATTGCAGCCTCTTCGAGCGACTTGCTCATCTCGCGCAGGCGGGACTGGACCACGACCGTCGCGTACGCCATGCCCAGCAACGTGTGCGCAATCCAGATCGTGACCAGACCGCGCTCAGGGCCGCCGAACAGTTTTTGCAGCGACACCATCAACAGCAACAATGACAGGCCGATGATCACTTCCGGCATCACCAGAGGGGCATTGACCATGCTGCTAAATAGCGTGCGGCCAAAGAATTGGCGATACCGGTCCAGCACGAACGCGGCAAACGTACCCAGCAAGACGGAAGAGAAAGCGGTCAGCACCGCAATTTTCAAAGACAGCGTGAAACCGGCAATGATTTCGGTATCCTGTGGCAAGGCGCTGTACCACTGGGTCGAAAAACCGCTCCAGACCATGTCCTGGCGTGAACTGTTGAAAGAGAACACGATCAGCACAATGATCGGAATGTAGAGGAACAGGTAACCGACCGACAGCCAACCCCGTCCAAACCAGCGATAACCGTTCATATGGCGCCCCCTTCCTGCTTGGCCTGGTATTTATTGAAAATAGCCATTGGCAACAAAATCAGCAAAATCATCACGACCGTGACCGCCGAGGCCATCGACCAATCGTTGTTACTGAAAAACTCATCCCACAACACGCGACCGATCATCATGGTTTCCGGGCCACCCAACAGTTCAGGAATCACGAACTCGCCGATGCAGGGGATCAGCACCAGCATCGAACCGGCCACGATCCCCGATTTCGACAAAGGAACCGTGATGCGCCAGAAAGCCTGCCAGGGCGTCGCTCCCAGATCGGCCGCTGCTTCCAGGAAACGGATATCCAGCTTCGCCAGATTCGCATACAGCGGCAAAATCATGAACGGCAGATAGGCATACACCATCCCGAGCACCAAGGAAAAAGACGTATGCATCATCTGCAACGGCGCATCAATCAGGCCCAATGAAAGCAGCAATTGATTCAACAGGCCGTTGGTCGCCAAAATACCTTTCCATGCATAAATGCGCAGCAGGAAAGAGGTCCAGAACGGCAGCATGACCAGCATCAGCAACGTCGGACGCAGGGTCGGCCTGGCGCGGGCCATGAAGTACGCGAACGGATATCCGATGACCAGGCACAACAGCATGGTGATGACCGCAAACTTCAGGGAGTTCAGGTAGGTGAGCAGGTACAGATCGTCCTGGGCGATGAAGATATAGTTGGATATCTTGATCTTGAGCGTCACGAAACCATCGACGTAACTCAGCAAGTTGCCGAACGGGTCAACCGGACTGAGCATTTCCGTCACGCTGATCTTGAAGACGATCAGGAATGGCACCAGAAATATCAGCGACAACCAGACGAAAGGCACGCCGATGACAAGGCGGCGGCCGGTCAGCCAGCGCAGTGTCAGCATGTACATCAGATTTTTTTTCATATCGGCATCCGTCCTTATCGGGTCAGGACAACGATGTTGTCCGGATTCCATCTGGCATAGACTGTTTCACCGAACTCGGGTTGATGTCCGGCAGAACGCTGGGTATTGGCGATGGTCGCCTTGACCAGAAGCCCGCTAGCCAATTTCACGTGATAGACCGTGTAACTGCCCAGATAAGCCCAGTCAACCAGTGTTCCCTCGACGCAGTTGTACAAACCCTCGCCCAGGTCCTGCGGCGGATCGAAGCTGATAATGATTTTTTCGGGACGGATGCCGACCGATACCGGCATGCCCATGGTGCCGGTAATGCCGTGCCCGACAAAATGCTTGCATTCAGGCGTCTGCACGACAACATGATCCGGTTCGTCTTCAATCACTGCGCCGTTGAACAGATTGACATTGCCGATGAAATCGGCGACGAAGCGGCAATTCGGCGTTTCATAAATTTCTCTGGGCTTGCCAATCTGCGCAATACGCCCTTCGCTCATGATCGCAATGCGCGAGGCCATGTTCATCGCCTCTTCCTGGTCATGCGTGACCATCACGCAAGTCACGCCGACCTGCTCGATGATGTTGACCAGTTCCAGCTGGGTTTGCTCGCGCAACTTCTTGTCCAGCGCGCCCAGCGGCTCGTCCAGCAGCAGCAGTTGCGGCCGCTTGGCCAGGCTGCGCGCCAGTGCGACGCGCTGCTGCTGGCCGCCGGACAATTGATGCGGCTTGCGTCTGCCATAGGCTTTCAGCTGGACCAGGCCGAGCATCCTGTCGACCCGCTCGCCGACCTCATCCTCGGACATGCCGTCGCGGCGCAGGCCGAATGCGATATTGTCCCAGACGCTCAGATGCGGAAACAGTGCATAGGACTGGAACATCATGTTGATCGGCCGGTGATACGGCGGCACGCCCACGATATTCTGCTCGTTCAGCAGGATCTGCCCGGAAGTCGGTGCTTCGAATCCGGCCAGCATCCGCAACAAGGTCGATTTGCCGCAGCCGGAACTGCCCAGCAGAGCAAAAATCTCGCCTTTCTTGATGGCGATGGAAACATCGTCCACTGCGCGCACACCGTCGAACTCCTTGACCAGATTGCGGATCGACAGGAAAGGCTTCTCATCGCCGGGCGCGGGTACTACCGAGACGTTCTTATCAGTCGTCATGACAGAATTCTTACTATAAAAAGTGGATGAATCTAAAACCATGGTTTCAGTTTTTAGAACTTACGCAAAGCATCAGCGCATGCAGTAGTGCTTCGGGAGCGAACATGGTCCGACCCGCCTCCTGCACAGTGACATGCATGTTTTGCGTAAATCCTATTTTTAATTAACCTGGTCGGCATGCCCGACAAGAGGGCATGCCGACAGCCAGTCATCAGAGCCCCGATTTGAACTGGGTGAAGATGCGTGTCATGGCCCTGCGGATATCCGTATTCACGGAGTCAGGCGCAATCATCTTCTTCAAGTCGTCGGCAGACAGGAATACCGTTTTATTGTCGGCAATCTCTTTCTTGACGAATTTCAGGCTGGCCGCGTTCGGGTTGGCGTAAAACACCTTGTTGGTCAGCGATGCATCGACTTCGGGACGCATGATGTAGTTCATGAACTTGAGCGCATTGTCCGGATGCGCGGCATCGCTCGGAATGGCCATCGTGTCAAAGAACAAGGTAGCGCCGGTTTTGGGAATCAGGACTTCGATCTTCACGCCTTTTTTTGCATCCATTGCACGCCGCTTTGCGATATTCAGGTCGCCTGACCAGCCCAGTGCCAGGCAGACCGAACCGTTGGCCATATCGTTGATATAGCCGGAGGAGCTGAACAAGGTCACGTAAGGGCGGATTTTTTTCAGCAACTGCCCTGCTTCCTGGTAATCGGTGCTGCTCTTTGAATATGCGGGCTTGCCGAGATAATGCAGGGCGGGAGGGAGAACTTCGGACGGCGCATCGAGAACCGAGACGCCGCAGGATTTCAGTCTGGAGACATACTTGGTATCGAACACCAGATCCCAGGCATTTTCCGGCATCGGCAGGTCGCCCAGGGCGTGCTTGACTTTATCGACGTTGATGCCGACCGTTGTATACCCCCACAACCAAGCGACTAAATGATCGTTATGGGGATCGATTTTGGCAATTTGTGCCTGCAATGCAGAATCGAGATTGACCAGATTCGGCAGCTTGCTCTTGTCGAGCTTGCGCAAGAGTCCGCCCTCGAGTTGCATTTTTGCCCAGTTTGAACTCGGAACCACGAGATCGTAACCGGTTCTGCCGGCAACCAGCTTCGCATGCAATATCTCGTTGCTGTCGAAATTGTCATAGCGGACCTTGATGCCGGTCTCCTGCTCGAAATTCTTGATGGTGTCGTCAGCAATATAGTCCGACCAGTTGTAGATATTGAGGACTTTTTCTTCCTCTGCCATTGCCGGAGCCGCTGCCAGTGCTGCCAGTGCCAGTGCCGTCATCCCGACCATCTTCGTCAGGCCGGATCCGATACATTTACTTAAATGTCGATTCCACATCGTTGCTGCCATCATTATCTCCTCCTGTTGTTTCAAAATGAAAGTACCCTCAGCATCAACATCACTCTTACGCCTTATTCGTTGAGCCACCGTGCCATAGCGCTTGAACAAGAGTGATGCTATCGATTCATGCCGACATTGGCAATTTTTCCCCATCGCTTTTATCGGACGACCTATCTACCGACTGATTTTTACAGGCAACCGCGCTGCTTCAAATCTGCCAGGGTCTGATCCAGGCAGAACCGGATCAATGCAACCATCTCGTCGATCTGGGCCCGTGTCATCACCAGCGGCGGCGCAATGATCATGCGGTCACCTACTGCGCGCATGATCATGCCGTTGTTGAACATGTGACCGCGACACACCATGCCGACACCCACATCTTCGGGGAAGGAAACCGCATCAAATATGGTCGCGCCCTTTTCCTTGACCAGAACCAGCCCGGCGACAAAGCCGCAAGCCTCCGCCATGCCAACCAGCGGATGATCGGCCAGTGCCTCGAATTGCTGCTTCAGATAAGGGCCGGTTTCTTCGCGGACTTGATCGACCAGTTTTTCTTCGCGAATGATGCGGATATTTTCCAGCGCTGCGGCACAGGCAACCGGATGGCCCGAATAAGTGAAGCCATGATTGAAATCGCCGCCCTTCTCGATCAGCACCTTGGCCACGCGATCGCCCACCATCACGCCGCCCAGCGGGATATAGCCTGAAGTCACGCCCTTGGCAAAGGTCATCAGATCCGGCCTGATGCCGAAGCGTTCCGAACCGAACCAGTAACCCAGACGGCCGAAACCGCAAATGACTTCGTCGGCGATCAGCAAGATGCCGTATTTGTCGCAGATGCGCTGGATCTCGGGCCAGTAAGTCGATGGCGGGATGATCACGCCGCCGGCGCCCTGCACCGGCTCGCCGATGAAGGCAGCGACCTTGTCCGGACCGACTTCAAGGATCTTGTCTTCCAGCCAGGACGCCGCTTTCAGGCCGAATTCTTCCGGCGTCATGCCCTTGCCGCCTTCCAGGTAGTACGGCTGGCCGATGTGTTCGATGCCGGGAATCGGCAGACCGCCCTGCTCGTGCATGCCGGACATGCCGCCCAACGAGGCGCCTGCCATCGTGCTGCCGTGGTAGGCATTGTGGCGGCTGATGATCACATGACGGTCTTTGTAGCCCAGCAGGTCCCAGTAACGGCGCACCATGCGGATGTTGGTGTCATTGCCTTCCGAACCGGAGCCGGTGAAAAAGACATGATTAAACTGGGCCGGCGCGATTTCGACCAGTGTCTTGGCCAGCTCCACCGCCGGGATGTTGGTGGTGTTGAAGAAGCTGTTATAGAAAGGCAGTTGCTGCATCTGGGCATAGACCGCGTCCGAGATACGCTTGCGGCCGTAACCGACGTTGACGCACCACAGGCCGGACATACCGTCCAGAACGCGCTTGCCTTCGGAATCCCAGAGATAGATCCCCTCGCCCTTGACCATCACGCGGGCGCCACGGCTGGCCAGATCCTTGAAATCGGTAAATGGATGCAGATAATGGGCGGAATCCATCTCCTGGATTTCTTTGGTGTTGTATTTCACTTGCTGCTGGGCTGCTGCAGATGTAACGATGGCCGTCGGTGCGAGTATGTTTGTGTTCATGATTCACCTGAAATTTTGTTGAGTGGGTATGTTGCGCCCGGGGATCTACATTCCACGCGGGCACAAGATCGTGTCCGCCCCTTCCTTCTCCCGCAGGTGGGAGAAGGAATCGATGCAATAACTTCTATGGTTTTAAACGTGTAGCAGCAAATGCTCGCGTTCCCAAGGACTGATCACTTTCATGAATTCCGCATGTTCCAGATCCTTGATGGCCGAATAGACATCAATGAAGCGTTCGCCCAGCACACTGCGCAGTTTGGCCTCCGCACGCAACGCCTGGAGTGCCTCCGGCAAGCCCTGCGGCAGCTCGAACTTGAGGTCATAAGCGCTGCCAACCGTGATCGGGGTCGGCTCCAATTGCTCGGTCATGCCCAGATAGCCGCATGCCAGCGTCACTGCCAGCGCCAGATAAGGATTGGCATCGGCACCGATGATCCGGTTCTCGACCCGACGATCCTGAGCGCCGGATTCCGGCACGCGGAAGCCGACGGTGCGGTTATCCAGGCCCCACTGGATATTGATCGGGGCAGCCGTATGCCGCACGATGCGGCGATACGAATTCACATACGGCGCGACAATCGCCATCGCCGATGGCATGTAGCGCTGCAAGCCGCCGATGTAATGCTTGAAAATGGTCGCCGCCGAACCGTCCTGATTGCTGAAAATATTCAGGCCGGTTTTGGCATCGACCACGCTCTGATGCACGTGCATCGCCGAGCCCGGTTCGTCCGTCATCGGCTTGGCCATGAAGGTTGCGTACATGTCATGCTTGAGCGCTGCTTCGCGCAGTGTGCGCTTGAAGAAGAACACCTTGTCGGCCAGCCCCATCGGATCGCCGTGCAGGAAGTTGATTTCCATCTGGCCGGCGCCGATCTCGTGAATCAGCGTATCGACGTCCAGATTCATCAGATCGCAATAATCGTAAATGTCCTCGAACAATGGATCAAACTCGTTGACTGCGTCGATGCTATAGACCTGACGGCTGGTTTCGGCGCGGCCGCTGCGACCGACCGGCGGCTTCAAGGGCAAATCGGGATCGGTATTCTTGGCGGTCAGATAAAATTCCAGCTCCGGCGCAACTACCGGCTTCCAGCCCTTCTCCTCATACAACTTGAGAACCCGGCGCAGCACCGATCGCGGCGCAAAGTCAACCAGCATGCCATCGGCAAAAAAACAATCGTGAATCACTTGCGCAGTCGGGTCTATTGCCCACGGCACCATTGTGATGGTGGTCGGATCCGCCTTCAGGATCATGTCGCGGTCAGTCGATGAAATGGCGCGATCATACGGGCCATCGTCGACCGGATAATTGCCGGTCACCGTCATCCCCAATACCGCTTCCGGGATGCGCATGCCGCGTTCCTGGGTAAATTTGCCGCGCGGCAGAATCTTGCCGCGCGCCACACCGGTCAAATCCGGCACCAGACATTCAATCTCCGTAACCCGTTTTTCGTTGAGCCACAGATCCATATCCGTATAAGAAAAATTTTCACGTATCGACATGGTTTCCTCCATTGTTCTCTAATATTTTTTATGTTCATACAAGGCCGCGTCGATGGCCGTTTGCCTTGCATATATTTGTTTTACGCTACCGTCGCATCATCCAAGAGCGGCCCTACGGCACACGCCGCGCCCATTTTTCATAGATCAGCATGGGCACCTCCTTTTTTCTGCAACTGGTATTGCCGGCAAGCTGCCCCGAACGCTGCATACAACTTCATGGAAACCGGATTGTCGGTCAAACGCCATTCCGGATGCCATTGCACCGCCAGCGCAAAGCCGGGAGCGCTCTCGACGCTATACGCCTCAACCAGGCCATCTTCCGCGACCGCTTCGACGCGCAATCCCGGCGCCAGCCGATCTATCCCTTGCCCATGCAGCGAATTGACTGAAATCCGGGTGACGCCGCCCAGCACTTGCGCCATCAGGCCGCCCTCGATCAGCGTCACCGCATGCGCCGGACCGTACTGCTCTTCGAGGGACAAGCCCCTGCCTTCACGATGATCGTTGAAGCCGGGATTTTCCTGTACCGCCTGATGCAGGGAGCCGCCGAGTGCGACATTGACTTCCTGCATGCCGCGACAGATCGCAAACAGCGGCAACCCACGTTCCAGCGCGGCACGAACCAGCGGCAGATTGGTCTCATCACGCGCCGGGTCCAACGGCAATGCGGGATTGCGTACGGTCTGGCCGAAATGGCTCGGATGCACATTGGAAGGCGATCCGGTCAGCATTACGCCATCGACTGCCGACAACAGCGCATCCCAGTCGATGCGTTCACCCAGCGCCGGCAAAATCAAGGGCAGGCAAGCAGCACCTTGCAATATCGCATCCACATATTTCATTTGCACCGCATAGTCTGGATGTGCGCCGTGCTGTGCCGTGCAGGCAGGAACGATAACGAGTGGACTACGCATGATTTTGTCGATAAGAAGAGGGGTTTGCACTTGCGACACAGCTCAGAATAGCGCCAAGAACCAATTTAGCGAACAATCTTGATGCTGCGACGCACCACTTTAATTCCAGCCTGAACACTTGTTCCTCCTCCTTGTATTAGCCAGTGATTGCATATTATGCTGAATAATTTAAAATTGGCAGTGCCACTTTTATCATCTAGATAGAACCACTTAGAAACTGTGATTGCCTTGCTCATTATCAAGCACTGAATTGCCGGGTGTTACGCTGGCGCCAGCCAATTTTTATCCCTCTCGGCAAGAACTGAATGCACGCCGCAACGAAGAAGATTTTTACCCGATCAGATTTCAGGAGCAGGAATTATTCGAGGCGATCTGATGCGCCACCGTGCTCTGCCGCGTGTTTTCGGCAGGCATCTCCAAAAGCTTGAAACAGGCGCACGGAGTGGGGATTCTGAGCGGCTTGCCATTCCGGATGCCATTGCACCGCAAGGGTGAATTGCGAATGTTCCGGCAAATGGATCGCCTCTATCACCCCGTCCTCTGCATATGCCAGCGACTGCAGTCCCTTGCCAAGCGTTTTAATGCCCTGCCCATGCAGCGAATTGACTGGAAATTCATGCTGCTGCATCAGTTCGGCAAACCAGGTATTCGGCACTACGCGCACCGTGTGGACGTCGGCATACTGCTCGGCCGGCGGGGTCGCGTCGTCTTCGCGGTGATCGTTCAGGCCTGCAATCTCATACAACTTCTGATGGATGTCACCACCGAGTGCCACGTTCAGTTCTTGCATGCCGCGGCAGATGCAGAAAATCGGCAGACCCATTGCCAGTGCTGCGTGGATCAAGGGCAAATCGAACAGATCCCGGTCCCGATCCTGAACCTTGTCGGGCGTCAGATTTTCCTGGCCATAGAGAGCCGGGTCTATGTTGCTGCCGGCTCCGGTGAGGTATACGCCGTCAACCATGGACAGGTATTGCCCGATGTCTGCAGTACCGAAGCAGGTCGGCGCCAGCAGCGGCACGCAGCCAGAGATTTCCACCAGCGGGGACATGTACTTCCTGGTCATCACCTGGTAGTCATGGCCTTTACGTGCTTGCGCCCCCATGGACATAAGCACTACAGGTTTATGTTTTATGTTTCGGACATTTTCAGTGTTGCTGGACATGGTTCACCTTGAAGCAGGGGTCAATACAGAAAAATCAAAGCCAGGCAAGCCACAGTCAGGAAGAACACCAGGCTGCGCTGTGCAAGCAGGAGCAATGAGAAGTGGACTACGCATGATCTTGTCGGCAAGTAGCCTGACTGCAGGTCCACACATGGGCCAGAATAGCGACAGGAACCAATTTTGCAAAAAAATACAATGCTGCGATGCACCACTTCAAAGTCAGTAAAGAATCTTATTTTCACTCTTGCGTTAGTCAGTGATAACATCCTACGCTGAATAGTTTTAAATTGGCAGCTCCACTATTACAATCCACATAGAACCACTTAAAACCGTGATCAGCAACCTCCCGACCGCCGATTTACTGAGTGCCACGCTGGCACAAACCGACTTCCTGCCTCGCCTGCCGCAGCAGCGGCGATTGTATGAAGCGGCGAAAACGGCCATCCTTTCGCAGCAACTAAGCGCCGGCTGCAAACTGCCGTCGACCCGCAATCTGGCAAAAGATCTCGGCATCGCACGCAACACCATCATCGCCGCATTCGAGCAACTGGCCGCCGAAGGTTTCGTGGTCACCTCGACTGGCAGCGGCACCTATGTTTCGGCCACCTTGCCGACCGCTCCACGGCCGAAAGGCAAGCCGAAAGAAACTCCTTCCAGCCCGCCGCACGCTCCCTTTGCAGGACCGGCGCCGCTATCGAAACGCGGCGCCCAGCTGACCGACTTCGCGGCCGGCGAGCGCTATGAGATCCAGCCGTTCGCGCCCGGCGACTGCGATTTTTCGACCTTCCCTTACAAAATCTGGCAACGTTTGCAAAACCGCGTCTGGCGCGATTCCTGGTCGGAATTGCTGGATTACGGCAAGGCCGGTGGTTACCTGCCGTTGCGCCGCGCGATTGCCGAATACCTGCGCGTGTCGCGTTCGGTCAAGGTCTCGATCGACCAGGTGATGATCACGGCCGGCACCCAGCAATCGCTCGACCTGTGCGCGCAGTTGCTGGCCGACGTCGGCGATACCGCTTGGGTCGAAAACCCCTGTTACTGGGGGACCAGAAGGGTGTTTGAATCGTGCGACCTGCATTTGCACCCGATTGCCGTCGATGCCGAGGGCATCGCTCCGACCGAGAGCGATCTGGCAAGCAAACCGCGTCTGATTTATGTCACGCCGTCACACCAGTACCCGACCGGCGTCGTGATGAGCCTGGCGCGCCGCCGCATGCTGCTGGAACTGGCCGAGCAGGAACGCGCCTGGATTCTGGAAGACGATTACGACAGCGAATTCCGTTACACCGGCCGGCCGCTGGCCGCTCTGCAAGGGCTGGATACGCGCGGCCGCGTGGTCTACATGGGCACCTTCTCGAAAGTCCTGTATCCCGGTATCAAGGTCGGTTATCTGGTGGTGCCGCCGGCACTGGTGGAACCGTTCAAGAGCGCGCTGTACGACCTGCACCGGCCCGGGCAATTGATGATTCAGGCGGCACTGGCGGACTTCATCGCGCTCGGGCATTTCACCACCCACATCCGCAAGATCCGCCAGGCTTACGGCGCCAAGCGCGAACTGTTGCGCAAGACGCTGGTGGCGCAGCTCGGCAACAATATCAGCATTTCAGGCGAGGAATCGGGCCTGCATCTGGTGATCGAATTACCCGATCATGTCGATGATGTCGCGCTGGCAGCCCTGGCCGCCGAATCCGGCATTGCGGTCAAACCGCTGTCCAACTACTACCTGCAGCAACCGGCGCGGCGCGGCCTGCTGGTTGGCTATGCCTATGTCAACATAGACAAGATCAGTTATTACGGCAAGCTGCTGGCGCATGTGATCCAGGCCGGCGCCGGGACATGCAGCAGATGAGGGGGCTACCTTGGCGGGATTTTCTGGCGCTCACCGTCAGCGTCGCCGTAGTCGGGCTGGGCCTCGGCGCAACCCTGCCGCTGACTGCCCTGACGCTGGACCAACGCGGCCTGGGCAACCATGTGGTCGGCCTGATGACGGCGCTGGGCGCAATAGGCATTCTGGCGGTAGTGCCGTTCGTCGCGCGCTGGGTAGCGCGCTTCGGGCCGCGCAACAGCATGATCGGCGCGGTGGCCGTCGCCGCTCTGGCGACCATGCTGATGCAGACCGGCGCCAACCTGATCTACTGGGGCCTGCTGCGCTTCATTTTCGGTGCAGCCCTGGGCGTGCTGTTTACCGTTGGCGAAGCCTGGATCAACAGGCTGGCGCCGGATGGTTCGCGCGGGCGGGTAGTGGCGCTGTACGCCACCACCTTCACCCTGTTCCAGCTGATCGGCCCGGCCTTGGTGGCGCTGCTGGCGGGCCGGATCGACTGGCCGTTCGCGGCCTGCGGCGCACTGTTCCTGCTGTCGATTCCCGGCTTGGCGCTGATGCCAAACCATAGCCACATCGTCGATAACGAGCACGCGGCCGACTGGAAAATAGTCGCCCCGCGCATGCCGGTCATCATCCTCGGCGCTGCCTTCTTCGCGCTGTTCGATGCGCTGGCGTTAAGCCTGCTGCCGCTGTTCGGCATGCGCCATGGGATTCCGGTCGAACAGGCGCTGCTGTCTGCCAGCGTGATGCTGATCGGCGACACCACGCTGCAATTTCCGCTCGGCTGGCTGGCCGACCGCGTCGGTCGCGCCCGCGTCCATATGGGATGCGGCCTGCTTGCCTGCCTGCTACTGCCGCTGATGCCGTTCGCAGTCAGCGTGCCATGGCTGTGGTGGACCCTGCTGTACGTACTGGGCGGCGCGGCCGGCGGCATCTATGTGCTGTCGCTGGTGGCCTGCGGCGAACGCTTTTCCGGCCAGCGCCTGGTCGCCGCCAGCGCCATCGTCAATGCCACCTGGGGCGTCTCCAGCAGCGGCGGACCGCTCCTGACCGGGGTACTGATGCAAAGCATCAACGTCAATGCGCTGGTGCTCGTATTGTGGCTGGGCGCGGCGACCTTCGTCGCCAGCCTGCTGTGGGAGCAGCGCCCGGCCTTCATCGCCAAGATACTGGCGCGGCCGTGAATCAGGGCCGCGAATGCCGAGCGGCCTTATGGCGGGCGATCTGCGCCATGAAATATACTCATCACGGTATGTTTCATGGCGATTGCGGACCCGGGCCCGAAGTGCGATCTGCCACGCGGTCGCAGGGCTCAAATACAATATCGTCTTTACCCTTGTTCCCGCTCTTCTTTTGGGCGTTAAACGCGCCATTCAATGCGCATTTCGAAAAAAACGACGCCTTGATTGAGCGGAATCTTCGTGGCGAGTTGTCTCTTGAATCGCAATATTGCTGTTTTTTTAACTCTTGCTAACTGGTGGCCAATCTTACAGGCACCGCCTGGGATCAACAGGAATAGTCAAGTTCGCCGGAGGGTGTTTGGAAGAATTTAAGCCATTGAAAAATATAAATAAGCCTAAAGTTTCAGCGATGAATGAAAAACACACCCCAATGATGCAGCAGCGCATTTGCCTATGGCATTTAAATCGCAAACTTAAAACTTACGCCAAAAGCTACGCCTAACAACAAAAAACCGGCCTCTTTAAATGCGTTCTGAGGCGTTTTTTAAAGAGTGCCAGGGGGTTGGC
>NZ_AVCC01000041.1 GCF_000622895.1 Herminiimonas sp. CN
ATTAGTTACCAACCTCAGACGTGAAAATCCATGTTGCTTCTCTAGTAATTCAAAGATGGAATAAGTAATAAAATCAGCGTTTTACATGCCGCGGAATTCATTTCTTGATTGAAATTCCACAGAAATTAGCGTTCATCTGAGGTTGGTAACTAATCAGGAAGATTTTCCTGCCTGGATCAGTTCTTTGCCATAGCGTTCGCGCAACTGACTTATCGGGAATCGCTGCGCGACATCGAAGTCAATTTGCTCGCACAAGCCCAACCGCGTAGACCACCGGTGTTTGGCCGCGCGGCGCATAGCAACGGCCACGCACATTGGTGTTGACGACGGCCGTCTCACTACCCCAGAGAATCTCTGCGCCCTCGGCTTTAGCGCGCGCCTCAATGGCAGGATACAAAATTACACCGACCTGCCATTATTCGGCCCACTGGAGTGGATCAATCTTTCGCGCAACTCCCGGGTGAATCTCCCGTCATTTTCTAACCACGTCTCAGTGGAATCTTTGGCCGACGCTGTGACCTTAAAGCAGATTTGCAGTAGAGTCGCGTCAGGATCGGTTAGCGGGCACTTCGTCCACGTGTATCGCGCAGACAACCGAAAACGGAAACACCAGCACCGGTCCAGATTCCGGCAAAACGCCAGAGGGCCGGTGCTTTTCTTGCCTTTTCACGCGTCGATCAGGCGCCGCGAAATACCGGCGGACGCTTTTCCGCGAAGGCCGTGAAGCCTTCCTTACGGTCTTCCGTGTCGCGCAGAACGCCCCACAGCATGTGGGAAAAGAGAATCCCGTGCTCCAGCGGCATGTCCTGTCCAAGAACGGCCGCTTGCTTCGCAGCCTGCACGCTGAGCGGCGCCGCGCTGGCGATTTTCTCGGCATAAGAGCGCGCCAGATCGAGCAGTTGGCCCGGCTCCACCACGTCGCTCACCAGACCGTAGCGCAGAGCTTCCTCGGCGCCAATCATCTCGCCGGTGAGCAGCATCTTCATGGCCACCGCCTGCGGCATGACGCGCGGCAGCAACTGAGTGCCGTTCAGCCCGGCGAGGCTCGCCACCTTCACTTCGGTCAAGCCGAATTTAGCGTTGGAACTGGCGATGCGCATGTCGCAGGCGAGCGCGATTTCCAGCCCGCCGCCAATGGCGAAGCCGTTGATCGCGGCGATGATCGGCTTCCACATTTTCATGTGCGGCACGATCGGCTGCCCTTCGCGCAAATAGGTCGCAGCCATGCATTCGGTCGGTGGCGGCGATTTTTTCATATCGGTGCCGGTGCAGAAGGATTTCTCCCCGGCCCCGGTGAGGACCGCGACGCGAATGTCGGGATCGGTCCTGACGCGCTCCCAGATTTCGGTCAGGCTGGCCGTGGATTCGGGATCGAGCGAATTCATCGCTTCCGGGCGATTGAGCGTGACGTAGGCGACGTGGTTGGTGACTTGCAGATCGACTGGCATTTTCTTTTCCTTTGTATGTACGAGAGGAGCCCCGGTCAGGCGGTGGTGAAAAGGTTGTAGGTTTTCCCTTCGCCGAGCAGTTTCTTGGCGATCGACATACGGTGGATTTCGGAGGCGCCTTCGACAATACGCCAGATCCTCACCATGCGGGCGACGTATTCGATGCCCAGCTCGCGCGATACGCCGAGCCCACCGTGCAATTGAATCGCCCGGTCGGCGATGTTCGTCAGCATTTCGGTGGCGGCGACCTTGAGCGACGAGGCTTCAAGGCGCAGATCCTTGTGTCCCTGGTCCGACTTCCACGCCGTGAAGTAGAGCATCAGACGCACGCTCTCGAGTTCCATCGTCGAATCGGCGATCCAGTTCTGCACGGTTTGCCGGTCGGCAAGCGGCGCGCCGAAAGTGCTACGCATGTTGGCCTGGTCGATCATCATCTGGATCAGGCGCTCGCCCATGCCCGTGCAATGCGCGGCCAACTCGATGCGGCGCACGCCGAAGCGGTTTTGCAGGGGAATGAAGGCGTCGCCGACTTCGCCGAGGACAGCGTCATCGCCGACCACGACGTTGTCGAGGAATACCGACCAGCTCGGCATGGCGCCGATGACTGAAATGGCATTGCCGATCTGCACGCCCGGCGTGTCCTTGTCGAGCAGGAAGGCGGTGAATCGCCGCTTAGCCGGCGCATCCTTGTCGGTGACCGCAATGCAGATGAAAAACAGCTTTTCCTTGTCGCACTTGCTGATGAAGATTTTCGAGCCGTTGATCACCCACTTGCCGTCCTTGCGCACGGCGGTCGTCTTGAGTCCGCTGATATCCGATCCGGCACCGGGCTCGGTGACCATCATCGCCGAATCGAGTTCAGCGCGACAATATGGGTCGAGGTACTTCGCGCGCTGGGCGTCCGTTCCGCATTCGTTCAGGTAATAGAGATTCGGCGCATCGGGCGGCAGCGTGAAGCCGTGGTGCGAGAAGCCGACCAGCGACTTCGACATCTCCTCGACAACCAAGGTCTTGGCCATCATGCCCAAACCCTGACCGCCGAATTTCTCGTCGACCTCGATGCCCCAGAAGCCCATTTCCTTCGACACGCGCATCAAGTGCGCGTGCGCATCGTCGGGAAGCAAATGGTAACCGTCGGTCCACATGCGCATCTCGCGCTCTAGCAGCACATGTTCAAGGGGCATCAGTTCATTGGTGGTAAAGCGTTGCGCAACCGACTTCAGCATCACATATTCTTCAGGTATCGAGAAATCCATGTCTCACTCTTTTGTCTAGAATCGTAAATTCAACTCGAGGCCAGGCTGCGAGCCATTCGGCGTTGCAGCAAATCTTTCCCTCGCTCTTCCTTGCCGTTCGTCGCCCGGGATTTCGCACCGTTGCCGCAGCACGGCCCGGCTGCCACGGCTTTTTCACGAACGCTCAGACCAGAACATCGTCCTTGCTCAGTGCTTCTATCTCTGCCTCGGAATACCCGAGCATGCCGCCCAGCACCTCTTTCGTGTGTTGCCCGATCGACGGCGCCGCGGTCTCCATGCGGACCGGCGTTGCAGAAAAAACGATCGGGGCGCGGTTGTAGAGACTGACGCCAACCTCCGGATGATCGAGGTAGGTCCACAAGCCGCGCCGGCGCAGGTGCTCGTCCTCTATCGCCTCGCGCGCGTCATTGACCTTGCCGGCCGGCACCCCGGCACGCAGCAGCGTATCCATCAGCCAGTCTGCGTATTGCCCGGCGGTCCAGGCCTCGATGCGTGCGTTGAGCTCTTCCTCGTTCCGTCTCCGTGATTCGGCGGTCGAAAAATGCGCCGCCTCCGCCCACGGCGGATTACCCATGACCTGCCGCAGCGCCACCCACTGCTCGTCATTGAACACGGCAATGGCGATCCATTTGCGATAGCCCAGAGTCGTGTAGACGCCGTGCGGCACCGCCTCCGGATCGCCGTAGCCGAGCGGCCCGAGGGACTCACCATTGGCGGCGTAGGCCATCGGCTCGCTCGGTGTCATGCAGATCGCCGATTCAAGCTGCGAAAGGCTGACTGTCTGCCCCCGGCCCGTCGTTTCCCGTTCGAGCAGCGCGGCCATGATGCCGAACAGCGTATGCGTCGGCACCATCACGTGGTCGGTGTAATTGGTGCCGGTGCCGAACGGCGGCTTGCCGGGAAAACCGGCGCGCGCCGTCAGGCCGCAAAGCGCGTTCAGATTGACGCCGTAGCCCATGTAGCGGCTGTGCGGCCCGGACGTGCCCTGCAGGCTCATCGTGACGTAAATCGCGCGCGGGTTGATCTTTTGCACGTCTTCCCAGCCCAGATTCCACTTTTCCATCTGACCGACGCGAAAGTTGTTGATGACGATATCGCTCTTCTCGATGAGCCGCACCGCCACCGCGCGCGCCTTGGGGTGGTTCATGTCGAGCGCGAGATCGCGCTTGTTGGCGTTGCGCGCGGCAAAGTAGCCGCTGCGGTCGAGCCCGGTGCCGATGCCATCCTTGAACGGCTCGCCCTTGCGCAGGATATCGGGGCGCTTGACGCTTTCGATCTTGATTACGTCCGCACCACACTGGGCAAGCACGCTGGTCGCGATCGGACCGGCGCCCACCCAGGAGAAATCGCAGACGACGATGCCCGCGAGGGCGCCTTCAGCGCTGTTCGGCATGGACCGCTCCTGTCGTTATCAGTTGATCGACCTCGGTGGCCGAATAGCCACTCTCGGCCAGGACCTCGACCGTGTGCTCCCCGAACCGGGGCGCGTTGCGGCCGAACCGCCACTGCAATTCGCCGAACTCGTAGGGCGCCCCCGGATAGGTGATGTCGGCGCCGAGCGTCTCGTTATGCACCGTCTGCCAGAAATTGCGGTGCCGCAACTGCGGGTTTTCGAGCAAATCCTGGCCGTCGCTCACCGGCGTCACCGCGATGTTGTAGCGCTGCCCGGTCGCATAGACGTAGGCCTTGTCGTGCGCCCGCGTGTAGCGCTCGAAGACCCGGCAAAACGTGGCGTAGCCTTCGTCCGAGGTGCGATACGCGTAGTCGATCCATTTGTCGTCGTCGAAGACCTGCCATTCCTCGACGCCCTCTTCCTGCATCCATTTCACGAACGGCACCCACATTGGCTTGTTGCGGCCCATGATCGCGACCAGCGCAATGTAGCCGTCGGCGCACGGATGCAAGGTCGCGCCGCCCGCCTCGCGCCCGCGCCCGCGCCGGATCTTGCCTTCCAGATCCCAGAACTGGGCGGCGTTTTCGAGCGCCATCACCTCGGCCTCAATGCAGGCGACGTCGACGAACTGGCCGCGCCCGGTGCGCCGCGCACCGAACAAGGCGATCGAACTGCCGACTGCGGCATAGGCCTCGGCCATTCGATAGGCCTGATTGTCCGGCGCGCGCACCGGCTTGTCGCCGTCCACCCCGGCCAGATAGAGGAAGCCGCTCAGGGCCGAACAGGTGAGATCCGAGCCCGGGTAGCCGGCCAGCGGGCCGCTGTGGCCGAAGGGGGTGATCGACGTTTGTACGAGCTTCGGGTTATCTTGGCTCAACTCGGCGTACGACAGACCGAGGCTGTCGAGGTAGCCGGGCACGCAGCTGTCGAGCAGCAGGTCGGCGCTCTGGCAGAGACGGCGAAAGACAGCGCGCCCCGCCGCCTGCGTGAGATCGATCGCCATGCCGCGCTTGCCGGCATTGAAATACAGATACGGCAGACTCGCCTGCGGCCCCGGGGTATTCCGAAAAAACGGCCCGACGTGCCGCAGCGGGTCGCCCGCCGGCGGTTCGAGATGAATCACGTCGGCTCCAAGGCCGGCATACATCCTGGCCGCGTACGGCCCGAGCTCGCCCGTGAGGTCGAGCACCCTGAGCCTGGAGAAATAGTTCTGTTCCATCCCGCTTTCCCGATTGCCGGTGTCATCGTATGCCCGCCGGATCAACCGGCGAACAGACTCCGACCGCCGCACACATACAAAACCTGCCCCGAAACGAACCCAGCCTCGTCATCCGCCAGGAAAAGCACGGTCTGGGCAATGTCGTCGGGATCGCCAAGCTTTCCCGTCGGCTGCCGCGAGAGCAGGAACCGCTGATCTTTTTCCGGCAACTCGTCCCACATCGGGGTGTGAATCAGCCCCGGCGCGATGCAGTTCACGGTAATGCCGCCACGGCCGAGCTCGATCGCCAGCGCCCGCGTCATCCCGACGACGCCGGCCTTGGCCGACGAATACGGCGACTGGCCGGCGCCCCCGAGCCAAGCGCGCGAGGCGATGTTGATGATGCGGCCGTGCTTGTTATTGACCATGTGGCTATGAACCGCCTGCGAGCACAGGAAGGTTCCCTTGAGGTTGACGTTGATAGTGATGTCCCAATCGGCCTCGCTAAGCTTCCGGAGCGCGCCGGCGCGTTCCATGCCGGCATTGTTCACCAGCACGTCGATGCGGCCGAACTCGTCGACCACGCGCTGCACCATGCCCTCGACCGCTGTCTTATTGCTGATGTCGGCGACCGCGCCGAGAACGCGGAAGCCGCTCGCCCGGAACGTTTCGACCGTGTCATGCACCTTCTGTGCGTCGATGTCGTTAATGACGACCGCCGCGCCCTTTTCGGCAAACCGCTGCGCCGTCTGCAGCCCCATCCCGCTGGCGGAGCCCGTAATCAAGGCGACCCTGTTCTCTATTCCCATTTCAAGCCCCCAATCACTACATCGACATCGAAAAATAAGCGCTCTTGCCACCGCAGACGAACAAGGTCTGCCCGGTAAGATACTTGGCCGAATCCGCCGCGAAGAAACGTACCGCCCGCGCCACATCGTCGGCCGTCCCGAGTCGCTTGACCGGGATGCCGTTGACCAGCTTTTCCTTCTCCGCTTCGCTCGTGGCCGCAGTCGCAATATCGCCCTTGACCACGGTGTTGACCGTCACGCCATCACGCGCCGTCTCCAGCGCGGCCGAGCGCGTCAGGCCGAATAATCCCGCCCGCGCTGCAGCGGCGTTGGCCTGGTTGGCCAGGCCAAGGTAGCCAAGTTCGCTGATATTGACGATCCGCCCGAAACCGTTTTCCTGCATCCCCGAAACCACCTCGCGAATGAAATGAAACGGTGCAGCAAGTGCCGTATTGACGGCCGCGCCGACATCACCGGCGCTAAGCGCGCACAGCGGCTTGGCAGCCACTTCGCCGGCATTGTTGACGAGGATGTCGATCCTCTCGAATTCCGTTAGGGCTCGCTGAATGCAAGCAGCGATCGACGCCGGATCCGCAGTATCGACCTCGATCGCCAGAACCTTCACGCCGCAATCGGCCACTCGCTCGGCAAGCGCCTCCACCTTGTCGCGCTCAGCCCCGGCCAAGGCCAGCCGCACCCCGTCCGACGCTAGTTGCAGCGCGATCGCCGCGCCGATTTCGTCGCCGGCGCCGACGATCAGCGCCACCCTGTTTTTCACACTCGCTTCCATCGCCCTGCCCCCTTACCAGTTGCTGACCAGCATGTGCATTGTGCATGCCGCGTGCTCGGTTCCCGACAGACCGCCGCCGGTCACATGCGTCATCGCCACGCGCGGGATAGGATCGACCTGATAGCCCGGGCATTGATTGCGCATCTGCTTGACGCTGGCGGCGATTTGCGCGGCCCCCGAGGCGCCGATCGGATGCCCATACGACAGCATGCCACCACGCGGACTGACTACGCACTTGCCGCCATACGTCGTCTGACCGTCGCGCAGAAACTTCAGTCCGTCGCCCTTGGGGCAGAGGCCGAGGGCCTCGTAGTACAAGAGTTCGGCAATCGTGAAAGCGTCGTGCAGTTCGACGATGTCAACATTCTCCGGCCCGATTCCCGATTCCTCGTACAGTTGCGCCGCCGATTCCTCGGTGATGTCGTCGCCGGTGATATCGCGCGGCCGGTTGTGGTACGGCCCCGAGCGCACGACCGAGCCGGCGACGCGGACCGGCTTGTCGATCCCGAGTTTCTTGACCATTTCCTCGGAGCAGACGACCACGGCACCGGCACCGTCGGCAATGGCACAGCACTGCTGTAGCGTCAGCGGCGAGGCGACGACACGCGAGTTGACCACTTCCTCGATGCTGATCTCGCCCTTGAACCAGGCGAAGGGATTATTCGTTGCATGCCGCCGGTTCTTGACCGTGATCATGGCCAGATCCTCGGCCGTGGCGCCGGTCTCGTACATGTAGCGCTGGGCGCGCATCGCGTACTTGCCGGTCATCACCGCGCCATGCACGGTCTCGATGTCCGACATCGCCGTGGCGAAGGCCGTGCCCTGCGCCATGTGCATCGTGTGGTTCTCGCAGCCGATGCCAATCGCGATTTCGGCGAGACCCATGGCGACATCGCGCACCGCCATATGCACCGCCATACCGCCCGCCGAACACGCGCTCTCGACATTGATGATCGGCAAATGACCGCACATGCCGAGGTCTTTCAGCACCGTCTGCCCGGTGACCATGCCATTGGTGCCATTGCCGATATAGGCGCTCTGCACCATGTCCGGGCGACTGATATTGGACGCTCTAAGCGCCTCCAGGGCCGCCGCGCGACCTAGGACGTCGAAGTCGACATTATGCCTGCCGAATTTTGTTTCGCCGACACCGGCGATATATACGTTGCGCTGCAATTTCATCTTTTCTCACCCAGGTAGCGTTAGTCTTCGACTTTGCGGAATTTGTAGCTGATCAACGGCACACCGTCGCGGTTGTCGCGCACCGGTCCGACTGTCAGTTCCACTGCCTCATCGCAGAAGAAAGTCTTGGGCTCGCCCTCCAGTTGCGCGAAAATGCGTAGGTTTTCCGGAAGATCGATGTAGCCGAATGAATACGGGGTTTTCATTCCGGCCTGGCCGATGTAGTTGTCGCTGAAACTGTAGAGCGTTCCCCGGCGGCTCAGAGGCACGACTTCGAACTCCTCTCCCCAGCAACTCGGACAAAGACTCAACTTGGGAAAATCGAGCTGTCCGCAACTCTTGCAGCGGTAGCCTTTCAGATAAGGCTTGCCGCCGTCGGTGGGCACCTCGAGCAGATCGGGATGAAAGAAAGTAGCATCGGGCTTCTTTTCCGGTTTTTTCTGATTCTTCTCGTCGGACATTGCAACCTCCTTTGAAAATCGTAAATTATCGTAAGTGACGCATTATTGCGCGTCGAAGCTATTGGCAACAATTGGTGCGAACACTTAGGCACTAAGGAGTGCCCCCATCCGGGTTCAATTGCGGGCTGTAACTGGGCAGGTAAAAAACCTCGGTCTTCGCCTTGTATTTCTTCCAGCCACGCCTTTACCGACTTGCTGTGATGGACCCGCAAATTATCCAGAATCAGGAATATTTTTTCTTTGCGCCTTTGATCGGCGCAGCCAGAAACTCGATTAGCTTGCCGGCATTGAAGTTCTCGTCAATGATCATCCAACGCGCTTTGCCCTGATTGGTGACGGCAGAAATCATCGACAACTTTTGCCGTGCTCCGCCAACCGCGTAGGCTACCGGTGTTTGTCCTTGAGCAGTTGCGTGAATTCGAGGCTGGTGAACTGGCTACCCTGATCGGTATTGAAGATGTCCGGCGCACCGTAGCGATGGATCGCTGCTTGCACCGCATCCATGCAGAAATCCGTCGTCAACGTATTCGACAGCTGCCATGACAGCATCCGTCGGTTGGCCCAGTCCAGTACGGCAAACAGGTACACGAAACCGCGCTTGAATGGGATGTACGTGATATCTGCCGCGAACACCTGATTGGGACGATTGATTTCCAGATTGCGTGCAAGTACGAATAGGCGGCATGTGCCGGATGGCGGCGGTTGGTGTTGGGCTTCTTGTACAGAGCTTCGATGCCCATCTTCTTCATCAGCGTGACCGGATTGCTCTTTCGTACTCCAGAGCAGTCCGGCCATCAAGGTCAATATCTCGTACGAGAGTCCTTAATCCCCGCCACGCAAATTTTGAACTGTGAATAGCGAAGGAGGATTAAGGCTCGCATCGCTAATCGATCTGAGTTTCAGTGTCGTACAGTGCTGCGCCTGTGCATCGAACATCGAAGCAGACGTATAGAGTGCAATCCCCGCATTTTTATTGGCCGGTGCATGATAGGCAGAATCACTGAATGCAACGCTCCAGCGCTTCCAGAGATCGCCCTTCCGATCATACATAAGAATCATCGGAAACACCGATGTCTGCGCATCCATGTACATCACGCGCTTGCCGATCGGGCTTGCTTTGCTCGTCGGCGTTCCTTCCAGCACGTGCACAACCCGCAGTGACCATGGCGTATTGTGGAAGCAGCCGCCCTTGCCTGCGAAGGTCGCCTGCCCGTAGCCATCCGCATCTCTCGGTTCGGTATTTTTCCATTCGCTGTGCTTATATACCGGCATCAGCATGGCTTTGGTCTCGACGTACTTCCAGTCCATGTCAAGAACCCGGCCGTTGTAGCCCTCAAAATCCTCGATCATGAGGTCCGACCCCAGGAACGAATCCGTAGTCTGCCCCGTTGCCAGGCGTCGCACGCGGCGCTGAAATCCCAGGTACAGATAGGAATCATCCAGCTTGGCATCGTCGTCATATCGCTGGATCAGGAGTTGGGTATTCTTCAGGTCGTTCGGGGCAAGAACCTTCAAATAAATCCCTCGATAGATCTTTGACGGATTCGGCTCAATATCGGATTTAGGTTCTTGCGTAGTGCGATGTTTAAGGCTTATGGTATGAAAGTCAAGATCAAGCTGCCGTTCCGCCTTGCCGGTTTTTGCATCCTTATAAGACCAGATAAAGGGATAGATGCGACCACTGTCCCCAATGATCTGTGTGTATTTGTAATTGAAGGCTAATTTTTCCCCAGCGCGAGGATCACTCTTCTCCGGTTTCATGGGGAACGGCCGACCCGCCACATAACCATCGATCGTACCGGGACTACTGCCCAATTTCACTTGCGACGCATATTTCTTGGTGGCCGCGACGTAGTTGGGATTGAGGGCTATTGAGCTCGTTTTTTCGATAGGGACTTCAAGACTCCCCTGTTCAATAAATGCATAAGTGGAGGAATCGAACAGTTCCTTGAACTTCTGTACGTTGCCCTTGTTGATGGTCATCCCCGCGGTGAGGCCGGCGAAACTCGGCATCCCCGCCTGGTAGGGATTGAACGAGGCTTCGACGTCGGCCTCGGTTGCGGCCTGCGTGCTGCCGACAAGACCGGCGAGCAAGATGGGCAGCAAGGTTTTGAGATGTTTTTTCATGGGGTGTCTCCTCGGTGATCAGAACTTGTAGTTAACCTTGACGTAGATGTCATTTTCATTGAACGCGGCACCAATCGGGCCGGCGCGGAAACGACCGAGCGGTTCTAGACCAGACAGACCGCGCGAACCGGGCGTGAAGGGATCGGCGTCACCACTCGGGGCTGTAAAGGGCGCCCACGGGTTACACGAACGGCAATCGTCGAACTTGTACCGATCATTGCCATCGGCTCCCTTGTAGTTGGCGCCGAAGGTCAGCTTGAGGTCATTGCTGACGTTCCACTCAACCTGGGGTGCAACGGCAAAAGCCCGGGCATTGAAGTCTCTAGCAAACATGATCTGCGGACTGACCGTGCCATTACGGAGGAAGCCCTTGATCAGCAAGGTGCCGATAAAGTTGTTTTGAAAATCGGGGATACCCACGGTGCCGAGCGTACCCTGTTGGCGTTCATGCTGGAAGATGTGTTGCCAGAACAGTTGTCCCGAGATGAGCGTCGCCGATGTCTCGCTGATGAACGGAATGAAGGTTGGGCGATCCACCCCGATCACCATGCGCGAGACATTATTTTTAGAAAACAGCTCTTTTCGGGCGGTGTTTTGAAATTCTTCCCCTTGGGTAACCGCCAGCTCCGTCCGGATCGCAGCGCCGACGGCCGGCAACTGGAAGTCCATCGAGCCGCCGACCAGATTCACCCGTGGAAACTCCATGTTAAAGGCGATCAGAGAAGGCCAGCTGCCCTGCGATGCGCCAGTGAAGCCGTTGACCCCCCCTATTCCACCATGGAGCGAGGGCAACTGCGACCGGTAGGTCAGGGCATTCAGGGAGAACGACAGGCCATCCTTGCTGACGCCTTCGTACTTGACGCCCAGCTGCGTGTTCTGCAGGCTCCACTCGGGCAGATTCACCTTGTTCAGGCCGATCTGGTGCGCGCCGAAGTTGGTCGCCATCTGAACGCCCGGTGCAACGTTGGCGAAGTTCGCCACCGTACCGCCGTTGTCCCACAGGTTGGCCATGCCGCGGAAGAAACAGCCCGCATCGAGGATCGCGTTGGGCGTGCCGCACTGGCCCAGGTTGCTGGGGCGAAACTTATCGAAGTTCCAGACCACCTGGAAGTTGCGATCTTGCATCGACTCGCTGGCGCCCATCCGGTATTCTGCCTGGGCAATCCACATCGGGATGCGGATTTCGGAGAGTTCGTCGTAAATGTTGTTGCGCGAGTAATCAATCGGGTTGATCACGTCCAGCACCCGGAACAAGTCAGTACGCCCCCAGACGACTTGCTGTTTGCCAACCTTCAGGAACAGCGAATCGCCATTTGCAAGACCGAAGGTCTTCTTGGCATAGACTTCACGCAGGAAATCCCAGCGGTCGTTGAACTCGGGCGCTTCAAGTTCGCGCAGACTCTGATTGCCATAGCCACCAAAATCGCGACAGCCACGCGAATCGGTATCGCAGGGTCGAACCGGCACGGCGAAGGCGACGCCACCGTTGATGTCGTGCCAGCGATCGCCAAGCACCCGGAAGCCTTCGTTCGGGCTGGTCGGGTAAGAATCTACAAACTTGTTGTCGACCAGGCCAAGTCCCGCCACAGCCGTGTGGCCCAGGCCGGCGCCGTAGGGCACGGAGACGTAGCCGCCGGGCGTCGTCGTCTGCAGATTGACCGCACCGCCGGCATTGCGGCCGTACTCGCTCTTGTTCATGCGGTAAACGCCGTCGAAGCTGCCGCGCAGAATGCTGTGCAGCCCCCAGCCGTCGCTCAGGCTCTTGTCCGCTTCCACCTGCAGGGTGTTGCGGAACTTGGCGAGGCCGACACTTTCGCGGCGTGCGGTGTGATTTTCATAGGTTACATCCACGTTCCAGGGAGATGCCTCTTCGCCCAAGGATGGCAGGTTGTCGGCGGCCGACACCTGTCCGGCAATCGCCATGGCGGCAACCACCATGGCCAGGGGCACACCCCGGTGCTGCTGTCTCAATTCCATGTGAATCCCTCCAATTAGCGCTGTTGATCAACTGCTGCATTACCACTCTCTTTTTTATCTCTTACAGGTCTTTTTTCAGTCGTTTTCCAAAATATGGTCTTCGTCGTAATGCACGGACGTCACGAACTTCGGTTTGAAGACGACGCACCAGGCGGGAACAATCAGCACGGCGGCGATCGCATTGACGATGAGCATGAAAGAAAGCAGAACGGCCGCATCGGACTGGAAGCGCAGATCGGACATGAAGATCCACATCACGACGCCGGCAACCAGCGTAACCGCGGTAAAGCTGACGGCGTAACCGGTCGTGGCGACGGCATTGATCACTGCTTTCTTCATGTCGCGCAGGACGGCGAATTCTTCGCGGATGCGGTCCATGAAATACACCGCGTAGTCGATGCCGACGCCGACGCCGACGGCGATTACCGGCACGGTGTTCACGCTGATGCCGATGTTCAGCACCCCCATATAGGCGTAGGTCATCAGCGTCGAGAAAAGCATCGGCAGCACCATCAGCCAGCCGGCATGGAACGAGCTGTAGTAGATCGTCACGATGAGGAAGGCGAGCAGCATGACGGCCGGAATGATGATCATGTGGTCGGTGTGCAGCGCCTGGTTGCCGGCCGCCGTCACGCCTATGATGCCGCCGCCGAGTTCGATGTGCAGGCCAGGTACGTCGGCCTCGATCGTTCTGATTCCCTCTTTTGCCAGGGCCACGATGCGGTTGATCGTTTCGGCCTGGTGGTCCTTGTAGTAGAAAACCATATCGGCCTCGTTTTCGTCGGCGTTGACGAACTCCTTCAGGGCGCCGGGAATCGGGCTGGAAGCCATGTAGGCGAACATCAGGCCGCCGATTTCCTCGGCCGTGTCGGGCAGTTGCATCCAGCGCGGGTCATCGTTGTGCGTCAGCTTGTTCACCACCCGCACGACGCCCGGCATGGCCTTGGTGCCGCCCAGCGTGGGGTCGGACAGCATGTGCTCCTGAAAGCGCTCGATCGCCGCCATCACCTCCGGACGCTTGATGCCGCCCTTCTCGTTGGTGCGCGCGACGACGTGCAGCTCTTCGGAGCCAGGGAAGCGCGTGTTGATCGCCTTGGTGGAGACGTTGTAGTCGTGATTCAGATGCAGCAGCGGTGAGCCCGGTTCGGATTCACCGAGTTGTACCTTGGTGACGCAATAGGCGCCGCCAATCGCACCGATCAGGCTGAGAAGCAGAATGGTACGCGCGCCGCCGTCGGTACCGCCGGTCAGGGCCATGGCCTTGCCAAGGAAATTACGGATGCCTTCGTTGCCGTTTTCGTGTTTCTTCGGTGTCGGCAGGATGGTCAGGGCCAGCGGCACCATGAAGTGAACAGTGAAAATGACCGAGAAGCCCCAGAAACCCGCTGCCATGCCGAGCTTGAAGTTGAACGGCGCAGCGCCAAGCATCAGTACGGCGATCCCTATCGCATCGACGATGATCGCCAGCGACCCCGGGCGGAACAAGGCATCGAGTGCGTTGCGGGCGGCCTTCTTGCCGTCGTGCACGATCGCCAGTTCCTCGTAATAGCGCACGACCAGTTGCACGCCGTGCGACGTGGCGCGTGCCGCAATCAGGAAGGGAATCGGCAGCGACAGGGGTTCGAGGTTGATTCCCATGGCGGCCATGAAACCGAGGCCCCAAATCGAGGACAGCGCAATACCCAGCAGGGGGAGCGCAACCCCGTACAGGCGGCGGAAATAGAAAATCAGCAGCGTGGTCATCAGGAGCAGGGTCCACGCCAGAATCTGTATGATCTGGTTGAGGTAGGTGTAAACCCAGCCGGTGAGCACCGGGTTGCCGGTCACGTAGATCTTGTGACCCGGGGTCGCCAGCGTGGCACGGATTTTCTGCAAGGCGGCGAAGGTCGCCGGATAGTCGATGTCGCCTTCGGTCAGTTGTGCCTTGATCAGCGCCGCCTTCATGTCCGGCGAAACGAGCAGACCGTAGATCGTCGGATTGGCAATGACGTCGTTCTTCAGGCGCTCGAGTTCAGCGATGGTCCGCGTTGGTTTGAGCGGGTCGTAATAGGGCTCGGAAGCGAAGCCGCCCTGGTCGTCGAGAAAAATCTTGCGCGCGGTGCGGTGGGTCAGGCTGCTGACGAGGTTGTGGTTAACGCCCGGCAGGTTGTCGACACCTTGCGTGGCTTCATGAATCAGCTTGAGCGTTTCGTCGTTGAAGATGGTGCCCTTCTCCACTTCGACCGACATGACGATCATGTTGGCGCCGCCGAAGTTTTCTTTCAGGTGGTTGTAGACCTTGATGTAGGGGTGGTTCTGCGGCAGCAGATCGGAGAAGTCGGTGAAGACGCGCAGGCTCGGCAGGGCCGATCCAAAAAGGATCGTCACCAGCATGACCAGCGAGAGAACAATCTTCGGATTGCGGAAAATCCATTCCTCAGCCTTGTGCAGGGCGTGGGTAATGGCGTGACGCACTTTGGTAACCATAGTATTGTTTCCCCCTTCGGCTTATTGTTTGGCGAGCGTGCTGACACTGCGCAGCAAGCCACCCGGGCCGCCGATTACAATCGCGGACTGCCCCGGCAGGGACGCGCCGCCACCGAGAAAAACCGGTACGGTATCGGTATAGGGCACGGCACGCCAGCTGTTACCGTCAAGGCGGGCAATCACACCGCCGGCACCGACGCCGAAATGAACGCCGTCATGCATGAACAGACGGTTGAGCGTGGCCTGCGTGGCATTGTCCTGCTTGCTCCAGGTTTTGCCACCATCGCTGGTGTGCAGCATCTGGCCAGCCAGACCGCTCACCCAGCCTTCGTTGCGGCTGGCAAAGAGCGCGGCATAAGGGTAGAAATCACCGGCGATCTTTGGCCCCTTCTTCCACGTCACGCCACCATCATCGGTCGTCACCGTCAGGCCGAATTCACCGAGAGCGATCGCGTTTTTGTCGTCAAGAAACTGCAGCGTGGTGATCTGCGCATCGGCACCGAGGTCGGTGGTCTTCCAGGTCTTGCCGCTATCGGCGCTGCCGGAGATGACCGCGTTGATGCCGGCAACCCACCAGCCACCCTGACGGTCGCAGGCGACGACCAGCGGGGTGCGCGGCATCTCGAGGGGAGCGGACTGCCAGTTGCGGCCTTCGGCATCGGCCGACCAGACCTTGTGGTAGTGGTCAACGGCCAGAAAGCCCTTGTCGCCACAGGCGGTCAAGTCGACCAGCGAGGTGTGCCCAAGCGCATTGCGTACCCAGGTTTTTCCCTGATCGTTCGAAACGAGTACGGCGCCGCTCTGGGTGCCGACGACGACCACTTTACCGTTGCTGGCAATGGCCTGGCTGATGTCGTAGCGCTGCACGGCACGCTGGCGTTCGCGGGCGATTCCCGACATGTCGGGCGCCGGCGTACAGGCGCTCAGCGCCGCGCACAAAATTAGAGCTTCAAGCGCAAACCGTAACCGTCCTATTGCCCTGTCCATTTCCGTCCCCTCTGTACCTTTGCGGCACTTCTTCTATTGTTTTCGTATCCCAACGGCTTCAATCACGCACTGCCAGCAACGAATTTTTTAGACCCCGCTGTGCCAGCACAGTGACCTCTATGCGAACCTGCGACTACGTGTGTACACTCTGAACAATGGCCTCCGTCAGACCGACAGATCAGGTGCATGAAATATAGGCGGGTCGGCCCGCCCCGACAATTGGTGCGAACACTTAAGCCTTTAGGAGATACCCCCGATCGCGACCTTGCGCGCAAGCCTTGAGGCGACACGCGCAAGCGACAGCCAACCACCCGGCCGGGCGCTTGCTATGAAAAACCCCGCCTCGATCGACCCGTGCGTCGAGCTCCCCGAAAAAATACGTAAGGATAGACGCAAGAAAAAGCGGGTATTTGACGCCGCCGTTGGTGCCGACGATACTTCAACAAACTTTGTCGGCACGCCCATCCCTTCAAGTATTTTCCTTGGGAGCGTACGGCTACAGTGCAGCAAAAAAACGGGGCAAAGGATAAGAAACAATGGCTATTCTCGCCAGCATTCGCGGACGACTGATTCTGCTCGTGCTGTTGCTTGTACTGCCGGCGGCGGCGCTGGTCTATTCGACAGCGCCGCACAACCGCGAGTGGCACGCGCAGGGAAACGAGGGCGAGTAGGTAGAGCAAAGCGCGCATGGCGTCTCCTAGCAATCGGGCAATGGTGTAGGCCGGGCCACTTGGATGCAGTGAAAACGAAATCCGGTGCGACCTGCCCACAGTGCAGTGTGGTGCACGAACACTACTTCATCGCCACCCGCAAGCAATGGCGCCAAGGACTGCAACCACACGTTCAGCGTCACATCCGGCACCATCTTTGCCTTTCATAAGCTGCCGCTCAAGATGTACCTGGCTGCGATCGCCATCTATACCAACGCCGTCAAGAGGATTTCGGCCTTGCAAATGGGCCGCTCTCTGGTGAGACCCACATGGACGGCGCCTACGTCAACGGTCATGTACGCCCGAAGAACAAAAAAGGAAGATCGGATTGACCGCCGCTTGGCCGAGAATCACCGTCCTGACAAGCGCTGCGTGTTCGTGATACGTCAGAAGATCAGTGTCATCGGCGAAGCGCAGCGCATGACACTGGATGTGATGCGTGAAGCTGGCTCGGCACTATGCAGCCGTGAAATCACCAATGCGCTGTTGCCGCGCAAAGGCATTGACTTGACGGTCGCCATCGCCGCCCGAATTCAAAAAAATATCTTGGCCGTGATGCGCCGACTGGAGGCGCGCAACATTGTCAGAGAGATCAATGACAGTGTTGGTGTAATGAAGTGAGAGATCGCCTAACCGAATCAAATATTCAAGCTGCCAGCCGTTCGGCTTGGCGCTTGTTATCCTGCCAGTAACCGCACCAGTCCCGGCTGGTTGGTGTGGTGGCGCACTTCCTGGAAATGTCATCGAAAATATCGCCGTTGCTCATGCGCCGAGTGTCCTCACGGTAGGCCGCTTCGTTGGCGTAGTTCGCCAGATAGAGATTCCCAAACTTATGCATTTGGCCGTACTGCATACGGCGAAAGCGGGAGAAAGCGGATGCTACGGCGAACTTCTGCCCGCCAAAATGCGCCGCGTTGTTTGATATATGCCATATGTAATTTCTCCATTCGTTGAAATAACGCTTGGTCTGAATTCTGTCATTCCGGCACATTTCCGGCAAAGGCCACTTTTTGAACGAAATTTGGCAATGTACAGACAAAAAAAAGCCCCGACGATTTCTCGTAAGGGATTAATTTCACTACATAAAAATTCTGGTGGGCCTCCCGTGAGTCGAACACGGCACCAACGGATTATGAGTCCGCTGCTCTAACCAAGCATGAGCTAGAGGCCCAGTATCTTTCGCGCAGGCTGCCCTGCTTAAATTTATCTCCCTTGGTGGGGGAGATTCGGGGCGAGGTAAAAAACGCCTCGCCAATTTTAAACTATTTAATTACCTTCGAGGAAGCTCTTTAACTTGTCCGAGCGAGAGGGATGGCGCAATTTGCGCAATGCCTTGGCCTCTATCTGGCGAATCCGCTCACGCGTGACGTCAAACTGCTTGCCGACCTCTTCCAGCGTGTGGTCGGTCGACATTTCCACTCCGAAACGCATGCGCAATACCTTGGCCTCGCGCGGCGTCAGGGAATCCAGCACATCCTTGACCACATTGCGCATCGATGCATGCAGGGCCGCATCGGCCGGCGCCAGAGTGTTGTTATCCTCGATGAAATCGCCCAGATGGGAATCGTCATCGTCGCCAATCGGCGTTTCCATCGAAATCGGCTCCTTGGCGATCTTCATGATCTTGCGAATCTTGTCTTCCGGCATTTCCATCTTGATTGCCAGCGTCGCCGGATCCGGTTCGGCACCGGTTTCCTGCAATATCTGGCGCGAGATCCGGTTCATCTTGTTGATGGTTTCGATCATGTGCACCGGAATCCGGATCGTGCGCGCCTGGTCTGCGATCGAACGCGTGATCGCCTGGCGAATCCACCATGTCGCATAGGTCGAGAACTTGTAGCCGCGACGGTATTCGAACTTGTCGACCGCTTTCATCAGGCCGATATTGCCTTCCTGGATCAGGTCGAGGAATTGCAGGCCGCGATTGGTGTATTTTTTTGCAATCGAAATCACCAGCCGCAAGTTGGCTTCGGTCATTTCGCGCTTGGCCCGGCGCGCCTTCATCTCGCCGGCCGCCATCTTCTTGTTGATGTTGCGCAAATCAGGCAATGGCAAAACAACGCGCGTTTGCAAATCAATCAGTTTCTTTTGCAATTCCTGAATGGTCGGCACATTGCGCCCCAAGATAGCGCTGTATGCATGACCGGAGTTGACTTCGCCTTCGACCCAGGAAAGATTGACTTCATTGCCGGGAAACACCTTGATGAAATGCGAGCGCGGCATGCCGCAACGATTCACCGCCACATCCAGTATCTGCTTTTCGATATGGCGCACTTCATCCACCTGCCCGCGCAGGGTATCGCATAGCTTCTCAACCACCTTGGCGGTAAAGCGTATGCCCAGCAGTTCCTGGGAAATCGCTTCCTGCGCCTTGACGTAAGGCTTCGAGTTGTAGCCTTCCTTCTCGTACGACTTGCGCATCTTGTCGAACTGGCTCGAGATGATCCCGAACTTATCCAGCGAATCGCGCTTCAATTGCTCCAGCTGCGCTGCCGAGAAACCAGCGGCGCCACCGGTTCCGCTGGACTCTTCCTCATCCTCTTCGGCCTCGCCATCTTCGTCCGACTCTTCATCTTCATCGTCGTCCGCAGCCGCGGCCGACTGCGGCGCTTCCGACTCGCCTTCGGTCAGATTCACCAGGCCATCGACAATCTCGTCAATCTTGATTTCATCGTTGGCGATCTTGTCGGCTGCAGCCAGAATTTCGGCAATGGTCATCGGGCAGGCCGAAATGGCCTGAATCATGTCCTTCAAACCGTCTTCGATCCGCTTGGCGATTTCAATCTCGCCTTCGCGCGTGAGCAGCTCCACCGAGCCCATTTCACGCATGTACATCCGTACCGGATCGGTGGTGCGGCCGAAGTCGGAATCGACCGTCGACAACGCCGCTTCGGCAGCGGCCTCAGCTTCGTCATCGCTGGCAACGCTGGCTACGTTATCCGACAACAACAGCGTTTCAGCATCGGGCGCCTGCTCGTAAATGGCAATGCCCATGTCGTTGAAGGTGCCGATGATGCCTTCGATTGCCTCCGGATCAATGATATTTTCCGGCAAGTGATCGTTGATCTCCGCATACGTCAGGAAACCGCGCTCCTTGCCCAGCTTGATCAAAATTTTCAGCTTTTCACGGCGCGCCTCAAGCTCTTCCTCTGAAGCTTCGGTATCCGAAGAAAATGCATCCTTCAAAAGCGCTTTTTCTTTTGCCTTGCGATCTTTTGCCTTCGCCTTGTCGGCCGCCTTCAACTCGGTGCGCTCGACCGCATTCAGCGCCGCAATTTCATCATTTTCCGGCTGAAATTCTTTTGGTTTGCGGCCTCGACGTCCTGGCACCTTGATGGTCGGAAGGATATAACCCGAAGTATCGATTGCTGCCAGCGTTGCCGCATCCGTGGTCGACTTCACGATTGGGCCAACTACGTTTTTGGCGTCCTGCTTGACCGCTACAGCTTCAGGCTTGATCTCGGTTTTGATAGGCTTGATAACAGTTTTCGCTTCAGTTTTCTTGGTTGTCACAGGAGCTTTCAATTGCGCAGGAGTCGACTTTGCATCAGTTTTAGACAAAGGCTTTATTCTTGGCTGGGAAGCAGCCCCAGACGCCTTTTTCACGACCGTCTCGGATTCTTCTAATTTGGCAGTTTTTCCGGCCTGCGTTCGGGCAGGCGATTCAGTGTCGGCAAACGCCGCTTTCCCAGTCTTGGAATTGCCAGGCGGGCGGGAAGCAGCGGATGTCCGCTCGACAGACTTCGATGCCGCCGACTTCTCCGCAGTGGATTTCACTTTTGCTTCGCTCGGAATCTGGAATCTCGCAGTTTTTTTCATCGCGCTCACCATGGAATAACCACCAACTCAAATATTTTTACTGCCACAAGTCAAATCGCGCCTGGCGTGGTGATTTCCCGCAACCGCTGACTGGCTTGCAATGCACTCCTCATATTCTCACCGACTCAAAGCCATAAGACCTTGAATTAAAAGCTTTAAATTATAGCATACCGAGCCAAATCCTCCTCAGCCCGGGGCATCATGGGGCGACCAAATGGCACTGGCGTCGCATCCAGAAATGATGGAAACTCGTTTGTTTTGCCACCGCACCGCTTCCTTGCACGCATCTCCAAGTCCTATTCGATACTGTTAACGCATTGCAATTTCAGCATCCGCCTGCCGTCGCAACTGTTCTTGCTCTGACATCAGTTCCATATAGCGCGCACGGACATTTTCCACGCTCTGCCCCGAAGTTGCCAACCGATCCAGTTCCGCCTTGATAGCCTGCATTTTGGTTTGCCTGACAGCACCTGCCAACTCCAGCCGAACCGCATCCAAATCCGATTCGGGTTGCGCTGCCACTTCCGCTATCACCGTATCGAAATCAGAATCGGTCGCCCGTAACTGCTCTGCCAATGCGGCAAAACTCGCATTCGCACCCATCGCCTGACAAGTCGCAACCAACTGCGTCAGCAGCGCCGCATAATCCGACGAAATATGGGCGACTGCTGCCAGCACAGAAGCATCCAGGTCCACCGCCAGAGCGGGATGAGCGATCAGCAAGCGAATCATCTGGCGCTCAAGCCCCATGGGGGCGGCTCGCCTTGTCTTGGGCGGCGCCATGCGCGCTCTCGATACCGGACTGACAAGTTCGAACAGGGTTTCAATTTCCGCCGCAGTCGAAAGCGTTAATTGCGCCAGGCTCCTGACTATTTGCAAACGCAAGGAAGATGCGGGCATTGCCTGCAACAAGGGCTTGGCATCGAACTGCACCCGTGCACGCCCTTCCGGGGTTGCCAAATCATTAGTGCCAATCACTTCCTTCAAAAGAAACTGTGACAGCGGCATCGCATCCTGAATCTGCTGCGAAAAAGCATCCGCGCCCAGTTCGCGCACATAACTATCTGGATCGTGTTCGGTAGGCAGAAATAAAAATTTAATCACCTTGTTGTCAGTCGCCAAAGGCAGGCAGGCATCAAGCGCACGCCGCGCTGCACGGCGCCCGGCCGCATCGCCATCGAAACTGAACACCACATGATCGGTCTGGCGCAATAATTTTTGCACATGCGTCGGCGTACATGCAGTGCCGAGGGTGGCAACCGCCTGCGGAAAACCCAACTGCGCCAGCGCCACCACGTCCATATAGCCCTCGGTCACCAATACATAACCGGCACTGCGTATCGCCTGTCGCGCCTCGAACAAACCATACAACTCCAGACCCTTCTGAAATAAGGGTGTCTCGGGAGAATTCAAGTACTTCGGCTCGCCGCTATCCAAAATCCGGCCGCCAAAACCGATCACCTGCCCTTTTACATTGCGTATCGGAAACATGATGCGATCGCGGAAGCGGTCGTAGCGCCGCCGGTTTGCCCCCGGCTCTTCGCCTTTATCGATAACCAGGCCCGCCTCGACCAGCGCCGCCGCATCGTAATCGGGAAATACTGCACGCAAGCCATCCCAGCCATCGGGTGCGTAACCCAAGCCAAACCTGGCCGCCACCTCGCCTGTCAATCCGCGCTTTTTCAAATAGGCAATCGCCGGCCCGGCGCTGCGCAGCTGGCTGCGGTAAAAATCGCAGGCCTGCGTCATCACGTCGGTAAGCGCCATGTTTCTTGCCTGCGCTTCGGCGCGCTGAGCCGGCAGCAGACGATCCTCTTCCGGCACTGCCAGCCCGACGTTCTGCGCCAGGTCCTTGACTGCATCGACAAAGCCCAGGCCCGAGTATTCCATCAGGAAACCGATCGAGGTGCCGTGAGCACCGCAGCCGAAGCAATGGTAAAACTGCTTGGTCGGACTGACGGTAAAGCTGGGGGATTTCTCGCTATGAAACGGGCACAAACCCATGAAGTTGGCGCCACCTTTCTTCAGTTGCACATAACGGCCGACCACATCGACAATATCGACGCGGCTGAGCAAGTCCTGAATGAAGGATTGTGGAATCATCTCGACTGAAACTTAGGCAATCCGGCGCTCAAGCCTTGCTCAAGGCCGCCTTCACCAATGCCGAGACCGCGGTCATGTCGGCGCGCCCTGCCAGCCTCGGCTTCAGCACCGCCATCAACTTGCCCATATCCTGCGGCCCGGCAGCGCCGGTCTCGGTGATGGCGGCAGCAACGGCAGCCTGCACTTCGGCGTCTGATAATGCAGCTGGCATGTAGACCGACAGAATGGCCAGTTCGACCTTTTCGATATCGGCCAAATCCTGGCGACCGCCGGCCTCAAATTGGCTGATCGAATCCTTGCGCTGCTTGATCATTTTTTCGACGATCGCAAGGACGTGCGCGTCCGTCACCTCAATGCGCTCATCGACCTCTTTTTGCTTGATTGCCGCAGTCAGCATGCGAATCGCACCCAACTTGACAGCATCCTTGGCGCGCATTGCGGACTTCATGTCTTCGGTAATCTGCTCTTTCAATCCCATACCAACCCCATTTCAATCAGATAAACAGAAAAACCCGCAGCGGAGCGACCGGAGCGGGTTTTCAATCCAGCCGCACAAACGTGCGGCGAAAAATTAGAACAGCTTTTTCGGCAGCTGCTGGCTACGAATGCGCTTGTAATGGCGCTTGACTGCGGCAGCAAGCTTGCGCTTGCGCTCTGCAGTTGGCTTCTCGTAAAATTCACGTGCGCGCAGGTCGGTCAACAAACCGGTTTTTTCAATAGTGCGCTTGAAGCGACGCATTGCGACTTCGAACGGCTCGTTTTCTTTAAGGCGAATTGTTGTCATGTAAATTCAAACGATGATTTTAGGAGAAGACGGCAATTTTAGCAGACTTGCTTGCCCGATGAAAGTCTTTTAACGAGAAATTTCTTCCGCTGCTGCCGGCACCGCCTATCGGGTCACACTGACATGCCCGCCGCAGCTCCGGATGCCCAGGCCCACTGGAAATTATAGCCGCCCAGCCAGCCGGTCACGTCTACCGATTCACCGATGAAATACAGCCCCGGCACTTTTGTTGCCATCATGGTCTGCTGCGACAACTCGCGCGTGTCGATGCCGCCCAGCGTGACTTCGGCCTTGCGATAGCCTTCGGAACCGTCGGGGGTGATGACCCAGGCGTTCAGCGACTCTCCCAGCAAGCGCAATTGCTTGTCGGTCATGTCGGCGATGCGGGCGTCGGCCCGGAAGCCCTTGATCTGCAGCCAGCCATCCACCAGCCGCGCCGGCAGCCACTGCGACAAGGTGTTGCCCAGATTCCTCTTGAGTGTTGACTTGCCCTCGATCAATGTTTGCGCGACATCCATGTCGGGCAATAAATCGATGGTGAGCTGCGCGCCGGGCTGCCAATAGCTGGAAATCTGCAATACCGCCGGGCCGGACAGGCCGCGATGGGTAAACAACAAGTCTTCGCGGAAGCTGCCGCGGTTTTTCTTTTCGCCGGCGCTGATCTCGACCGGCAAGGCAATCCCGGCCAGAGCGACGAAGGGTTGCCATTCCGACATATCGAAGGTCAGCGGCACCAGTCCCGGCCGCGGCTCCACCAGCTTGATGCCGAACTGCCGCGCAATCCGGTGCGCGAAATCGGTGGCGCCGATTTTCGGGATGGAAAGGCCGCCGGTGGCAAGCACGACTTTATCAGCCATTATGTTGCCAGCATTGGTTGCCAGCACAAAGCCGCCGTCGGCCTTGCTGATGGCGCTGACGCTGCAGGGCATCTGCCAGTGCACTTGTCCCAGATCGCACTCGGCTTTCAGCATCCTGATGATGTCTTCGGCAGAATCGTCGCAAAACAGCTGTCCCTTGTGCTTCTCGTGATAGCCGATGCGGTAGCGCTTGAGCAAGGCAATGAAGTCCTGCGGCGTGTAGCGTGACAGTGCGCTTTTGCAGAAATGGGGATTGCCTGACAGAAAATTCTGCGGGCCAGCGTCGATATTGGTGAAATTGCAGCGGCCGCCGCCGGAGATGCGGATCTTTTCCGCCAGCCGCGTGGCGTGATCGATCAGCACCACGCTTTTGCCGCGCTGGCCGGCCACCGCCGCGCACATCATGCCGGCGGCACCGGCACCGATTACCGCGACTTCATACTTTTTAGTCATGTACGGAAAAACCTCAACGCGTTAGGAGACCGGCCTGCAATTGCCGGGAAACCTGCACGCAATGCTTCACCTGCTCGGCTATGGTGGCCGGTACCGGCTGCTCCTGGCGCAATACCGCTTCAGTCCAGCGTGCGGTCGAGGCTGCATCCGGCGCTTCGGGCAAGGCGATGTTTGCATCGGCGGTGGACTGGGTTTGCACCAGCGTCGTACATGTTCCCGCGTGGTACCAGTCGATTTGCTGGGCGCGCCGGGCGTTCGCCACGGTTTCCCCTTCGGTGCCGCGCATCAGAAAGACGTCGCCGCGCGCGGCTGGCGCCGCAGTTGCGAAGTAGCTGCTCAACATGGCCAGATATTCCGGATGGGTATACGACGTCAGGCGCAATGCCGGGCCCTTGAAGGGTTGCAATATCTTCACCAGCGTATGAGTTGAATTGCGCACGCCCAATGAGCGCCGCGTTTCCAGCAGACGCGCCATCGCAGGCGCCAGAACCCCGATCGGCATGAAAGCCGGTTCGCGTCGCACAAAGCAGGCCTCGGCTTGCTGCACGCTGTCGGAGTGCACCAAACCCATCGCGGCAAAAATCTCGGCCGTGGTGACGCGACCGGCATCCTGCGTGACGCCATGCACCAGCACCGGCACTCCCTGCCGTGCCAGCAGCAGCGCCAGCAGCGGCGTCAGGTTCGCCATCTTGCGCGAACCGTTGTAACTCGGAATCACGATCGGCGCATAAGCTGATGGCTCGCCCGGCACCGACAATTGCTCGAACGATGCCTCTGCAGCATCGAGAAAGCCGGCAATCTCATCGACCGACTCGCCCTTGATGCGCATCGCCAGCAGGATCGCGCCCAGTTCGAGATCGGAGACGCGTCCATCCAGCATCGCCGCATACATCTGCTGCGCATCAGCGCGCGACAGGCCGCGGGCCCCATCCTTGCCGCGCCCGATTACCTTGATGAAACGGGCCGCCGCAAAATGTTCAGTTGATTGTGCATTTTCCATGCGCGAATTATACCGATTCAAGCGGGGCCGGCTCCGGCAAGTTTTGTCATGCTGCGTTTGCAATTGCCGCGCTTGCCAGCACCATTTGCCTGAGCTCGGGGATGCAGGAACCGCAATTGGTGCCGCATTTGAGTTTGAGCTGCAGGTCAGCCAGCACCGCATCCGACGTGCCCTGCTGCGCATCCAGCATTTCCCTGATTTCCGACTCTGCAACATTGAGGCAATTGCAGACGATCCGGCCACGCGATTTGAAGCCCTGCGGCACCTTGGCCGAGGGCACCAACAGCATGCGACCGAGCGCCGCCACCGGCAGTTCGCCTTCCAGGTATTCCTTCAGCCAATGCTCGGCCGAGGTATCGCCCGCCAACGAAACCGCCGCCAGCTTGCCGTCGCGCACCAGGATATGGCGCGCATTGCCGCGCCTGGCATCGTCGTAGCGCAACACGCCGGCGCCTTCGATGCCGAAACGCGATTCGATTTCCTTCACCAGCGCGGCGTCGGCGACGTAATCGTCGGCGGCACGGAGCAGCACGCCGACTTTTTCGCGCCCGAACAGCGTGCAGGACGCATAGCTGAAACGGCGCAGATACGGCCGCAGCGCCGCTTGCAAGGCCAGCACCTGCGATGCATCGACCCAGCCGAACACCAGAAAACGCCACGGCAGCTCGGCCTTCAGGATCTTGACCGCCGCATGCTTGAGCTCCGGCTGCCTGGACACCGGATCGAGCGTCGACAGCGTCAGCGCATTCACGCCATAGGTGCCGGCGCCATCATGACCGCGGCCGGACAGATATTCCTCGCCCCAGTGCATCGCAATGAAGGCCTGCCCGGCGCGCATCTCTTCACTGGCCACTGCCGGCAAGATTTGCGAACCGCGCCTGCTGGTGACATGGACCAGATCGCCGTTCTTGATCTGGCGCCGCTCCATGTCGAGCTGCGGCATCGCTACCGACGGCTCGGAGGCGTGCGCAAACAATTGCGCGACGGTGCCGGTGCGGCTCATGCCGTGCCACTGGTCGCGCAGGCGTCCTGTCGTCAAATGAAACGGGTAGCGCGCCTCGACCGCTTCTGCCACCGGCCGATACACGGTATTGACGAATCTGGCGCGGCCGCTGGCGGTCGGGAAAATCCCGTCCTCGTACAGCCGCTGCTTGCCGCTCGCGGCGCCCTGCGGGAACGGCCATTGCTGCGGCCCCTGCTCTTCCAGCATCCGGTAAGACAGGCCGGTGATGTCGAGATCGCGTCCACGCGTGGTTTCGCGGTGCTCGTTCCAGATCTGTTCCGCGCTCTCGTACGGAAACAAGGTGTTGCTCTTGCCCATCAATACTTCCAGCCGGCAGGCGAAATCAGTCACGATTTCCCAGTCGTGGCGGGTCTCGGCCGGCTTAGCCAGCACCGGCTTGAAGCGGGTGATGCGGCGCTCGGAGTTGGTGACGGTGCCGTCCTTCTCGCTCCAGGTGGTGGCCGGCAGCAGCACGTCGGCATAGTCGACCGTCGCGGTGGTCTGGTAGGCTTCCTGCACGATCACCAGCTCGGCTTTTTTCAGCGCCTCGCGCACCAGCTTCTGGTCCGGCATCGACTGGGCGGGATTGGTGCAGGCGATCCACAGCAGCTTGATCTCGCCAGCGCGCACCGCCTCGAACATCTCGACCGCGGTCTTGCCCGGCTTGGCCGGCACCTGGTCCACGCCCCACAGCTTGGCGACTTCGGCGCGGTGCTCGGGATTGGCCAGGTCGCGGTGGGCCGATAGCAGATTGGCCATGCCGCCGACTTCACGCCCGCCCATCGCATTCGGCTGGCCGGTCAGCGAAAACGGTCCGGCGCCGGGCTTGCCGATCTGGTGCGTGGCCAGGTGCAGGTTGATCAGCGCCGCATTCTTGGCGGTGCCGGACGACGACTGGTTCAGGCCCTGGCAATACAGCGACAACGCGGCCTTGGAACGGCCGAACCATTGCGCGGCCTGCACCAGATCAGCTTCGCCGATGCCGCACAGCTCGGCCACGTATTTGGGCGTGTAATCGCGCACTGTCTGCTTCAGTTCGGCAAAGCCTTCGGTATGGGCGTCGATATAGGCACTGTCGAGCAGGTCTTCCCACAGGCAGATATGCAGCATGCCGTTGAACAACGCGACGTCGGTGCCCGGCAGGATCGGCAGGAACAGGTCGGCTTCGCGCGCGGTATCGGTGCGGCGCGGGTCGGCGACGATCACTTTCAGCTGCGGATTGTTCTTGCGCGCATCTTCGATGCGCCGATACAGGATCGGATGCGCATACGCGGTGTTGGAGCCGACGATGAAAATCAGCTCGGCCTGCTCGATATCCTCGTAACAGGTAGGCGGCGCATCGGCGCCCAGCGTCTGCTTGTAGCCGGCCACCGCGCTCGACATGCACAGGCGCGAGTTGGTGTCGATATTGTTGGTGCCGATCAAGCCTTTGGCCAGCTTGTTGAACACGTAATAGTCTTCGGTCAGCAGCTGGCCGGAAACATAGAAACCGACGCTGTCCGGCCCGTGCTTCTTGATCGTATTGGCGAATTGTTGCGCGATCGCGTCCAGCGCCTGGTCCCAGCCGGCCCGCACGCGCGGCACAGTGCGCGTGCTGCGCAGTTCCGGATACAGCGCGCGCGCCTGCTGCTGCAGCAGCGGGTTGGCCGTCAGATGCAGCGTACTGCCCTTGGTGCACAGGCGGCCGAAGTTGGCCGGGTGCTCCGGGTCGCCGCGCACGCCGGTCACCTGCACGCCGTCGGTCTCGACGATGACGCCGCAACCGACGCCGCAGTAACAGCAAGTTGCCTTGGCTTCGCGCGACAGGTTCATGTGGCTGCCACCTCGGCCGCCAAGGAATCCAGTTCAACCACGTCCAGATACACATCGCCGGCCTCGACCTGGACGCTGAATTTTTGCGCGCAGCCTTGATCCGGTGCGGCGGCGCAGCCGGAATCGAGTTCGATGTTCCAGTTGTGCATCGGGCAGGCGACCCGTTCGCCGTAGACGATGCCCTGCGACAGCTGCCCGCCCTTGTGCGGGCAACGGTCGAGCAGCGCAAACACCTTGTCTTCGCTGTTGCGGAAAATCGCCACATCCGGCTTTCCAGCGCGCTGCAGCACGCGCGCGCCCAGCACCGGAATATCGGCAAGCTTGCAAATGAGCTTCCATTGATTCGACATTTCAGATCCTTATCATACTATGTGTTGTATATATAAAAACAGAGCATTGCCGCACTATTTCAGAGCGAGTT
>NZ_AVCC01000042.1 GCF_000622895.1 Herminiimonas sp. CN
GTTCATGTCTTGCAGCGCGTGCAGCAATTGGCCGGTTTCGTCAGTGGCGCCGGTTTCGATATGGCTGGTCAGGTCACCGGAAGCCACGGTGCGTGCCACCTGCACTGCCCGGTTCAGCGGCAACGTAATGCTGCGCGTGGTCCAGTACGCAAAGCCGCATGCCAGCAAGGTGGCCAATGCAGCGAGCGCAGTCATCAGATTGCTGCTGTTGTGGAAATTGTTTGCCGCTTCTTCGCCGCTCTTGTCGACCAGTATTCCACCCAGCTTGATCAGACCTTTCACCTCGTTAAAGTATGCCTGCTGATCCTGAGCCACGGTAGCCAGCAACAGGTTGCCTGCTTCCTGCTTCTTGCCTTCCGCGGCCAATTTCAGGAATTCAGCTTGTCCGACTGCATACTTGGCGCGCGCCGCGGCGATTGCCTTGAAAATCTGTTGGCCTTTTTCAGTCGAAAGCGACTTATCGAGCTTGTCGAGATTTGTGGTTACATTTTTTCTGGTCTCGAGCAGAGTAGCCAGCTCGCTCTTGATTTTTTCCGGATCGTCCAGAATCAGCATGTTGCGCATCCGGATTGCTGTATCGCTGATGTCGTTCAGCACGGCATTGGCCAGCATGACTTTTGGATAGCGATCATTGATGATCAGGCTGGTGCCGTCGTTGAGTGCGCCAAGACGTGTAATTCCGAGCGATGTTATGCCAATCAGCAGCAGGACGACCAGACCAAATCCGGCAGCTAACCGGGTTCCGACATTCATATTCATTTTCATTTGTGTTCTATTTAAAGTAAGCAGTTTTGGTGATTTTGCAGGGACTTGATCGCACTAAGCGGCAAGTTTTTCAACCATTCCATTCACCGCAAGATACCAGTTTACCAATATTCAAGCGGAACGATTTTTATCGAAAATAGTGATGACAAGATGATGCAAAGGTCGCGCATTCCAGGAGCGGCACCAGTCGCGCAGTTTGGTGCAATCATTGAAATGGTGCTGCATTGCAACATTTTTCAGGATAACATATTTAGTTTAAGTTGCTCTGCGTGAATCAAAATTTTTTCTGATTGATTTGATTGGATGTCAATTTTTTTGTGATCGAGCAGCGCGGCAACGGCGGCCGTTATTGGGCGCAGTAACGCACGCGGAGGGTTCTGTATTTTGGTTGGAATGTTTTAATAATAGGCGGGGTATGGCGAAAAACATCAGGTTGCCGCACGTTTTATGTGCGGCAACCTAATATACCTATATCGGTATGTTCATGGGGTGAGCGCCATGGCTGGCGCAGGGATTATTTCAATTGCAGCAACAAGCCCGACAGCATCGAGATCATCTGCTTGATTTCGTCGCGGCTGACGTTAAGCGCCGGCATGAAGCGCAGCAGGTCGGGGCGCGGCGAGTTCAGCAGCAGGCCGAGCGGCTGCAACTCGCGCGCCGCCTCCACCAGTTGGGCGCCGATCGGGCGGCCGAGTTCCAGCGCGCGCAGCAAGCCTTCGCCGCGTTCGCCTTGCAGGCCGTGCTGCTGGCACAGTTGCAGCAGTTCCGCGCGCAGGTAGGCGCCGGTTTCCTGCACCGAGGGCAGGAAGCCCGGCTGCAGCAATGCTTCCATCACCGCCACGCCGACGGCGGTCATCAAGGGGTTGCCGTTGTAGGTGCCGCCCTGGTCACCGGGCTCGAAACAGGCCACGGCTTCGGTACAGAGCATGGCCGCCAGCGGCACGCCGCCGCCGATGCCCTTGCCCAAGGTCATCACATCCGGCGCGATGTCCGACAATTGGTGGGCGAACAGCGCGCCGCAACGGCCCATGCCGGTCTGCACTTCATCGACGATCAGCAGGAGGCCGCGACGGGTAGTCAATTCACGCAGCGCTTGCATGAATTCGCGGCTGGCCGGGATCACGCCGCCTTCGCCCTGCACCGGCTCCAGCATCACGGCCACGGTGTTGGCGTTGATCAGTTTCTCGACCGACCCGATGTCGTTCAGCTCAGCCTTCGGAAAGCCCGGTACTTGCGGTGCGTACAGCGTATCCCAGCCATGCTTGCCGGAAGCCGACATGGTGGCCAGCGTGCGGCCGTGGAAGCTGTGGTTGAAGCTGATGATTTCGAACGCGCCGTCCTTGTGCTTCTTGCCCCATTTGCGCGCCAGCTTGATCGCGCCTTCGTTGGCTTCGGCGCCGCTGTTGGCGAAGAACACGCGGTCGAAGCAGGAGTTGGCGGTCAGCAGCGCGGCCAGCTTGATCGATGGCTCGTTGTAGAACGCCGGCGACGGGTTGATCAGTTTTTTCGTTTGCGCGGCCAGCGCATCCTGGATGCACTGCGGCGAGTGGCCGAGGCAGTTGACGGCCCAGCCTTGCAGGTAATCCAGATAGCGTTTGCCGTTATGGTCGGTCAGCCACATGCCGCTGCCTTCGGTGAAGACCAGCGGCGGGCGATTGGTGATGAACATTAAAGAGTTGACATCGTATTGCTCGAAATTCATGGTTGCTCCGGGTATGCGGGATTGAATGAAGATAAACACAGCCGCAAAGGTGTGAGGATAACGACGCTATTTACTGCGGCTGCAAGTTATTCAGGCGGTCAGCAGATCGGCTGCCGAGGTGAACGCGTCGGCATAAAACTCCTCCGGCGGCAGCTTGCACTGCGCGATGAAATCCCGCTTGGCCGCATCCACCATCAGCGGTGCGCCGCAAGCGTATACCTGATAGGCGGACAAGTCAGGCATGTCCTCGATCACCGCGCGGTGCACGAAACCGCTACGGCCTTGCCAATGATCTTCCGCCTGCGCATCCGACACCACCGGCACGTACTTGAAATGGGGTAGGGTGCGCGCCCATTCTTCGCACAGCGCGTGCATGTACAGATCCTGCGGCCGGCGGCCGCCCCAATACAGCGTGATCGGACGCTTCGATCCGATGTAGGCGGCGTGTTCGATGATGGCCTTGATCGGCGCAAAACCGGTGCCGGAGGCCAGCAGCACGATCGGTTTGTCGGAATCCTCGCGCAGGAAGAAGGTGCCGAGCGGGCCTTCGAAGCGCAGTATGTCGCGTTCCTTGAGGCTGCCAAATACCTGGTCGGTAAACAGGCCGCCCGGCATGCGGCGCACGTGCAGCGTGATCTTTTCGTCCAGATGCGGCGCGTTGGCCATGCTGTAGCTGCGCCGCTTGCCGTCGCGCAGTATGAATTCGATGTATTGCCCTGCCAGGTATTGCAGCCGCTCGGCCGCCGGCAGTTGCAGCGAGATGATCATCACGTCGTCGGACACCTGTTCCAGCGCGGCGATGCGCGCCGGCATCTTCTTGACTGGGAATTCGCCCACGCTTTGCACTTCGTGCGCTTCGATCGCCAAGTCCGACAGCGGCGTGGCGCAGCAGAAAAGTGCGATGCCGTTTGCTGCCTCTGCGTCGGACAGCGCCTTTTGCTGATGTGCACCGTGCCTGACCATGCCAGACAGCAGCTTGCCCTTGCAGGCGCCGCAAGCCCCGTTCTTGCAGCCGTAGGGCAGGTTAATGCCGGCATGCATCGCTGCGCTCAATATGTTGTCGTTTTCTTCGCAGTCAAATTGCCGACCGCTGGGCTGAACCGTCACTTGAAAAGTCATACAATCCCAATGATGAAAAATACCGTCAATAAAATGCCGCCAAGTGTTACGCAACAGCGCGGCGCCCGCAAGCTGGGCCGGCCGCGCCTGCTGATCCTCGGTTGCGGCGATGTCGGCATGCGTTTGCTGCCGCTGCTGGGCAGCAACTTTCGCGTGTTCGCGGTAACCAGCCAGCCGGAACGTTGCGCAGCCTTGCGCGCGGCCGGCGCGGTACCGATCGTGGCCGATCTTGACCGGCCGCACAGCCTGCGTCGGCTGGCCGGCCTGGCGCAGACCATCGTGCATCTGGCGCCGCCGCAACCGGACGGCGCACAAGACCGGCGCAGCCGCAATCTGGTCGCTATTTTACCCGAGCAGGCCAAGCTGGTTTACATCAGCACCAGCGGCGTGTATGGCGATTGCGGCGGTGCCCGGTTCGACGAGACCCGCAGCGTCAACCCGCAAAACCCGCGCGCCCGGAGGCGGGTGGATGCCGAACAGGTCTTACGCAACTGGGCGCGGCGTTCCAATAGCCGCATGTGCATCCTGCGGGTGCCCGGTATTTACGCCGCCGGGCGGCTACCTTTGGAGCGCTTGCGCAAGGGTACGCCGGCGCTGACAGCGCAAGACGATGTGCATACGAACCACATCCACGCCGACGATCTGGCGCGCATCATCGTTGCGGCGCTGTTCAAGGCGCAGCCGTGCCGGGTCTATCATGCGGTTGATGACAGCGACATGAAAATGGGGGATTACTTCGATGCCGTGGCCGATGCTTTCGGCCTGCCGCATCCAGCGCGCCAGCCGCGCGCGGTGCTGCAGACTCAGGTGTCGCCGATGTTGCTGTCCTTCATGGCGGAATCGAGGCGGTTGAGCAATCGGCGCATCAAGAACGAACTCGGATTCCGCTTGCATTACACCGATGTACAAGCCGCGCTGGCTGAAATAACGGCGAACAAGTAGATTGCGATGGCGCCTGGCGAGACCGATTTTCAGGCGGCGGGCTGCGGGAAAGCCTCATGGTACAGCGCATGACTGGCGTAAGCCATCACCGGGAAAGCCAGCAGAAACAAGGGCAGCAGCAGAATGCTGACGATGATCGCGGCCGACAGGATGATCGCCCAGCTAATGCAGGGCACGAAGTTGCCGAAGATCACGCGCACGCTCAACACGATAGCCTGCACCAGTTCGACCCGACGGTAGTACAGCAGGGGCACGGAGAAGGCCGAGATGGCGAAAATCAGGAAAGCCAGGGCCGCACCCATCATCGAGCTCCAGAGGATAAAGGCCGCGACTTCGTCGGACGGAGGCAGCAATCCGGGCAGGAGTACCGGCGTGCGACCAACCATGAATCCGTACAGCGTTGCCGCATCGGTCAACCAGATCAGCAAGAGCAGCATGCACACCAGGGCTACCGCAATAATCTGACGCGAAGCATGGGAAAAGCCACTGAATACGTCGCCAAAGCGTGGTGGCAATTTCCTGGCAACCCGATCCGCCACGGAAAAAAAACCACAGAGCAGTATGGGGCCGATCAGCATGAATCCGCCCGCCAGCGGCAATATCATCGGCGTCAGGCCGGCTCGGGCAACCCCGGTCAGGATCAGCAGGCCAATGATTGCAAAGATCATTGCATAGGCGATGCTGACCTGCCGGCTTTGTAAAAAAAACCGCCCAGCCCTGCCGGATGGCCCTGGTTATCGAGGCCATCGACAGGCGACCGTAAAAGATTTCTTTTTTCTGCATGGAGCCCTCTGTGATATCCATAGGTATTTTGCCCCGTTTGGCATGCCGGCGCACGTAATTATGGATGAATCCGGATAAGGATCCCGGTATGGCAGGGCAGATTGAACGGAGATTTTGTCGTGAGCGTCAGGCGTTCCGCCATACAATATGAAGCCCATTGCAGGCGATGCCATACAAAAATATCAACATGACAGAGTTTGAAGAGCATTGCGCGGCTGCCTATCGGAGGGAGCGCGTTACCTGTCGCCGGCTGGCCAGAAGCACCGGGCTGTCGGAAGCGGCAGCGCTGAAGCAGGTGCTTGAGAAAGCGGCCGGCACCGGGCCGCTTGGCGCACTGATTGCGGCGCGCAAGCTGGTGAAGATGGAATTGGCTGCCAGGCTTGCGCTGCGCCGGCGGCAGAAGGCGCAACTGCTGGCGCGGAAGAAGGCGGAAAAACTGCCGGACGCCTGCGCCTGGCTGGCCTGGTTCGATGGCTCCGCGCATCCGAATCCCGGGCACATCGGTATCGGCGGGCTGCTCAGGAGCCCCGATGGGCGCACGCTCGAAATCAGCTCTGCCGCCGGACAGGGCGACAGCAATCAGGCCGAGTACCTGGCACTGATTGCCGTGCTGGAAGCGGCAATCCAGATCCAGCCGCAACAGCTGGTGGTGTATGGCGATAGCCAGGTGGTCATCAATGCGGTGAACACCTCCGGCAGTACCGGCACACACGGGCTGCAGCACCACTGCCAACGGGCCAGGCTGCTGGTCTCGCAACTGACTGCAGTCAGGCTGGAGTGGATTCCGCGCCAGAAAAATGCCGCAGCCGATGCGCTGTCCCAGCAGGCGATCAGCCTCCGGCTGGCCAGGTCCGATCAATCGTAGGCGCGGCTTAACCGGTATCGGATGCACGCAAGCGGACCCATCGCGCAGTGCAGCGGTCGCCAGCCATGCATGCCGCTGGCGTTGAAATATACTGATATGTGTATTTGGATATCGGCAATGAAATAATGCGTGAATGCCGCTATTTTAAGCATACCCGGCAATTTTTCAGCAAGGCAGGGCGGGGAGATGGCCGCCGCGCCCGAGCCTAGGTCAGTGAAGACGTCACCTTCAGCACTTCTTCGGCGGTGGTCGTGCCCTCGATGATCTTCAATGCGCCGGCGATGCGCAGCGGGTGCATGCCGTCGCTGGCAGCTTGCCGGCGCAACTGGTGGATGTCGGTCTGCTCGCGGATCAGTTTGGAAAACGGTTGCGTCACGGTCAGCAATTCGTACAGGCCGGTGCGGCCGCGGTAGCCGGTCTGGCGGCATTCCGGGCAGCCGACCGCGCGGTACACGGTGGCCGGCTGCGCCAGACTGCTGCCGGCCGCCAGCTTGCTCCAGATTTCCGCGTCCAGCGCGCCATCGGCTGATTTGCAATTGACGCACAGCGTGCGCACCAGGCGCTGCGCCATGATGCCGATCAGCGTGGTTTCCAGCAGGTAATACGGCACGCCCAGTTCCAGCAGCCGCATCACCGCCGAGGGGGCGTCGTTGGTGTGCAGCGTCGACAGCACCAGATGGCCGGTCAGCGCGGCCTGGATCGCCATCTCGGCGGTCGCCAGGTCGCGGATTTCGCCCACCATGATGATGTCGGGGTCTTGCCGCATCAGCGCCCGCACGCCGTCGGCGAACGACAGGTCGATGCCGTGCTGCACCTGCATCTGGTTGAACGAGGCCTCGACCATCTCGATCGGGTCTTCCACCGTGCAGACGTTGACTTCCGAGGTCGCCAGCGCCTTTAGCGTGGTGTACAGCGTGGTGGTCTTGCCGGAGCCGGTCGGGCCGGTGACCAGGATGATGCCGTGCGGGCGTTGGGTCAGCGCATCCCAGCGCGCCGCGTCGTCGGCCGGGAAGCCGAGTTCGGGCAGCGTCTTGACCACCACTTCCGGGTCGAAGATGCGCATCACCAGCTTTTCGCCGAAGGCGGTCGGCAGCGTCGACAGCCGCAATTCGATTTCCTGACCGGCGGCGGTCAGGGTCTTGATGCGGCCGTCCTGCGGCCGGCGCTTCTCGATCACGTCCATCCGGCCCAGCAGCTTGATGCGGGCGGTCATCGCGATCATCACCACCGCCGGCACCTGGTACACCTGATGCAGTATGCCGTCGATGCGAAAGCGCACCAGGCTGAAATCGCGCTTCGGTTCCAGGTGGATGTCGGAGGCGCGCTGGTCGAAGGCGTATTGCCACAGCCAGTCGACGATGTTGATGATGTGCTGGTCGTTGGCGTCGACCTGCTTGTTCTGCTTGCCGAGCTCGACCAGCTGCTCGAAGTTGTTGCGCAGCGCCAGGTCCTGGCCGTTGCTCTTGTGCGCGCCCTTGATCGATTTGGCCAGGCTGAAGAACTGGCTGATGTACTGGGCGATGTCGAGCGGGTTGGCGATCACCAGCTTGACGCTGCGGCGCGTGATCTTGGCGATCTCCGCTTCCCATTCGGTGGCATGCGGCTCGGCGGTGGCGATCACTAGTTCGGTCGGCGTCAGTTCCACCGGCAGGATGTTGAAGCGGGCCGCGTAGGTGGCCGACATCACGTCGGCCACGCGGGCGAAGTCGATCTTCAGCGGATCGATGCGGAAAAACGGCAGCTTGACCTTGCCGGCCAGCCATTCGGTCAGCCAGTCCAGCGTCAGCAGCCGGTGCGGCGGCAGCGCCGACAGCAGCTTGCACTGCGCCACCGCGGTCAGCGGATGCATCGCGCCGGTGGCGTTCCTGAGGATCGCCAGCGCCTGGTTGTAGCTGGCCTTGACATTCGGCTTGTCAACCATGCCGTCGGCCAGCAGCCAGGTGAATATTTGCTGCAGGTCGAGTCTTTTCGGGGTGTGCATCGGCAAGGTTCCAGGCTGTTTATCAGGTGTCGGGGCTTACGCAATACGGTAGCTTTATTCCTCGATCATCCAGACTTTCAAGCCATCCACCCAGGATTTGGCCGGCAATTTGGTCGCAACCCGGATAGTTTCTGCGCGCTCATACAGTGTGGAAAAGTCCAGTACCGGCGCCTTCTTGAAGGCGATCACGACGATGTTGCCGTCATGCACTTCCGGCAGCCAGACCACCGCGTCGAAGGCGAACTTCATTGCCTTCAGATTCTTCGCGTAGCTGGGATGGTCGCCGAACAGGTTGACCGTCATCATGCCTTCATCGGTCAGGCAGGCCGCGCAGGCTTGGTAGAACTCGGGCGTGTCGAGCACCGGGCCGCGCGCGGTGGCGTCGTACAGATCGATCTGCAGCACGTCGACGCTGCCGTGATGGGCGCTGTCGGTGACGAAATCCATCGCGTCCATTTCGATCACGTTCAGGCGCTCGTCGTTCGGCGGCAGCTTGAACATGGTTTCGCAGATCGTCACCACCGACGGATTGAGTTCAATCGCGGTCACCCGTGCTGCGGGAAACTGGCGGTAGCAGAATTTGGTCAGCGCACCGGTGCCCAGGCCGAGCTGGACCACGTGCGCCGGATGGTCGTTGAACAGCATCCACAGCATCATCTGCTGCGCGTATTCGAGCTCGATGGCATCCGGCTTGCGGATGCGCATCGCGCCCTGGACCCACTCGGTGCCGAAGTGCAGGAAGCGCACTCCGTCCTGTTCCGACAGGGTGACCGGCGCATACTTCGGCTTGCGCGCCGGTTTCGGGGCTTTGGCGGTTTCTGCGGCGCGCGATTGCCTAGGCGGCCGCAGGGATTCTTCTTTTTCGATCGATTTACGTTTGATGAGCATGTCGGCAGCCTGGAAAGTTCAGCGCATTATCCGGCGGCGCGCTGCCAAAGCACAAGTTTTTGTGCGAACGGGAGTTGCGCACGACCCATTTCCCGTCTTCCCGGGCGGCCTGGCGCGCCGCGCCAGATCCAGCGCGGTTTTTACAGAACGCGCCCCGGGCTGAGAATGCGGTGCGGATCGAGCGCGGATTTCAGGGTCTGCATCAGGGATATCTCTTCAGGAGTCCGGGAATAGGAGAGATAGTCCTTTTTATGCATGCCGACGCCATGTTCGGCCGAGATGCTGCCTTGGTAGTCGCACAAGAGCCCGTACAGGCAGTCCTTGATGCCGTGCTCCGGGAAGGTTTCCGGTGTGGTGTTCGGCACATGGACGCAGACATGCAGGTTGCTGTCGCCGATATGTCCGAAATGGACGTATTCGCAACCGGGAAAGCGCTGCTGCAGGCGGGTTTTCAGGGTATCGACGAAATTGCCGATGCAACCAATCGGCAGGCTGATGTCAAAACTGGCAATGGTTGGCCAGACCAGCGGGAATTCACCCGGTGCATCCCGCAGGTGCCAGAAACTCTGGGTCTCCTTTTCCGAGGCAGAGACAGCGGCGTCGGTAATCAGGCCGGCAGCGAAGGCCTGTTCCAGCATGCTTTCAAACAGCGCTGCATCGGCAACCGGATCGGCCCCCTGCAGGTCGAGCAGCACGTAGAACGGCGAACCCGCAGGCAACGGAGCCCGCTGTCCGGGGATGCGCATGGTCACCATCGCATAGAAATCCGACCACATCACCTCGAACGCAGACAGGCGTCCGGACAGGCGGCGCTGTGCGTGGCGCAGCAATGCGACCACGTTTTGATAGGAATTGACCGCGCACAGCGCGGTCTGCACGCAGCTCGGCAGCGGTTCGAGCCTGAACACCACGCGGGTGATCACGCCCAGCGTGCCTTCGGTGCCGATGAAGAGCTGCTTCAGGTCGTAGCCGGCGTTGTTTTTCTGCATCTTGTTCAGCGAGCTGATGACGGTGCCGTCGACGAGCACCGCCTCCAGTCCGAGTACCTGTTGGCGCGTCATGCCGTAGCGGATGACGCGGTTGCCGCCGGCGTTGGTGGCAACGTTGCCACCAACCTGACAAGAGCCCCGCGCGCCGAGGTCGATCGCGAGCAGGAAGCCCTGTGCGGCGGCGGCCTCCTGCGCTTGCTGCAATGGCGTGCCGGCCAGCAGCGTCATGGTCGCGGCCTGCCGGTCCAGTTCCTCGATCCCGCGCAGGCGTTCCAGCGACAGCACCAGTTCCCCGCTATTGGGCAAAGCCGCCCCCGCCAGGCCGGTCATGCCGCCTTGCGGGACGACCGGTTGCCGATGTTCATTGCACAGCCGCAGTACCGCTGCAACCTGCCCGGTATCGCGCGGCCGAACTACCGCCAGCGGCTGGCAATGTGCGGGCTGCGGAGAGAAGTATTCCTTGATGTAACGCGCATCGATCTCGTCGCCGGCAAGTACGGCATCGCTGCCGAGCGCGGCGCGAAGTTCAGTCAGAAGTTGAGCAGACATTCGAGATATCACTCCGGTATTTTGAAAATTGGATGTAAGCATCCAGCGCAAAAAATTGCGCTGGAGCTAGTAAAAAAAGGGTTTGCCCGATGTTTCGTGCAAACCCTTGTCAAACGATTGGATTATTTGACTTTATTTTGCCTGCGCGGCTTTTGCTTTGGCTAGCGTGATGGCGGTGTCCTCGATCATGTCTTCCTGGCCGCCGACCATGCCCCGACGTCCCATTTCGACCAGGATTTCGCGGGCAGGCACGCCATATTTTTTCTCGGCGCGCTTGGCGAACAGCAGGAAGGAGCCATACACCCCGGCGTAACCGAGGGTCAGCGCATCACGGTCGATACGGATCGGGAAATCCATGATCGGCGTCACCAGATCCTCGGCCACGTCCTGGATCTTGAACACATCGACGCCGGTCACGATACCCATGCGCGCGCACACCGCGATCAGGACTTCCAGCGGCGTATTGCCGGCCCCGGCCCCGAGGCCGGCTGCAGCAGCGTCGATGCGGGTGGCGCCGGCTTGCATCGCGGCAATCGAATTTGCCACGCCCATTGCCAGATTGTGGTGGCCGTGGAAGCCCAGTTCGGTTTCCGGCTTGAGCGCCGCGCGCACCGCGGACAGGCGCGCGCTAACGTCGCCCGGCAGCATGTAGCCGGCGGAGTCGGTGATGTAGATGCAGTTCGCGCCGTAGCCTTCCATCAGCCTGGCCTGCTTGACCAAGCCTTCCGGCGAGTTCATGTGCGCCATCATCAGGAAACCAACGGTGTCCATCTCCAGCTTCCGTGCCAGCGTGATGTGCTGCTCGGAAACATCGGCCTCGGTACAGTGGGTGGCGACGCGGATGGTATTGACGCCGTGATCGCGGGCCATGCGCAGGTGATCGACGGTGCCGATTCCCGGCAGCAGCAGCGCCGACACCTTGGCCTGCTTCATCAGAGGCACGACGGCGGACAGGTACTCCTCGTCGCTGTGGGCCGGAAAGCCGTAGTTGACCGAGGCGCCGCCGAGGCCGTCGCCGTGCGTGACTTCGATCAGCGGAATCCCTGCCGCGTCGAGGCCGCAGGCGATGGCCTTCATCTGTTCCAGGCTGATCTGATGGCGCTTCGGATGCATGCCGTCACGCAGCGTCATGTCGTGGACGGTGATTTTTTTGCCTTGCAGGTTCATGCAGTTCTCCTCAAGCCGTGATAGTGGAAGCAGCCGGACGCAGGACGATCCGGCCAGCGAGGATTTCCTCGGCAAACATCTCCGCGGTACGGGCGGCCGCGGCAGTCATTATGTCGAGATTGCCCGCGTAGCGCGGCAAGTAATCGCCCAGGCCTTCGACCTCCATGAAGATCGAGACGCGCTTGCCATCGAACACCGGGCCATTGACCAGCTTGTAACCGGGCACGTACTTTTGCACTTCCGCAATCATCGCATGCACCGATGCGGTAATCGCCGCCTGGTCCGGCTCGTCGGCGGTCAGGCAATGCACGGTATCGCGCATGATCATCGGCGGCTCGGCCGGGTTGATGATGATGATGGCCTTGCCCTTGTCGGCGCCGCCCACTTTCTCGATCGCACCTGCAGTGGTGCGGGTGAACTCGTCGATATTCTTGCGCGTCCCGGGGCCGGCCGAGCGGCTCGACACGGTGGCGACGATTTCGGCATATGGCACCTTCTGCACCCGCGACACCGCCGCCACCATCGGAATGGTGGCTTGGCCGCCACAGGTGACCATATTGACGTTCATCTCGCCCTTGCCGACGTGCTCGGCCAGATTCACCGGCGGCACGCAATACGGGCCGATGGCGGCGGGGGTGAGGTCGATCATCATCACGCCGAGTTCATTGAGCTTGCGCGAATTTTCCGCGTGGACATAGGCGCTGGTGGCGTCAAAGGCAATCTGGATGCCATCGGCGGCCACATGCGGCAGCAGGCCGTCCACGCCATCGGCGGTGGTTTTCAGCCCGAGTTCCCGCGCCCGCGTCAGGCCGTCGGATGCCGGGTCGATGCCGACCATCCACACCGGCTCCAGCACCGGGCTGCGCTTGAGCTTGTACAGCAGGTCGGTGCCGATATTGCCCGGCCCGATCAACGCACATTTGATTTTTTTCATGTTGCAATTCCTCCGTTTATAGATCCGGAACGCATAAAGTTGGAGCCGGATCCGCTCACCCCAGCCCTCTCCCGAAGGAGAGGGTGAGAACAGTGGCCCGGGAAATAAAACCCTTTCCGGGCCGAATCAGTAGCGGTTAGACGATGCCGGTCGCGTAGAACAGGACAATGGTGGCTGCAGCCATGACGGTCTTGATCAGGGTAATGGCAAAGATGTCGCGATAGGACTGGCGGTGCGTCAGGCCCGTCACGGTCAATAGGGTGATCACCGCGCCGTTGTGCGGCAGCGTGTCCATGCCGCCGCTGGCCATCGCCGCGATGCGGTGAAAGACTTCCAGTGGAATGTTTGCGGCGTGCGCGGCGGCGATGAAGTTATCCGCCATGGCCCCCAACGCGATGCTCAGGCCGCCGATGGCGGAACCGGTGAGCCCTGCCAGCACGGTGATCGACACCGCTTCGTTGACCAGCGGATTGGGGATCGAGCGCAGCGTCTCGGCGACGATGATAAAGCCCGGCAATGCCGCCATCACCGCACCGTAGCCGAATTCCGAGGCGCTGTTCATCACCGCCAGCAGGGAACCGCTGATCGCGTGCTTGCTGCCTTCGGCAAATTTCGGCAGCACCGTTTTGTAGCCGGTCAGGATGACGGTAACGATGCCGACTAACAGCGCCAGCTCGACCGCCCAGATCGCCACCGAACTGGCGATGGTCACCGGAATCGGCTTGGCGAGGCCCGCCAGGGTGATGGTATAGGTCGCGCCATCGTACAGATGGGGAATCATCTTGGCGAAAGCGTAGTTCAGGCCGAAAACCAGCGCCAGCGGCAGCAAGGCGACCAGCGGGTGCGGCAGTTTTTCGTTGGGATCGATCGGTTCCGGCTCGTTGATGTGGTTGTCGCCATAGCCTTCGCCGAGAGCGGCGGCTTTTTTCCGGCGCGAGTCGAGGTACCACATGCCGGTGGCAAAAATCATCAGGCCGCCGATGGTGCCCAGCCAAGGCGCAGCCCAGGTGTCGGTGCCGAAGAAGGTGGTGGGAATGATGTTCTGCACCTGCGGGCTGCCCGGGAAGGAGTCCATGGTGAAGGTGAATGCGCCGAGGGCAATGGTGCCCGGAATCAGGCGTTTCGGGATATTACTCAGACGGAACATCTCGGCGGCGAACGGATACACCGCAAACACCACCACATTGAGCGACACGCCACCGTAGGTCAGCAGGCCGCAGGTGATGACGATTACCAGCTGGGCACGCTTGCTACCCAACAGCTTGACGACCGCCGAACTGATCGCTTTGGCGTTGCCAGAAAGTTCGATTACCTTGCCGAAAATGGCGCCAAGCAGGAAGACCGGCAGAAAGTTCCTCACGAAGGTGACCAGCTTCTCCATGAAGACCGCGCCATAGACCGGACCAAGGGCCGCCGGATCGATAAACAGCACGGCTCCGAGCGCTGCCAGCGGTGCGAACAAGATAACGCTGAAGCCCCGGTACGCCATGATGACGAGGAAGGTGAGCGAAGCGATAATGACCAAAACATCCATAATGAATAAATCCCCCAAATCTTGATTTTTTAACTAACCTTGACGAACAACTACTGTCATCAGAGCGCGGCATACGAATATTTTTTGCGCTTACGACTCTAGCTTGGTCGCCGCTCGGAGGTAATTGGGGCCTACCCTAGTTAGGGATAACCCTAATGGAATCGGATCAGTCCGGCGCGGGAGCGGCGGCGCGTCAAGCGGTCACCGCTGCACATGACGGGACAAGCTGGCGTATCGTATAGCCTGAAAAACATCGATTGCCGTCCGTTCGCCCCTTCTGTTCCGGCATCCGGTACAGAAGGGGCGCAACCGAAAGCCGGCGTCCTCCGCTCCTTTTGCCCGATTTCACATTGCACACGACATGGCAGCCGATCAGCCTTACCCCATCCTTCCGATACATCTGCCGCGCCTGCGGCTCGGTATCCGCCTGAGACTCCTGCTGGTTGGCCTGGTCAGCCTGGCCGGCTTCATCGTACTGACGGCAATTGCCATGCAGTCGGTGCGCCAGCAAATGATCGAGGATCGGGTAACCAAGATTCGCCATCTGACCGAGATCGGCCGAGGCATTCTGGAATGGCAGCACCGGCGTTTTCAGCGCGGCGAAATCGATGAAGCCAGTGCAAAGAAAAAGGCGCTGGACGAGTTGCGCGCATTGCGATACGGCAATAATGAATATTTCTTCATTGACGATTTCAACAGCGTTTCCATCCTGTTACCGAACTTCCCGCAGTGGGAAGGGCGTGATTTCACCAACGAAGTCGATAGCAGCGGTCAATATTTCGTTCGCACCCAGCGCGATACCGCACTGGCCGGCGGCGGAACGGTCTATTACAAATTCCCGAAGCTGGACAGTCGCAAGAGCGTTGACAAGGCCGCCTATGTCTTGCCCTTCATGCCATGGAAATGGCTGATCGGCACCGGCATCTACCTCGATGATGTCGACCGCGAAATCCACGACATTCTGCTCCGGTTGCTTGCCGGGTTCGCTGCGGTGGTGGTGATTGCCGGTTTTTTCATCACGCTGATCGCACGCGGCATCACGCTGCCGCTGGGACGGTTGACGAGGGTAATACACCGATTGTCCGAGCGTGATTACACCGCTGTCGTCGAAGGCCGGGAGCGTTCTGACGAAATAGGCGACATCGCCCGGGCTTTGGAAATTTTCAGGCAGACCGGCCGCGATTTCGAGGCCCTGCAGCTGGAATTGCGGCAAAAGGAAGCGGCCGCCAACGAAGAGCACGCGATCTGGCTGGAGCAACAACGGGAAAATGCGATTCGCCTGGAGCAGACCTCACGTCTGATCACCGTCGGCGAAATGGCGACCAGCCTCGCGCATGAACTGAATCAACCGCTGGCCACGATCACCAACTATTGTCGCGGCTGCGTGCTCCTGCTGGAAGAAGGGATCGTGGATCGGCAAACCCTGCTGGAACCGATGCGCAAGGCCGCCGCCCAGGCAATGCGAGCAGCCAATATCGTCGCCCGCATTCGCACCTACCTGCGGCGCAGCGAGCCGGCCCTCGATCCGCAAGACCTGCGCGAAATCATCGCCGAAACCGCGGGGATTGCCGAACTCGATGCCCAGCGCCAGGGCGTCATCCTCAGCATCGAGGCGCCCCCTTCATTGCCATGGGTGCTGGCGGATCGGATCATGATCGAGCAAGTGATCCTTAACCTCATTCGCAACGGCATCGACGCCATGCAGACCGGTCATGGACAGCAACTGGCTGTGATCGCCGTACAGAGCGGCGCGTTCGTCGAAACGCAGGTGATCGACTGCGGCCCCGGAATCGCAGAGGCAGATCGGAAAAAAATCTTTGAGCCTTTTTACACTACCAAGCGCGACGGCATGGGGATGGGGCTCAACATCTGTCGCTCGATCATCGAGTTTCACGGTGGCCGGCTCTGGGTAAGCGCCAATCCGGCGGGCGGCGCCATCTTTCATTTCACCCTTCCGCACCAAGTACAGCCATGAGTTTTCCAGACGATCCGAAATACACCATTTATGTGGTTGACGACGACGACGCCTTCCGTGAATCCCTCGTCTGGCTGCTGAATTCCCGCGGTTACCCGGTCCAGTCGTTTGCATCGGCCGAAAGTTTTCTGAACATTTGCGATCAGATCCCGTTCGGTTGCCTGGTGGTCGACGTCCGCATGCCGGGCGCCAGCGGCATGGAACTCCACGACCGCCTGCTGGCCGGCGGAATTCACATCCCGACCATCATCATGAGCGGGCACGGCGACCTCAATATGGCGATTTCAGCCTTCCGCAAAGGCATTGTCGATTTTCTCGAAAAGCCGCTCGACGACCTCTATCTGCTGTCGCGCATCGACCGCTGCATCGCCCTCGAGCAGGAAAACAAGCGGCGCTTCCAGAGCACCGAGAATGTCATGCGCCGCCTCGCCAGCCTGACCTCGCGCGAGCGCGAGGTGCTCGACTGCATCCTGGCGGGGATGCTCAACAAGCAAATCGCCAATCAGTTGTGCATCAGCATCAAGACCGTTGAAGTGCACCGCAGCCGGGTAATGGAAAAGATCGGGGCGACTTCGGTGATCGAGCTCGTCAAGCTCAGCCTGAGCGCCAAGAGAGATTGGCAGTAGTCGCGGCTTCGACGCTGGTTTCGTCATTCATGACGCGCCTCGGTTCGACCATCGCCAGCCGGCTTTGATCGCGTGTTTTCGAATATGAATGGTCATCCGGTGACGCCCCGCCAAAGCACAAGTTTTTGTGCGAACGAGAGTTGCGCATTGGCCGGCGACGAGGACGGCAGAATCATGGCTGCATAGCCGGCAGCGGTGAATTGCGGCGCAAACTTGCCTGAAGTCTTGCCATTGAAGCACACCTGCTGCAAGGCCGGGCATTCTTGCCGAGCCAGTCAAACGGGTTGGCCCGGGCGGCGCGGATCGCGCTGTCGAGGCTGCCTGCGCGCCGGCAGCCGGCGATCACGTCCCACAATCCGATGCCGTGCTGCAGCAGGCAGGCCAGGCGCTGTTGGTAAGCCATTCCTTGCAGATCCGTTTGAAGCAGCGCCGACAGCAGCGCCCAGAATTGATTGCGCGGATGCGCATAATATTGCTGCGCCTGCAACGATGCAATACCCGGAAAGCTGCCCAGTATCAGAGTTCGGGTCGTCTGATCGATTACCGGCGGCAAGCCGGTCAGAGTCATGCGCGGTAGCGGCTTGTTCACGCGGTTTTTCCTGTGTGGCGGCGGCGGGCGGCAGGCACTGCGGTTACTGATTTCACTTGTTGTTTATATTGCAATTTGGAAACTGTTAGAATCAAAAGAGATTTTGAAATTATTTTTCTCCACCGAGACGACCATATGATAGAAGCCATGCAACCCGCCGACGAGATTGTACGTCTGGCGCAATTACGTGCCTATGGTCTGTTCGGCATTGATGATAAGCGGATATTCGAGTCCGTGGTAAAGCTTGCTGCCCGCTTCTGCAATGTGCCGGTTGCGTGCATTTCCCTGCTTGATGCGGATACCCAGTTTATTCTGTACTCATCCGGCTGGACCGGTACAAATCAGATTGCGCGTAAAGTTTCATTTTGCGCACATACGATCCTGAACCGGGATTTGCTGGAAGTCACCGATGCCGCGCAAGATGTGCGGTTTGCGGATAATCCGCTGGTCACGGGTGACGCCGGCCTGCAATTCTATGCCGGCATGCCGATTGCGACACTGGCCGGTCATGCGCTAGGCACGCTGTGCGTGATTGACACTAAACCGGGGCAGTTGGGCGATCATCAAAAATCGGCGTTGCGCAAACTGGCGGATGTCCTGATGGCCTTGTTCGAAGTGCATCGGGCTGCTATCGAAAACAGGGCTCTGCTGGCCATCGTCGGCAGCAGTTCCAGGGAATTCTATCTGGCGGACGCGGCGTCCCGGAAGATCGTCTATGCCAATCAGGCTGCATTATCCCGTCTCGGCTATAGCGCGCAGGAACTGTCTCAACTGGAGATCGGCGCGCTGAATGCCGGATACCCGGTACATTTTTCCTGTTTATCGGCGCTCACGATGGGCGGTTACCATGTGCTGCAAACGCAGCACGATATGAAGGACGGCGGCACGTATCCGGTGATCGTGCGCATGGAGGCAGATCTGCAGTTTGGCAGCCAGATCTGGGCCGCGATGATGGATGACCTGACCACGCGGCGTAGCGTCAAGGAACGGCTGGCCCGCAGCCAGCGGTTTTATCGGATGTTTGCCAGGGTCAACCATGCAATCATCCATTCGGAGAATTCCGAGGACCTGTTCGCCCAGGTCTGCGAGATTGCGGTTGCCTGCGGCATGTGTGACGCGGCCTGGATCGGCATGCTCGATGCGCAGCGGGAGCTTGTGCCGGTGGTCAGCGCCGGCCTTGCCTTGAGCAAGCTGCGTCAGGTGCGATTTCGTCTGGATGATCCGGTGGCATTGGTGCGCAGCGTTTCGGTTTCTGCCGTGCTGTCCGGGACCAGCCATTACAGCAATAACTATCAATTGAATGCTGCCCCCGAGGATTGGCGCAACACGTCGATTCAAAACGGGATAAATGCTGCAGGAGCGTTCCCGATCCGCACCAACGGGCGGGTGATCGGAGTGTTCGCCATTGGCGACGGCCAGGAAAATTTCTTCGATCCGGATCTGGTTGAATTACTGACCGAGTTGGCCGACAATATTTCGTTCTACCTCGATACCGAACGCAAGGAAAAGAGCCGCAAGCTGGCCGAGGCAAATATCGTCGAAGCCGAGCAGCGCTACCGGGCTCTGGTTTCGCTGTCGCCCGACAGCATCTATATCTATCAGAATGACCGCCTGGTGTACATGAACCAGGCTGGTGCCCACCTGTTCGGCGCGGCGGAGCCGGCAGATGTGCTGGCCTTACCGTATCAGGCGCTGTTTCACCCGGACGATTGGCCGCTGATACAAAAACGCATACACAATGCTGAAAACGGACTGCCTAATCCGCCGGCCATCCTGCGCTGCAGGCGCTTCGACGGCTCCGATTTCGAGATGGAGATACTGTCCACCAATTTCCACCATTACGGCGAAAACGCCACCATGGTGGTCGCCCGCGATGTCACGCAACGGATGCAGCGCGAACGCCTGATCAAGGAAAGTGCGGATATCTTGGAGATGGCTGCCAGAGGCCAGCCGCTGGCGCATATTCTTGAACGGATAACCCACCTGATGGAGCAGCAGATTCCCGGCATGATTGCATCGGTGATGCAAGTTGACGAGGACGGATTGCGGCTGTATTGCGGTGCAGCGCCGAGCTTGCCGGAGCCGTTCCGACACGCGCTGGAGGGTGTGGAAATCGGTCCGACGGCAGGTTCGTGCGGGGCTGCCGCATATCGTCGGCAACAGGTTGTCGTCAGCGATATTGAAACCGATCCTGTATGGCAGGATTATCGCCAGCTGGCTGCCGAACATGGCTTGCGGGCCTGCTGGTCGACGCCGGTTTTTTCCTCGATCGGCGAACTGGTGGCGACGTTTGCCACCTACTTTCGGGGGATCCGCGCGCCACAGGCGCAGGAACTGGATTTGATCAAGAACATATCCGGCCTGACCACGGTTGCTATTGAGCGCGAGCGCAGTTTCCGTACCGTCATGGCGACCCAGAAAAAACTGCTGGAAGCGCAGCGCCTGGCCATGTTGGGCTTGTGGAACTATGATTTCAAAACGCGCGAATATGTATGCTCGGATCTGGTCAGGGATCTGCTGCTGATTGATCATGGCACGCAGAAAATGAGCATGCATGCTTATGTCGATTTGATTCATCCGCAGGACCGCAAGTCGGTAAAGCAAGCCCGTGAAGCCGCGCGTTTGAGTGGGAATCCGCTGAACATGGAGTACCGGCTACGGCGATCCGATGGTTTTTATTGTCATGTAGAAGTGTTGGGGCAGGTCGAGTTCGACGGTGCCGGCCAGCCGTCGCGCTATTCTGGCGTGTTGCGCGACATTACCGAGCGCAAGCTGGCCGAGCAGAATCTACGCATCCATCAGCGGGCAATGGAGCAAAGCAGCAACGGCATCATCATTTGTGATGCCGGTTCGGCCGCGCTGCCGATATCCTATGTCAATCCGGCATTCGAGCGGATTACCGGCTATCGGTCAGAGGAAGCGATCGGCCGCAATTGCCGTTTTTTGCAGGGAGCGGATTCCGATCAGGATGGCGTGCTGGAAATTCGCCTGGCGCTGCTGCAGCAGCGCGAAGGCCATGCGGTGCTGCGCAATTATCGCAAGGATGGCACCCTGTTCTGGAACGATTTGCGCATCGCTCCGGTGCGCGACGAAAATGATGTTGTCACGCATTTTGTCGGCGTGCAGAGCGACATCACCGAGCGCATCGAGCATGAGAATGCATTGGCGTTCCAGGCTAGCCACGACAAGCTGACCGGCCTGCCGAACCGGCATTTGCTGGAGGATAGGCTGCAGCAGGCGATCAGCATGTCGCAGCGCAACGGCCAGTTGGTTGGCGTGGTGTTCATCGATCTGGATCACTTCAAGGTATTCAACGACAGCATCGGCCATGGCGCCGGCGACCGGATATTGCAGACGCTGACCGAACGCTTTGGCGTCTGCATTCGCGATTTCGATACTCTGGCGCGCTTTGGCGGCGACGAATTCGTGCTGGTGTGCCCGAATCTGGATGATCCTGCGGTGCTGGTGAATGTCGTCGAACGCCTGTTTTCGGTCATGCAGCAACCGATATTTATCGACGGTCAGGATGTGCGGGCAGGCGCCAGTGTCGGCATCGCACTTTATCCAAGCGACGGCAGTTCTTGTTCCGACCTGATCAAGTGCGCCGATATCGCGATGTACCAGGCCAAGGCGATGGGGCGTGGCAATTACCAGTTTTACGCACAGGAGCTGGGGTGACGGACTGCGGAGCGCCTGAATATCGAAAACCAGTTGCGGCGCGCACTCGAGCAGGGCCAATTCGAGCTGTATTACCAGCCTAAAATCAGCTCCGGCAACGGCCGGGTGTCGGGCATGGAGGCGCTGATCCGATGGAATCATCCGCAGCGTGGCCTGGTGCCGCCGATCGAGTTCATTGCGATTGCCGAAGAAAGCGGCATCATTGCGCCGATCGGCGAATGGGCGCTGCAGCAAGCCTGCCGCCAGAATCAGTCCTGGATCGAAGCCGGCTGGTCGGATTTCCCGATTTCGGTGAATGTCTCGATTGCGCAGTTCAAGCACAAGGATTTCAGCAAGATAGTGGCCGCCGCGCTGGCACAAAGCGGCCTCAACGCACAATTTCTGACGCTGGAGATTACCGAGTCGCTGGTGATGGAAAATCCGGAATTGTTCATTCTGGAACTGGAGCGCCTGAAAGCGCTTGGGTTGCGGATTTCGATTGACGATTTCGGCACCGGTTATTCCAGCCTCAGCTATCTCAAGCGCTTCCCGGTGGACGAACTGAAAATCGATCGTTCGTTCGTGCGCGATATCAGCACCAATCCGGCCGACGCCGACATTTGCCGCACCATCATCATGATCGGACGCAATCTCGGCCTGTCCGTGGTGGCCGAAGGGGTCGAAACCGAAGCTCAGGCCGGTTATCTGAGACGTCATCGTTGCGATGAATTGCAGGGCTACCTGCTGTGCCGTCCGGAGCCGGCGTCGCAAATCAGCGTCAGGCTGGCCGAACAAACCCTGTTGTACCCGGCCTTGTGGCAAAAGAGAACGGCGTTCCGGCTGGCCCTGATCGTCGATGACGACGCGCTTTCCCTGCAGGCGCTGGCGCGGGCGTTGCAGTCCGACGACTGCCGTATCCTGAGCGCCACCTCGACAGCGATGGCGCTGGAAATGCTGGCTACCTACGATGTCGCCGTGGTCGTTGCAAGGCGTTGGGTGGGCGAGATCAGCGGCACCGAATTTCTGCAAAAAATCCGTAAGTCATACCCTGGTGCGGTGCGCATCATGATGGGCGACCATGCCGATCTCGAAGATGTTTCAACCGAGCTCAATCGTGGCGAGATATACAGCTTCATTTTGCAGCCATGGGATGAGCCGCACTTGCGCGCCGCTCTGCAGAAGGCTTTTGCCTATCGCGACCTGAAAAAAAGCCTGGCGAGCGATTTTGTGCAAAATTCCGGGCAACACAATGAGCGGCTTACGCACCACTCCGAAAAGGCGTCCAGATAAATTGTGCACGAAGCTGGTTTTCCATCGAAAATTTAGATTTATATCTAGGGTATCGTCAAATACAATGCCATTTTCGTATGTGTTGATTGAATCTGAAAAAATACAATTGGCAGTATATTTTAAGGCATTGGCCGTGCCCGGCACTTCGTAAACCTGCTAGCCAACCACCAGCAGGTACAGCATCAATAGGTTCAGGATAATTGCGGCAATCGCGAGGCTGCGCCAGACCGAAACCGGATCGCGGGTCGCCAGCGGCGGGGTGCCGGCGGTGGCCAGCGGGCGCGCAGCGCCGCGTTCCAGCGCCAGCAGGAATTCTTCCGCGGTCTCGAAACGGTTGCCGGCATCCCTGGCGACCGCCTTCAGCAACACGTTTTCCAGCCAGAGCGGAATGTCGGGCCGGTAGCGGGTCGGCGGCAACGGTTCGCCGAAGCGCGGGTGCTGGAACGGTTCGATCTCGCCGTACGGATAATGCCGGGTCAGCAGGTAATACAGCGTCACGCCGGCCGCATACACATCGGTCTGGCGCGACGGCCGCGCATTGTCGAACTGCTCCGGCGCCAGGAAGGATGGGGTGCCGGCGTGCGGTGCGGCATTTTCCTGCTCGGCCTCCAGCCCGGATTGCGCCACGCCCAGGTCCAGCACGCGCAGTTCGCCATCGTCGCCCAGATGCACATTGGCCGGCTTGATGTCGCGATGCATCACGCTGCGCCGGTGCAGCGCGCCGACTGCGCGCACCAGTTGTTCGCCGTGACGGACCGCTTCCGGCACCGTGAAGTGGGTGCCGGCATCGAGGCGCTGCTGCAGGTTGCTGCCGGCATGCCAGGTGCAGAGGTAGTACAGCGCGGTTTTGTGCGGCGGCGTGATGACCTGCGGGAAAAACCGGGCGACCACCCGTTTCGCCAGCCATTCCTCGTGCGCGAAGGCGGAGCGTTCCTGTTCGTCGTCCGCATGCTCGGGCTGCAGCGTCTTGAGCACCAGCATGCGCTGGGTGGCCGGATCGCGCACCCGGTATAGCAGCGTCGTCTGCGAGGCGTGGATCAGTTCTTCGACCAGATAGCCGTCGATGCTCTGGCCGACCTTTAATTTGGGCGGCAGCAGCAGGTCGCGCGACAGCGAGACCGCATCGCGCAGGTTTTCCTGCGGCAGCGCATCGACCCGCAGCAGCAGCGCGCTGACGTTGTCCTGCGAGCCGGCTGCCAGCGCCGCCTCCAGCAAGGCATGGCTGGCGCGCTCGATGCTGAGCCGGTCCTGCGCCGCGCCCGACAACAGCGCGGTCAGGTCGTATTCCGTCAGCGCGGCCCAGACGCCGTCGGATGCCAGCAGGAATACGTCGCACTGTTGCAGCTCGCCCATGCCGTGGTCGATCGCGATCCGGGAATCGAGGCCAATCGCGCGCGTCAGCACATGCTGCATTTCCGGCCGGTCCCAGACATGGTCGGTGGTCAGGCGGGTCAGTACGCCGCCGCGCAGCAGGTACAGGCGGGTGTCGCCAACGTGGGCGAAATAGTAGAAGCTGCCGCGCAGCACGATGGCCGTCAGGGTGGTCGCCATGCCGGCCAGTTCCGGGCGGACCGACCCCTGCTGCTGGACCCAGCCGTTGGTGGCCTTGATCACGCGCTCCAGCGCCTGCGTCACCGGCCAGGTATCGGGTGTGGCGTAGTAATCGGCCAGCAAGCCGCGCACCGCGTATTCCGACGCCTCGCACCCGCCCTCGTTGCCGGATACGCCGTCGGCGATGGCGGCCAGCAGCCCCTTGCTCGACAGTTCCGGCTCGCCGGGCGTGACCATGCCGAGGAAATCCTCGTTGCGCTGCCGCTTCCCTGCGGCGGTGGCGTGGCTGGCTGCAATCATGAGCGGCATGGCGCTACCTCGGTCGATGCGTGGATGTCAGCATACACGGCTGCTCGATGCGCATGGTACGCGTGCATCCCGCATCAGATATCGGGTATCAGATATCGCGCATCAGATCTTGGCGACCGTCATCGCCGCGCTGCCCCAGGTGGTGCGCCAGCGCGTCTTGACCATCGACAAACCGAGCAGGGCGACGATCGCCAGCGCGGCGAAGATCGACAGGCCCAGCTGGTAGCTGCCGGTCAGCTGCTTCGAATAGCCGAGGCTGGAAGCCAGGTAAAAACCGCCGATGCCGCCGGCCATCCCGACCAGGCCGGTCATCACGCCGATTTCCTTCCTGAAGCGCTGCGGCACCAGCTGGAACACCGCGCCGTTGCCGGTGCCCAGCGCCAGCATTGCCAGGGTGAACACGACGACGGCCGAGACTGCCGACGGCAGGCCGAAGCTGGCGGTGAACAGGAAAATCGCCGCCAGCACATACATGATCGACAAGGCCTTGATGCCGCCGATGCGGTCGGCCAGGCGGCCGCCCATCGGCCGCACCAGCGAGCCGGCGAACACACAGGCAGCAGTGAAATAGCCGGCGGTGACCGGCGACAGGCCATATTGGCTGTTGAAATAAATCGCCAGCGACGATGCTAGGCCGGAGAAGCCGCCGAAGGTGACGCTGTAAAAGAACATGAACCACCAGGCATCCCTGTCTTTCAGAATGTGCAGATACTCGACCAGCGATTTTGCCGGCGGCGCCGAGGGTGCATCCTTGGCAAAGATCATGTATACCGCCAATGCCAGCCCCAATGGAATCAGCGCCAGGCCAAACACGTTTTGCCAGCCGTAGGCGATCGCCAGCGACGGCGCAAACAGCGCGGCGAACGCGGTACCCGAGTTGCCGGCGCCGGCGATGCCCAGCGCGGTGCCCTGATGCTCAGGCGGATACCAGCGCGACGCCAGCGGCAGCGCCACCGCGAAAGCCGCACCGGCCACGCCCAGGATGACGCCCAGTATCAGCAGGCTCTGGTAATTGCCGAGGTCGCCCAGCCAGGCCCAGCTCAGCCCGGCGATCACGATCAACTGGCCGATCAGGCCGGCTTTCTTCGGCTTCAGATGATCCACCAGCACCCCCATCACGATGCGCAGCAGGGCGCCGGCCAGCAAGGGCGTGGCGACCATCAGGCCTTTTTGCGCAGCCGACAGGCCCAGGTCTCTGGCAATCAGGATGCCGAGCGGGCCGAGCAGGACCCAGACCATGAAACTCAGGTCGAAGTAAAAGAATGCAGACAGCAGTGTTGGCGTATGGCCGGCTTTCCAGAACGATGTTTTTTGCATGATGACCCCCGATGTGAATGCACGTCATCAATGCAAGCGCCATGCCATCGGCGCTTCACTGGCAGCGCGCACCGTTGGCAGGATAGCGGTTTTGTGCGGCGCACTATTTCAGGGTGACTGGCGCACTTTAAGGGTGCGCATCCGTGTTTGGCGCCCGCCATGCCCGGCGCAATGCACTGGCATCAATTTTGCTCAAGCAAAGTCAGGAGACATTTATTTGGGGATCGCGATGAAGAAGTTGAAGCTGGTAATGGTCGGCAATGGCATGGCGGGCGTGCGCGCACTGGAAGAGCTGCGCAAGATCGCGCCCGACATTTACGACATCACGGTATTCGGTGCCGAACCCTATGCCAATTACAACCGCATCCTGCTGTCGCCGGTGCTGGCCGGTGAGCAAACGGTGCAGGACATCATGCTCAACGATGTCGACTGGTATGGGGAAAACGACATCACGCTGCATCTGGGCAAGAAGATCGTCAAGATCGACCGCGTCAAGCGCCAGGTGGTCGCGGCAGACGGCACCACCGCCGAGTATGACCGCCTGTTGCTGGCGACCGGCTCCAACCCGTTTATGCTGCCGGTGCCGGGCAAGGACTTGCAAGGCGTGATCGCCTATCGCGACATCGCCGACACCAACGCGATGATAGAAGCGGCCACCAAACATACACATGCAATCGTGATCGGCGGTGGCCTGCTCGGGCTGGAAGCGGCGAACGGCCTGAAACTGCGCGGCATGGATGTCACCGTCGTGCATCTGCCGCAATGGCTGATGGAGCGTCAGCTCGATGAAGTGGCCGGCAAGATGCTGCAGAAGTCGTTGGAAGACCGCGGCCTGCATTTCCTGCTGGGCAAAAACACCGAAGCCATCATCGGCGACGAGGATGGTGGAAAAAGCGGTCACGTGAAGGCGATCCGTTTCACCGACGGGCTGGAAATTCCGGCGCAACTGATCGTGATGGCAGTCGGCATCCGCCCCAACACCGCGCTGGCGGAATCGGCCGGCATCTATTGCAACCGCGGCATCGTCGTCAACGATACGATGCAGACCTACGACCCGCGCATCTATTCGGTCGGCGAGTGCGTGAACCATCGCGGCAATGTGTACGGGCTGGTCGCGCCGCTGTTCGACATGGCCAAGGTGTGCGCGAATCATCTGGCCAATTTCGGCATCGGCCTCTACAAGGGTTCGGTCACGTCGACCAAGCTGAAAGTGACCGGGATCGACCTGTTTTCGGCCGGCGACTTCAGCGGCGGCGAAGGCACCGAAGAAATCATTCTGTCGGATCCGATCGGCGGCGTCTACAAGAAACTGGTGCTGAAGGACGACAGGCTGATCGGCGCCTGCCTGTACGGCGATACCGTCGACGGCAGCTGGTATTTCAAGCTGCTGCGTGACGGCCGGGCGATTGCCGAAATCCGCGACAGCCTGATGTTCGGCGAATCGAATACCGGCGACGCCGGGCATGAAGGTTACAGTGCCGCAGCGTCGATGCCGGACAGCGCCGAAGTGTGCGGCTGCAACGGCGTGTGCAAGGGCACCATCGTCAAGGCGATCAAGGAACAAGGGTTGTTTACGCTGGAAGACGTGCGCAAGCACACCAAGGCGTCGGCCTCGTGCGGCTCCTGCACCGGCCTGGTCGAGCAAATCATCATGGCCACCGTCGGCGCCGACTATTCGGTCTCCAGCAAGGCCAAGCCGATGTGCGAGTGCACCGATCACACCCATCACGAAGTGCGCGATGCGATCAAGGTCGAAAAACTCCTGACCATCGCCAGCACCATGGAATTGTTGGCATGGCGCACCCCCAACGGCTGTGCAAAATGCCGTCCTGCGATCAATTATTACCTGCTGTCGACCTGGCCGCACGAAGCCCGCGATGATCCGCAATCGCGCTTCATCAACGAGCGCGCGCATGCCAACATCCAGAAGGACGGCACCTATTCGGTGATCCCGCGCATGTGGGGCGGCGTGACCAATGCGTCCGAATTGCGCCGGATCGCCGATGTGGTCGACAAATACGCGATCCCGACCGTCAAGGTGACCGGCGGCCAGCGCATCGATTTGCTCGGCGTGAAAAAATCCGACTTGCCGGGAGTCTGGAAAGATCTCGGCATGCCGTGCGGCGCCGCCTATGCGAAGGCGCTGCGCACCGTCAAGACCTGCGTCGGCAGCGAATGGTGCCGCTTCGGCACCCAGGATTCGACGCTGATGGGGCAGCAGCTGGAGCGCGAACTGTGCCGCATGCACGCGCCGCACAAGGTCAAGATCGCGGTCTCTGGCTGCCCGCGCAACTGCGCCGAATCCGGCATCAAGGACGTCGGCGTGATCGGCGTCGATTCCGGCTGGGAAATCTATGTCGGCGGCAACGGCGGCATCAAGACCGAAGTCGCGCAGTTTTTCGTCAAGGTCAAGACCCACGAGGAAGTGCTGGAATATACCGGCGCCTTCCTGCAGCTGTACCGCGAGGAAGGCTGGTATCTGGAACGCACCGTCCATTACCTGGAGCGCGTCGGCCTTGATTACGCGAAGAAGAGAGTGCTGGAAGACGAGGCCAATCGCAAGGCGCTGTACGAGCGCCTGCTGTTCTCGCTCGACGGCGAGCCGGACCCCTGGCATGAGCCGGAAAAGGCGCTGGTCGACATGCGCCAGTTCGTACCGCTGCCGGCTTGAATTTTCACAGAATAAAAAACAGGGTAGTTTTTAAACTCGCTCTGAAATAGTGCGGCAATGCTCTGTTTTTAT
>NZ_AVCC01000043.1 GCF_000622895.1 Herminiimonas sp. CN
AAACATTCTTCCCGGCATGTGTCTGCGTGCTGCTCTGGGGAAAGAAAGACACTTTCAACAGGCAACTACGACATAGCCATTATTTATGGGGTATATATAAATAATCTGTTTTTCCACATGTATTTACTGTGATATTTAAAATACAGTAATAGGTATATCTTTATTGGCGAGGCCGGTGTCAGTGTTGCGGGGTGTTGATCATGTTTTTCCCGACTGCATATTGCACCAGTTCCGCCAGCGAGTGCATGTTCATTTTCTGCAGCATGCGGGTTTTGTGGGTGCTGATGGTTTTCACGCTCAAATGCAGGAAGTCGGCAATTTCAGTCAGTGATTTGCCATGCACCAGCAGGTTGAAAACCTCAAATTCACGGTTCGATAGCCGGTCGTGCGGCAGGATGTCGTGCGGTTCCATGATTTCCATTGCCAGTTGTTCGGCGACTTCGGCGCTGATGTAGGGGCGTCCGGACGCCACTTTTTCAATCGCGCTGAGCAGTTGGGTGCCGGCGCTTTCCTTGGTCAGGTAGCCGCGCGCACCGGCCCGTATCGTGCGTACTGCGTATTGCTCTTCTTCATGCATGGTGAGCACCAGGATTGGCAGCTTCGGCGCTTCGCTCTTGATTTGCCGGATCAGCTCGACGCCGCTGCGCCCCGGCATCGACAAGTCCAGCAGCAGTAGGTCAAAACCGCCTTCCCTGACTTTTGCCAGCACTTCAAAGCCATTGAGGGCTTCGCCGACGACTTCGATGTTTTCTGCGCTGCTCAGGATGCGCTTGAGTCCTTCGCGCATGATGGTGTGGTCGTCGGCAATGACTAAACGTATCATTCTGTTTAACCGTTCATGAAAGGTAGAGGGGAATTCCTGAGTGGAACAGAGATGTCGATCGCCAGTCCGTGCGGGGTGATGTTGTGAATGCGGATGGCGCCGCCCAGCATGTAAATGCGTTCCTGCATTGCATTCAGACCGTTGGAGCCGTGACGTTCATGCGGCCAGGCCGGGATGCCGATGCCATTGTCACGGATCGAAAGCGTGAGGTCGGGGGCGATGCAGCGCAAGGTGATGCTGACTTCGGTCGCCTGCGCGTGTTTTTCGATATTGCGCAAGGATTCCTGAATCACCCGGAAGATACTGAAAGCGATGTGTTTTTGAAGGTCGGAATGCAAGTCGCAGCAGTCGAACTGGCATGGAATTGCGGTTCTTTTCTGGAATGCGCCGGCGGCCCATTCGATGGCCGGCTTCAGGCCGAAATCGTCCAGCAGCGGCGGGTGCAAATCCGAGGCGATGTGCTTGGTGGTGGCGATGCTGTCGTCGAGCAGCGATTGCATGCGCTGCAATCGTTGCGGTATGCGCTCCGGGCTTGCATCGGAGTTGCGTTCCAGCCAGTCCAAATCGAGCTTGAGTACGCTCAGGCGTTGCGCGAGGTCGTCGTGGAGTTTCGCGAACAGGTGTTTTTTTTCATCTTCGTGCGCCAGTTGGTAGGACATTGCCAGCTTGCTGCGATCAATCGTATTGTGCCGGTCATGGTTGCCGGATTTTTGTTGTTTTCCCGATTCTTTTCCCGATTCTTGCAGGGTTAGAACCATGAAGCGTGTTCCCAGCGCCTTGTAGCAGGAAACCGATGCCTGCAGCGGAGCACCGGCCTGGTTGCCGATTGCGGCGTCCGGTTCCGGCGCAACCGGGTGTACGGCCGCATGCCCGCTCCCGGCATCTTCGAAGCAGGTATCGGTCGCCGTCTCCAGATACTCGGGAAACACCACATGCCAAGGCTGGCCCAGCAACTGCTCCTGCTTGTAGCCGAAGATGCGCTCGGCAGGCTGATTCAGGATCGCGATCCGGTGGGCTTCGTCCAGGATCACCACCGCATCCGTTTCAGACTGGATTATGCTGACCAGGCCAGGTTCCACGCTACCGGACTGGCGCTGCCGAATGGCAGCCAACACAGCGGCCAGGCAGAGCGGCTTGGACTCGGGGTGCAGGATCATCACTCCTCGCTATCATGGTGTGTACGGTTATTTTTATAAAACAGCAACTCCAAACAGCGGACTTGATCAGATTGCCTGATTATCAAGCGGGCTGGCTGGCGCTGGCCTTTTCGACTCGGTATACCAGTACCGGGATCTTGCACAGGGACAGCACTTTCGAGGTGACGCTGCCCAAGATCAACTGGCCCCAGCCGCCGCGCCCGTGCGAGCCCATGAAAATCAGATCGCAGTGATTTGCCTTGGCCGCATGGGCGATATTTTTCGCGGGGGTATCCGCAAACTCGATGATGCCGGTGAACTTCAGGCCGGCGGCCTCTGCCGCTTTCTGTATCGTCTGCAAGTACATTTCCCCGGCCTTGCGCATCGACTCCTTATAGTCTTCTTCAGAAGGATAGCTGGGGGGGATGATTTCCACATAGATCGGATACTGATATTCGGGGGCGACGTAAATGCCGAATACCTCAGCATTTAGTTGCCGGGCAAATTCAACGCCTGCCTGTGCTGCAATGTTGGAGAATTCGGAACCGTCGGTTGGAATCAGGATCTTTTGATACATATGGCCTCCCTTGAAAAGTCTACTCTGAAGCGTTGAAATTGCCAGACTGATTGTGATCATGCTTTGCGAATGGTCAAATTGTCATCATAGGCAATTGTAAACTGACAATGTCAGTATAGGTGACTGTGGCAAAGTCGGCTAGATTTACCGGAGTGTTCGGAAACAGGGAGTGCCGCTTATTGCGTCAAATCAAGCGTTTATCGCGTGGTCAATTTACATTCGAATAGTGTGCGGTATGTTTTTGCGCATCCGTCGGGAGAACGATTGTGGTCAGAATGCATTTCTTGGGCGCGGCAGGCACGGTGACCGGGTCGCGTTATCTGCTGGAGTCGGCCAAGCTGCGCGTGCTGGTCGATTGCGGCCTATTCCAGGGATACAAGAATCTGCGTCTGCACAACTGGCAGCCGCCGCCCTTCGATCCTTCCACGCTGGAGGCGGTTCTGCTCACGCATGCACACATTGATCATTCAGGATATTTGCCGGTGTTGATGCAGCATGGTTTCAAAGGGAAAATCTTCTGCACCGAAGCCACGCAAGCCCTGTGCGCGGTATTGCTCAGGGATGCAGCCCATCTGTTCGAGGAAGAGGCCGCCTATGCCAACCGGCATCAGATATCAAAGCATAAGCCGGCGCTGCCCTTGTATGGCATCCGTGAAGTCGATGCAGTGTTAAAACGGTTCCATGTCGTGCGCGAACATCAGACATTCCAGATTGCACCTGCTTTCTCGGCGAAGTGGATTCCGAACGGCCATATCCTCGGCTCGATGTGCATCGCCTGTACGGTCGATGGGGTCGATATCCTGTTTTCGGGTGATCTCGGCCGGCCGCATGACGTGCTGATGAAGCCGCCCGAAATGCCGGCGCGGACCGATTATCTGGTGGTCGAATCGACTTACGGCAATCGTATCCACGATAACGTCGACGCCGAGAAGCAGCTGATGGAGATTATCCTGTCCACCGTGCATCGCGGCGGGTCGATATTGATACCGGCGTTTGCGGTCGGCCGCTCACAGACGCTGCTGTATCTTCTGTTGCGCCTGCGCCGGAATAACCGGATACCGAATCTGCCGATTTATCTCGATAGCCCGATGTCGGAAAACGTGACCGGAATTTATCACCGGTTTTTCGAGGCGCTGCACCTCAGTGCGCTGGACTGCGAAGACATGATAGCGATGACGCGTTACGCCCGCACCGCCGAGGATTCGCAGCGTATCAATTCCGACAAGTGGCCCAAGATCGTGATTTCCGCCAGCGGCATGGCAACCGGTGGGCGGGTGGTGCATCATCTCAAGAACATGTTGCCCGACGAGCGCAATACGATAGTATTTTGCGGCTTCCAGGCCGGTGGCACGCGCGGCGAGAAAATCGCCAGTGGGGCGCAGACGGTGCGCATCCATGCCCAGGATGTGCCGATTCGCGCCCGGGTAATCCAGATGGATACGCTGTCGGCGCATGCCGATTGCACTGAAATCATCGCTTGGCTGCAGCACATGCGACAGCCGCCAGTGATGACTTTCGTGACTCACGGCGAGCCGGCGGCAGCCGATGCCATGCGCATCAGGATTGAGCGCGAACTGAGTTGGCCGTGCGCGGTGCCGGAACAGTTCGATTGCTACCAGATCGCAAAAAACCACGTTCAGTTGCTGCCGAAACGCCTGCCGGACTGAGTGGACGCATCCATGACTGCAGGAGAAGCCGAAATTGGATAAGACCGGCCGTGATCGCCAATGGAATCTGTGGTACCTGCTCTCTGCGGTTCTGGGCGTGCTTTTTTTGCGCCTTGTTTTCATGCAGTGGCAGTTGGGCGAACCCTTGCCATACAGCGAATTTTTGCAGGAATTGAAGTCGGATAATGTGAAGGAAGTGGCAATCTTCGATAACGAGATTCAGGGCGTACTGAGCCATCCGCGCACCAACGGCCGCACTGCGTTCGTCACTACCCGGGTGGACAAGCAACTGGCCGAGGAGTTGGCGCTGCACAACGTCAAATTTTCCGGCGTCATCCGCAGCACCTTGCTCCGCGACATCCTGGGCTGGATTATTCCGGCCGTGCTGTTTTTCGGGATATGGATGTTCGTCATCCGGCGCATGATGGAAAAGGGCGGTTTGGGCAGCGGCTTCATGTCGATTGGCAAAAGCCACGCGAAAGTCTATGTCGAGCAGAACACCCGGGTCACCTTCGACGATGTGGCGGGGGTCGATGAAGCCAAGGAAGAGTTGCAGGAAGTCATCGGCTTCCTGCGCGACCCGGCTTCCTACGGCCGCCTCGGGGCGCGGGTGCCGCGCGGCATCCTGCTGGTCGGCCCGCCCGGTACCGGCAAGACTCTGCTGGCGCGGGCGGTGGCCGGCGAGGCCAGCGTGCCGTTTTTTTCGATCAACGGCTCCGAATTCGTTGAAATGTTCGTCGGCGTCGGCGCAGCGCGGGTGCGCGACATGTTCGAGCAGGCCCGCCAGAAGTCGCCCGCCATCATCTTCATCGACGAGATCGATGCACTGGGCCGTGCGCGCGGCGCCTACGGACTGGGCGGGCACGATGAAAAGGAGCAGACGCTGAACCAGTTGCTGGCCGAACTGGACGGCTTCGACACCGCATCGGGGCTGGTGCTGCTGGCGGCCACCAATCGGCCGGAAATCCTCGATCCGGCCCTGTTGCGGGCCGGGCGCTTCGATCGCCAGATCCTGGTCGATCGGCCCGACAAGAAGGGGCGGATCCAAATCCTCGACGTGCATTTGCGCAAGGTCAAGCTGGCCGGCGGCGTCGATCGCGAACAGATCGCCGCGCTGACGCCCGGCTTTTCCGGCGCCGACCTGGCCAACCTGGTCAATGAAGCGGCACTGCTGGCCACCCGCCACGCGCGCGCGGCGGTCGCGCTGGAGGATTTTACGGCGGCGATCGAACGCATCGTGGCCGGGCTGGAAAAGAAGAATCGCCTGATCAACCCGCTCGAGCGCGAAGTGGTCGCCTATCACGAAATGGGTCATGCGCTGGTGGCGCTGGCGCTGCCCGGCAGCGATTCGGTGCACAAGGTGTCGATCATCCCGCGCGGCATCGGATCACTGGGGTATACGATACAACGCCCGATCGAAGACCGTTTCCTGATGACGCAGCAGGAACTGGAGAACAAGATGGCGGTATTGTTGGGCGGGCGCGCCGCCGAGCAGCTGATTTTCGAGCGCGCCACCACCGGTGCTGCCGACGATCTGGTGAAGGTGACCGAAATCGCCCGCAGCATGGTCACGCGCTACGGCATGAGCCGGGCGCTGGGCCAGTTGTCTTATGAAGGCAACCGGAATGTGTTCCTGCCGGCTCCGGCGGCCGAGTACCAGTCCGAAATCAGGAACTACTCGGAAACCACCGCGCGCGAGATCGATTGCGCGGTGCGTGAAATTGTCGATGCCGCTTTCCTGCGGGCCAGCGCAATCCTGCGGGAGAACCGTACCGGACTGGAAGCCGGCGCCAAGAAGCTGCTGGACAAGGAAACCCTGAACGAGGATGAGGTCAAGGCTTTTGCACCGCATCCGGCATTGCCCGCTGCGCCCTAGCTATATTAAAAAATACGGCAGCCAGGTAGCCAGCACGATCACGACCAGGCCCACTCCGGTGCGCGCGGCGAACCGCGTGCCGCCGGCCAGATAGGCTGCCGCCATCTTGCTGCAGGCATTGGTGGAAAAGGCGATCAGGATCGCCAGCAGAATTTCCGGCATTGCGAGCAGCTTGCTGGCGCCCAGTGACAGTACGGAGCCGGCGGCGGCATGGACATCGACAAAGCCCGCCGCTGCGGCGCCGACCGTAACTGCAGCTTGTCCCAGATGGGTGTGGGCGAATGCAACTGCTGCGGTCACGCCGGTCAGGATCAGCGCAAACAGCAAGGCTTGTGTCAGGCTGAACGCGCGGCCTTTGGGTTTGGCAAAATCGGCACTGGGATGATGCCCAAACAGGCTGATTGCCGATACCGCGAGCGCCGCCACCAGGCCCGACAGCAGGCTCGGCCCCAGCGCTGTCAGCGCTGCGGGATAGAGTGTTGCGCTGACCATCAGCAGCAGCAGGAAGGTGGCGACATTCGACAGCAGCGCGCCCGTTACACAGGCATTGAGAAGTTCGCTCTGTTGTCGGCAGCGGGTTCCCATGCTGGCAATGGTCGCGATGCTGGAGACGAAGCCCGAGGCCAGCCCGGACAGTGCCAAGCCCAGCCGGGCGCCGCCGACACGTAAAGCGACATAACCGCCCGCCTGCAGCGTCATGATCAGAATCACCAGACTCCACAGGCGGCGCGGGTTTGCGCCTGCCAGCCACGGCGTCGGCAGATTCGGCATCAGCGGTAGCACCACCAGCGCGGCGCCGGCCAGCAGCAAGCCGTCGCGCAATTCCGATTCGGTCAGCGATACCCGGGAAAAATGATGCAGCGGGCTGCGAAATGCCAGCAAACCGGCCACGATCACCGACGCGGCAGCCGATACCGCGGGATTTTCCATCGCATTGACGCCCAGCAGATAGGTCGCGAACAAAGCCAGTTCGGTAGTGATGCCGGGGTCGTCCGAGCGGTCGCGCCAGTAGTGAAGGACGCTGAGTGTCAGAACCAGTAATGCGCCGGCGGCGACCAACGCCGGATGCAGCATGTGCGCCAGTGCGCCGGCGAAGGAGGCCAGCGTAAAGCTGCGCACGCCGGCGTAGGCGCGGTGCGGCCCACTGCCTTTCCTGCGCTCGCGATCGATGCCGATCAATAAGCCGCAACCCAGCGCAACCGACAGGCCGATTACTACCGTTTCATTCATGCTGGCAAAGATTGGCGGCAATCGAACCCGGTACTTGGCCCGGATTTCAACTGTCGGTTGCGGGATGGGTTGCGTAGTTTCAATGGTTTACGGACAAGGATGGAAAGTAACTGTTTAACCTGCGAGAAGAATACCCGAAAAGCCATTGTCCCCGCGACGGCGGGATCCAGAGGCTTGTGCGTGCAGTGCCAGATTCCCGCTCTCGCGGGAATGACGGAATTTGAATTTTGAGAGACTCCCCATAACAGCCTCAATAATCACAATAAAAATTCAGAATGTGGGGGTATATGTTCTTTGCACGTGGTTTTTGCATTAAATCACTACAGCATAAAAAATACAACTTCCAGTATGCTTTTTGCTCAATAGGAGCTGCCGGTCGGGCTCGCTTGCTGGCCGGATTTTTCGACCGCACTCTTGAGTTTGTCGATTGATGCGGTGAAGGATGCTTTCATGTCTTGCCAGGCGGTCGCGCTGGCGTTCTTGAGCGCGCTGAATTTGGTTTCCAGATTTTTTATGTCCTGGTCGAAGCTCTGAATCTCGCTTGTCAGCTTTTCTTTCATGGCTGCGCTGGCATCTTTCGCCTTGGCGCGCAGGCCATCGACTTTGACTTTGATCTGGTCGATTTCCTGGCGCGCCATTTGCAGCGTCGATTCGCGCTCGTCGCTCTGGCTGGTCGTTGCTGCACCGCTAGCGGCATCCTGCTGCGCTTCCGGTGTCGATGGCTTGACGGTATCCAGCTTCGGCATGGGCGCCTCAGCCTTGTCGCACCCCGCCAGCAAGCTCAGGCCGGCCGTCAATGCGAGTGCAATTGCAGATACTTTGCTTCGTTTCATCGTGGGCCTCGTGGAGAAAGAGAGAAAATCCTGGGATGCCGTGCAGCAAGGACGAGGTACACCGCAGGCGCAATACTTGCACCCGGTCCAAGCCACTCTATTTTCAGAGTAATGCAACAGCGGGCAGGCCGTCTGAGAAAAATCAAATCGGCGCGATAAAGATGTGTTTGCATATTTCAGGCTTTAGCCTGCTTCCGCATGCTCGACCATCAGTTGTACCCTTGTTACGCCGTTGTATTCATTGGCGTCGAGCCGGAAAGCGACGCGAATCCGTTCCGGCAGCGCGTCGGCGTGGCCGAACCAGATCGCGTCGTAGCGCTGGCCGTTTTTCTCCAGCTGCAGCTTCAGGTGACGCTCCTTCAGCACGCGCTGGCTGACCAGGCGGAATTCGTCGCAGAACAGCGGCGGCGCGAACCCCTGGCCCCATACCTGGCTGTCCATGATTTTGATGAACTGGGTGGTGAAATACGCGTCTTCCAGTGGGCCGTCGGTTTCGATCACGCGTTCCAGTTGATGCGCGCCGAGCCAGGATTGGCCGACAGCCTCGAACGCCTTCGCAAATCCCGGCAACGCATCGGCGCGGATCGTCAGGCCGGCCGCCATCGCGTGGCCGCCGAATTTTTCGATCAGGGCCGGGGCCTGCTTGGACACCAGATCGAGTGCATCGCGCAAATGAAAGCCCGGGATCGAGCGCCCCGAACCCTTGATCAAGCCCGCGCCGCCGGGAGCGAAGGTGATGGTCGGGCGGTAGAATTTGTCCTTCAGGCGCGAGGCGACGATGCCGATCACGCCCTGGTGCCATTCCGGGTCGAAGACGGTGATGGTGGTGCTGTCCTGCGGCGCGAAGTCGTCCAGATGCAGCAGCGCGGCGTCCTGCATGTCCGCTTCAATCGCGCGCCGTTCGATGTTGATTTCATTGAGCTGTTGCGCAATCGCCCAGGCCCGGCCTTCGTCGTCGGTGGTCAGGCATTCGATCCCGAGCGCCATGTCGGCCAGCCGGCCGGCTGCGTTCAGCCGCGGCCCGAGCGCAAAACCGAGGTCGAACGGGGTGGCGCGCCGGGCTTCGCGCCCGGCCGCGCGAAACAGCGCCGCCACGCCGGCGTGCATGCGGCCGGCGCGCATCCGCTTGAGACCCTGCGCCACCAAAATCCGGTTGTTGGCGTCCAGCTTGACCACGTCGGCCACGGTGCCGAGCGCCACCAGATCCAGCAGCGGGTCCAGCTTGGGCTGGCTCTGGGCATCGAACACGCCGCGTCGGCGCAGTTCGGCGCGCAGCGCCAGCAGCACGTAAAACATCACGCCCACGCCGGCCAGGTTCTTGCTCGGGAAGCCGCATTCCGGCTGGTTCGGGTTGACGATCACGCGCGCATCCGGCAGCGCGTCGCCCGGCAAGTGGTGGTCGGTGACCACCACCTCGACGTCGCGCCGGTTGGCCTCGGCCACGCCTTCGATGCTGGCGATGCCGTTGTCGACGGTGACGATGATGTCGGGCGCTTTTTCGCGAATGGTCAAATCGACGATCTCGGGCGTCAGCCCGTAGCCGTATTCGAAGCGGTTCGGCACGATGAAATCGACCTGCGCGCCCAGCGCACGCAAGCCGCGCAAGCCGACCGCGCAGGCGGTGGCTCCGTCGCAGTCGTAATCGGCGACGATCACCATTTTGTTGCCGGCGGCGATCGCATCGGCCAGAAATGTCGCCGCTGCATCTATGTGCAGCAAGCCGCCGGGCGCAATCAAAGCCTTCAGCTCGCTGGACAATTCAGCCATCTCGGTCAGGCCGCGCGCCGCATACACGCGTGCCAGCACCGGATGGACGCCGCTCTGGCGCAGCATCTCGGCGGCGCGGAACGAATAGGGGCGGGTGGTGATTCGGGTCATGGTGTGGTCTTTTTTAACTGATGTTAGATAGATATGCGCTTCCCAAGCTAGACGAGTCGGAATAAGTAGGTCGGGTTAGCGATAGCGTAACCCGACATTCCGAGCCGCAAACGTCGGGTTACGCGGTGAAGCCGCTAACCCGACCTACAGAAGCCTGTTCAGCGACGGCTGCCGCCAGAATTGACGCAGCGCCATCCGGCTGGTGCGGCAACTGCGCAATTCCTTGTTGTGGCTCAGGATCAACGCAATGCTGCCGATTTCTCCTGCCTTCAAGGCGGCCAGCAGCGGCGCGAACCAGTTCGATTCCAGTTCCTGCATTTGCTCCAGCCAGCGCCCCCAATCACCGGCCAGCGCCGCTTCCAGCAGCGCGTCGAGCACCAGCAAACCCTGTTCCGGCGCCGCTGCAATCAGCTGTGCCGCAGTCAGGCCGCGGCTCTGGCCGAGCGCGCCCATCCAGCGCGGCAGGTTGAACGCCGTTGTATAGCGGGTTTGCGCCGCCGGCATTGTGGTTGGCGTGCCGCCCCACAGCCAGAGCGAATTGACCGGTTTCTGGCCGTGCATTTCACGCTCCTGATTGATAGCATGATCGTGCCAGTGCATCTGGACTTCGTTTTGCAGCTTGCGCCAGTCGCGCTCGAAGGGGCCCTTGGGCATCCAGATATCGATGTTATGGCCGCAGGCCGCGTCCGGCGTCGAGCTGCGCAAATCGGCCCAGGCATCGGTGCGCAAGAACCAGGTATGCGCATCGCCATAGCGCAACGCCATGCCGGCCTCCGCGCACAGCGGTTCGGCCAGCGCGAACAGGGTGCGTGATTCTTGCTCCGAAATCGGCAACTGCCGCTGATCCATCAGCACCAAATGATCGCGCGCGACATGGATATGGATCGGCTGCAACAGGAACCAGACGCCGGCATCCGGCTTCAGGTCGAACATTTCCATCGCCGCCAGCGCCACCGGCGGGCTGCCGCCCTGCGCCAAACGATCAGCCAGCCCGAATTGCTGCGCCAGCCAGGCTTCGTGCGGCAAGGCGCTGGCAAAGCCGTCGAAGCTGTGCCATGAGGGCGCCTGCGGCTCTTTTTTGGCGCGTCCGAGCAGGGCGGACAGCGCCGGGGTTTTCAGTTGCCTGATCAGGTCAGGCGCCAGTTCGGGCTGCGGCAGGCCGAAGGGCAGAAGGATGTCGAGATGGCTCATAGGCCGCGATTGTAGGGCAAAAAGAGTGCGCGATTGCGCGATGCCCTTGGTGCCGCACGGGTTCTGCGGCATGCGGCAAGCGTCATTTGCCTGCCCGATGTCGATCTTTCTTGTCGCTCGCGGAGAGTCGCAGTAATCTACGCGCTCTGCAGATGGCCTGGTCGATCGCCGCTGCTTGTTGACGACAAATGCGGATGACGCGTGCGATTGTGATTTCCACACTTCTGATTTTCATGAAAAAATATTTTTTCCCCGAACAAGTCGCGCTACTACCCGTGATCGGCCGCTGGTTTTTGCTGGCGATACTGGTAGGCGTTCTATCCGGCCTGGCGTCGACGCTGCTGTTTGTTTCGCTGGATTGGGCCACGGCGACGCGACTGCGGCATCCGTGGCTGCTGTATCTGCTGCCTGTTGCTGGCCTGGGGATGGGCTGGATTTATTACCGCCATGGGCAATCGGTGGAGGCCGGCAATAATCTGCTGATCGATGAAATTCACGACGCCAAGCGCATTATTCCCAAGCGCATGGGACCGATGATCCTGCTGAGTACGGTAGTCACCCACCTGTTCGGCGGCTCGGCCGGACGCGAGGGCACTGCGGTGCAAATGAGCGGCGCGCTGGCGGATCATGTCGCCCAGTGGCGCCGATTGCGCACGGAAGACCGGCGCATCTTGCTGATGGCGGGCATTAGCGCGGGCTTTGCCTCGATATTCGGTACCCCGCTGGCCGGTGCGGTGTTCGGACTGGAAGTGCTGGCGATCGGACGCATGCGCTATGACGCGATATTTCCCTGCTTTGTGGCGGCCATCGTCAGCGAACAAATACCTGCCATGTTCGGTATCGTTCACGAACGTTATAGCGTGCCGCTGGTGCCGCACGCCAGCCTGCTCACGCTCGGTGCCGCAGTGCTGGCCGGGATTGCATTCGGCATCGTCGGCATGCTGTTTGCCAACCTGACCCACGGCCTGGGGCACTGGTTCAAGCGCCATGTCAGGCATGCGCCGCTGCGCCCGATGATCGGCGGCGTGCTGGTGGCGACTGCGGCCGTGCTGGTCGGGGGTGACAAATACCTGGGGCTCGGGATTCCAACGATAGTGCAATCCTTTGCGCAGCCGCTGCCGTTTTACGATTTTCTAGGCAAGCTGGGTTTTACGGTGCTCACGCTGGGGTCCGGCTTCAAGGGTGGCGAAGTCACGCCCTTGTTTTATATCGGCGCGACGCTCGGCAATGCACTCGGTTATGTATTGCCGTTGCCGTTTCCGGTACTGGCCGCCCTGGGTTTCGTCGCGGTGTTTGCCGGTGCCGCCAATACGCCGATTGCCTCGACCATCATGGCCATCGAGCTGTTTGGCCCGCAGATCGGCATCTACGCCGGCATCGCCTGCGTGCTGAGTTATCTGTTCTCGGGCCATGCCGGCATTTACCGGGCGCAGCGGGTGGAGCATGCAAAACACGCATTGCTGCCTGAAAATAGAAGGCTGCCGGAGGTTACGGAGCTTCGCAAGGCACGGCGGCAAGATGATGACGCGGCTTCGGAGTGAATCGGGAAATGTGTCGGGCTTTGGGGCGTTGACTTCCGGGAAGTTCGGGTTTCCCGAATTTTTTGGCCGACGGTCCGGGAGGCTGCCGACCATGCCGGCAAAATGTGCGCGCACCATTTGGAAAGCGGATGAAACGTTATGATTGCTTCTGTCGTGATCATCGCTCTGGGCGCATCGCTTGGCGCCTTGCTGCGCTGGTGGCTGGGGCTGGCATGGAATGCGATCTGGCCGGCCCTGCCGCTGGGCACACTGGCGGCGAACCTGGTTGGCGGCTTGCTGATCGGGATTGCCAGCGAAGTTCTGGCCAGTCGCGCGGCCATTCCGCCCGAGTGGCGCCTCGCCATCATCACCGGTTTTCTCGGTGGACTGACCACATTTTCGACCTTTTCGCTGGAAGTCAGTACCCAGCTGCAGCAGGGCAGAATTGCCAGCGCTGCGATCGAAATCGTCGTCCATGTGATGGGTTCGGTGCTGTTGACCATTGCCGGCATCGTCATTGCGCAACAAGTGTTGCGTACCTGATTTGGCCCGGTTTAAGGAGGATGTGATGAACGGCTATCAACTGACATTTTTTACCCAGCAAGATCGACGCCATGGCAACCAACCTCTGGCTGAATGGCTGATGGCGCTGGCGCAATCGATGCAAATTCGCGGAGCAACCCTGAGCACCGCGCAGCAAGGCATCGGCCGGCATCACCGGCTGCATTCGGCCCATTTTTTCGAACTGGCCGACCAGCCGCTTGAAGTCACCATGGTGGTTTCCGAAGAAGAATCGGCAAAACTGTTCGCGCGTTTGCATGCGGAGCCCGGCCTGCATCTTTTTTACGCCAAGAGCGCGGTGGAATTCGGCACTATCGGAGAGGCTCCGTAGCACCGAATTCCTCCTGGATCGTGCCGAATGCGGCAGTCAAGCTTATGCCAGCCGTCCTTCGTTAAAGTCGTTGATGGCCTGGAAAATCTCGGCCTGGGTATTCATCACGAAGGGGCCGTATTGCGCGATCGGCTCATGCAGCGGCTGGCCGGCGATCAGCAAGGCATGCGCCGGCGCTGCGGCGTGCAGCACTACGCCGTCGCTGCCGGCGTCGTTTTTCAGGATCGCCATGCGCTGTTGCGGCACCAGGCTGTCAGCGATCTGCAGTTCGCCGCGATACACGTAGACGAAGGCATTGCATTCTGGCGGCAGGGTTTGCGCGAAACTGGCGCCGGCCGGCAGGTGCAGATCGAGATACAGCGGCTGGGTAATCTCGCGCTGGATGGCACCGGCGATGCCATGGCTGGCGCCGGCGATCACGCGCAGCGTCACGCCTTCGGCTGTCGTGCACTCCGGAATATCCGCGCTCTGGATGTCGCGGTACCACGGCGCCTGCATTTTGTCCTTCGCGCTCAGGTTCAGCCATAGCTGAAAGCCTTCCATGCGCCCCTCTTCCTGCTCCGGCAGTTCGGAATGGATTACGCCGCGCCCGGCCGTCATCCATTGCACCCCGCCGTTTTGCAGTAAGCCTTCGTGGCCGGCGCTGTCGCGGTGGCGCATGCGGCCGGCCAGCATGTAGGTCACGGTTTCGAAGCCGCGGTGCGGGTGATCGGGAAAGCCGCCGATATAGTCTTTCGCCTCGTCGGAGCCGAAGGCGTCCAGCATCAGGAAGGGATCGAGCCGGTGCTGCAGCGGCTGCGTCAGAACCCGCGTCAGTTTGACCCCGGCGCCGTCGGAAGTGGCTTTGCCGGCCACCAGTTGCTCAACGCTACGCGAGCGCGAGACAACTTCGGGCTGGCAGGCCGGGGGCGTTATGGTGCGTGTCATGATGAACTCCTTGTGGTTTTCAGCGTTCGGCTGTGTCAGGCCGGGACTGCCTGCTCGATCTGGGCCAGGGCCGAGGCCAGCGCATTCTGTTCGGCTTCCGGCCCCATTGCCAAGCCTTCAGCGAATACGAACTGGACATCGGTCATGCCCAGGAATCCGAAAAAAGTTTTCAGATACGGCGTTTGGGTGTCGTTCGGCGTATTCCGGTACAGGCCGCCGCGGGTCAGCGCAACATACACCTTCTTGCCGGTCAGCAGGCCTTCGGGCCCGTTTGCAGTGTAGCGAAAAGTGACCTGGGCGCGCGAGATGGCATCGATCCAGTTTTTCAGTTGCGCCGGCACGCCGAAGTTGTACATCGGCACGCCGAGCACGACTACGTCAGCGGCCTGGATTTCGGCGATCAGCGCATCGTCCAGCGCAACGCGCGCGGCTTGCTCGGCGCTGCGCTCACCTGCGGCGGTGAACAATGCCTGCAGCGCGGTTTCATCGAGCATCGGGTGCGGTGTGCGGCCTAGGTCGCGCACCGCGAGCGTGGCTTGCGGCTGGCCTGCGCGCAGGCGTTCTACCAGCGTATTTGCCAGGCGAGTGGAATGGGAGTTTTCAGCGCGGGCGCTGGAGTTGATTTGCAGAATCTTCATGGCGGCATCCTTTGTGTGTTGATTGCGATAAGGTACTTTAACCATTCCGAAATCAATGCGGAAGTCAATAAAATGGATATCATTGTTCCATTAATGGAACGGAGGAGCGAAAATGCAGCTGGAACCGAATGATCTTTTGCTGTTTGCCCGCGTGGTGGAGGTGGGCAGTTTCAGTCGCGCAGCAGAGCGGCTCGGAATGCCGAAATCGACCTTGTCGCGCCGCTTGGCAGCGCTGGAGTCGCAATTGGGCGAGCGCTTGTTATTGCGCACCACACGCAAGCTCACCGTGACCGACTTTGGCCATAGTGTGCTGTTGCACGCCCAGCAGGTGACGTCCGAGGTCGAAGCCACGCTGGCGCTGGTCCAGCACCGTCAAATCGAACCGAGCGGCCGCTTGCGGGTATCGATGCCAAGCGATTTTGCCAATGAAGTGCTGGGGACGATGCTGGCCGAGTTTGTTGCCAAATACCCGGCCATAGTGCTGGAACTGGATCTGTCGCCGCGGCGCGTCGACCTGATTGGCGAAAATTTCGACGTGGCGGTTCGCATGGGCGACCTGCCCGACGACGCCGCGCTGGCGGCGCGGCGCCTGGCGGTGTTTTCGGCCGGATTGTATGCGTCACCCGGCTACCTGGCGCGGCGCGGCGTCCCTTCCGAGCCTGAGGCGCTGATGGAGCATGATGTGTTGCGTCTGCTGGCGCGCAATGGCGAACCGGCGCCCTGGCTGCTCAGCCGCGCCGACATGCGCTGGGAGGGCGCGCCGCCGGCACGGGCCAGCGCAAATTCGCCCGAGCTGCTGATCCGCTTGGCCCGCGCAGGCGCCGGCATCACCATGCTGGCCGACCACTTCGCCGAGTCGTATGTGCGTCGCGGCGAATTGGCGCAGTTGCTGGCGGACTGGAGTTTGCCTGCAGTTTCTGCCTGGGCGGTGTTTCCCGGGCGCCGTTTGATGCCAACACGGACCCGGGTATTCCTGGACGCCATGCAGGCTGAATTCTCCGGGCCGCGCTGCCAGCAAAATGAGGCCCGGCTTGATCGGGGCAAACGCGCCATGGGAAAAACGGCGCAATGAGCCGCGTTCTGGAAAACCGATGGCACGCATGAGCGACGCAATCCGGCGTCAGCCGCCAGCCAAAGAGTGCGTCTCAATGGATTCATGAGTTTGCGTAGATTGGACAAAGGGCTAGTTCGTCCGTATGCTGTAAAAAAATAAACAAAAAGAAATGTTTTTGCGAGCCAAGACACAAGCCCCTCGTCCTGAGTTTGGATTTTTGAAAATCACAAGATGCACGCCAAAAATTTACTTATGAGTGACTGCCAACCGATTACCCACGCTGCAAAGGATAAGGATGGCGTTTGGCGCGATCCGCACGACCTGGCCGATCATCTGCGGGCTGTGGCGGGTTTGGCATCGCAGCACGCCAGTCGATTCAACGGCGCGGACTGGGCGCATCTCGCGGGCCTGTGGCATGACCTGGGCAAATACCGGCCACGTTTCCAGCATTACATCCGCCAGGCCAGCGGCTTCGAGGCGGATGCGCATATAAAGGGCGAGGCCGGCAAGGCGCCGCACTCTACTGCGGGCGCGTTGTTGGCTTGCGATCGGTTTGGTATGGCGGGACGGGTGTTTGCCTATCTCATCGCCGGGCATCATGCTGGATTGTATGACTGGTTCGGTGGACTGGATGTGCGCCTTGATAGCAAGGACAGTCGCGACGAATTCGACGAGGCACTGACGCAGCAGCCGCCCGCCGATATTCTCGGTCATGGTGCGTTCGTGCCGGATTTGCGCGCTATGCCTGGCGGCAAGGATGGTTTCGCCTTGTGGGTGCGGATGCTGTTTTCTTGTCTGGTGGATGCCGACTTCCTTGATACTGAGTCCTACATGGACTTCGACAAGTCAATGCAGCGCGGCGATTGGGCGAATGTGCAAAACCTGCTTGAACAATTTGATCAGTTCATGACCAGAAAAACAAGCGCAGCAGATCCCACGCCGGTTAACTTACTACGCGCCGACATCCTGCAACAGTGTCGCGAGAAAGCCCAGGATGCTCCTGGTTTGTTCTCGCTAACCGTACCTACCGGCGGCGGTAAAACGCTTTCCAGCATGGCCTTCGCGCTGGAACATGCCAAGCGCTACAACAAGCGACGGATCATCTACGTCATCCCGTATACCAGCATCATTGAGCAAACCGCTGACATTTTCCGTAGCATTTTCGGTGATGCAGTTGTCGAACATCACAGCAACGCCGAAGCAGACCCGGACAAGGAAAATCACAAGAGCCGCCTGGCCTGTGAAAACTGGGATGCTCCGGTTGTCGTCACCACTAACGTACAATTTTTCGAATCGCTGTTTGCCGCCAAAACGTCGCGCTGCCGCAAGCTGCACAATATCGTCGATTCTGTTGTCGTGCTGGACGAGGCGCAACTGTTGCCGCCAGAATTTCTGCAGCCGATTCTCGATGTGCTGAATCTCCTGACCAGGCATTATGGCGTCACCGTTGTGCTGTCCACGGCTACCCAACCCGCGCTATGCACGCGCGAATACTTCGATGCCAAGAACAACATGCGCGGCCTCGACAATGTGCGCGAAATCATGCACAACCCGGACGCGCTTTGTCTTGCGCTGGAGCGGGTCAAGGTGCGCCTGCCTGACGACTGGAGCATTTCTTTGGGTTGGGATGCGCTGGCTAAAGAAATCAGCGAACGTGACTCCGTGCTCGCCATTGTCAATCGCCGCAAAGATGCACGCGAACTTTGGCAACGCATGCCAGAGGGCACCTTGCACCTCTCAGCGCTGATGTGCGGCGAGCATCGCTCACAAATTATTCGACAAATCAAAGCGAGACTCCAGGACGGCATTCTTACTCGTGTGATCAGCACACAATTGGTCGAAGCTGGCGTCGATGTGGATTTTCCCGTGGTTTATCGGGCACTTGCCGGACTGGATTCTATCGCCCAGGCCGCCGGTCGCTGCAACCGGGAGGGCAGGCTGTTGCAGGGCGAGGTCGTGGTGTTCATTCCGCCCCAACCCGCGCCGCCCGGACAGTTGCGCAAGGCTGAAGATGCCTGCCGTAGTGTGCTGTATGACCATACCGGCAAACCGCTGGAACGCGCCCTGTTCGCCGGGTATTTTGAAAAGCTCTATCACGCCTGCAATCTGGATGCACAGGGAATAAGTAAGTTGCTTGAGGTCGATGGGAAAACGTTTGCGGTCAATTTCCGTAGTGCGGCTGAAAAATTCAAACTGATTCAGGACGAAGACAGCGCACCCGTTATCGTGCGTTATCGCGGCCTGGATGGCAGCGACGAAACAGTAGAAAAACTGCTGAATACACTGAAAAAGGATGGTCCGGAACGCTGGTTGATGCGCAAACTCCAGCGCTACATCGTTACTATTCATTGCCGGGAAGTCATGAGGCTGCTCGCACAAGGTGATGTGGAAGAAGCCATTCCAGGTCTGTTCGTGCAAGTCAGCGATTGGCTCTATGACGAAAAGCTCGGAATTTCGCTAGATGGACTCCCAAGGAGTTCTTACGTGTGTGTTGTGTGAAAAAGGGTGCGGGGAGCAAGCCCCCCGCTGTTACTAATCCGACCCGATCTTGGTTTCAATCCACGTCCGGTGATTTGGACAGGAAAATTATCTCACATACTATTCGTTTTTACTTATCATCTACCCGTTCTTGGAAGTCTCATGATAAAGTCCCTGAAATTGGCAACAAATCATTGGGGGACGATATGGACTGGGTTGGAATACTTCGCGAATTAAGAATATTGGCGACACAACTGCAAACAGATCGTTTCTACGCTTTTTATCTACTGTTAGCCGTGTTTGTCGTTATGTACCTGATTCGAAAATGCTGACAGCACGTTATAAGGAGATTTTGTGAAACGCTACTGCCTTGAACTCACCGGCGACTTCGCCTGTTTCACGCGACCCGAGATGAAAGTCGAGCGCGTCAGCTACGACGTGATGACCCCTTCCGCTGCCCGTGCCTGCTTCGAGGCCATCCTGTGGAAGCCCGCGATTCGCTGGCATATCCACAAGATCGAAGTGTTGAAGCCCATTCGCTGGATCAACCTGCGCCGCAATGAAGTTGCCAGCGTGGTTTCCACTCGTAATGTTGAAGCTGCTATGAAGGGTGGTGCAGCCATTCTTGGTCTCGACATCGAGGACGAGCGCCAGCAGCGCGCCGGGCTGTTTCTGCGCGACGTCGCTTATCGGGTCCATGCGGATATGGAATTCTTATCCGAGCGTGATGCGGGCGCGAACGCCAACAAGTATTACGAGATGTTCGAGCGACGCGCCAGTCGTGGGCAATGCGTCAATCAGCCCTATCTGGGCTGCCGCGAGTTTGCCGCATCTTTCAGGCTGGTGCCGGACATTTCAGCAGAACCCATGCCTATAGCCGAAACGCGCGAACTTGGGTTCATGCTGCATGACCTGGATTTCAGCAAACCAAGCGAACCCACGCCGCGCTTTTTCCGTGCCCGGCTGGAAAATGGTGTGGTTAGCGTGCCAGCGTGGAACAGTGACGAGGTGCGGGGATGATTCTGCAAGCACTTAACGACTATTACCAGCGCCGTCAGCGCTCGCCCAATCCGCAAGATCGGTTACCCGCTTTTGGCCTGGAAGAAAAGGAAATTCCGTTTGTCATTGAGATTGATAGTGTGGGGCGACTGGTCAATCTGGCCGATACCCGCACGATAGACGGCAAGAAAAAAATTGGCCAGCGGTTTCTGGTGCCGCAGGGGGTGAAGAAAACTTCAGGGGTCGTCGCCAACCTGCTTTGGGACACGACTGAATATGTACTCGGGGTGGATACCAAAGGCAAGCCGGAGCGTGTTGCCGAACAGCATGCGGCATTTCGCGCGCGGCTTGAAACGTTGCCACCGGATGCGCTTAAAGATGCTGCTATTCAGGCTATATTCGCTTTTTTCAACAACATCGACCTCACACAATTTCAATCCTTGGCTGTATGGCCAGAGATTCTACTCGCCAATCCAGTCATGACATTTCGTCTGCACGGCGATGTTGAACTGGTCTGTCAGCGCCCCGCCATTATTGCAGCAACAACCCTGACCACGGATGACGCGACGGCTGACGGCATCTGCCTCGTCAGCGGTAACGACGCCGCGATTGAACGCCTGCATCCAGCCATCAAAGGTGTATGGGGTGCGCAAACTTCAGGGGCCAACATCGTTTCTTTCAATCTGGATGCGTTCAACTCTTACGGCAAGGCGCAAGGCGCGAATGCCCCGCTCGGCAAATCCGCTGTCTTCGCCTACACTACCGCACTCAACTCTCTGCTGGCACGCGATTCCCGCCAACGCATGCAAGTTGGCGATGCCTCCACCGTCTTCTGGGCCGAAGAAGCACACGACCTGGAAACCGCGCTGCCTGATCTGTTCGGAGAGCCTCCTAAAGACGAACCTGACCGGGGCACGGATGCTTTGAAGATGCTGTATCAGGCAGTCCAGTCCGGTAAATTTTCTCAAGGTGCAGCAGATACCCGTTTCCATGTTCTGGGGCTGGCGCCTAACGCCGCCCGTATTGCCATTCGGTTCTGGGAAACAGCGCCGGCGCATGAACTGGCGCAACGCATTGCCCGTCATTTCGACGATATCAAGATAGCGCGGGCGCCACACGACCCGGAACATCTGTCCCTGTTCCGACTGCTTACTTCACTCGCGGTGCAAGGCAAAGCCGATAACATCCCGCCCAACTTGGGCGGCGAGGTTATGCGTGCCATTCTGGAAGAATTGCCCTATCCCGCACCATTATTGAATCTTGCAGTGCAACGCAGCCGGGCTGAACAGAAACCTACGTATGCTCGCGCTGCCGCCATTAAAGCCTCATTGAATCGAACAATTCGTCGTGCCAACCTTACTGCATCCCGCCCCGAGAAGGAGTTTCAGACTATGCTCGACCAGACCAATGCCAATCCGGCTTATCTTTTGGGGCGCTTATTTGCTACCCTGGAAAAGATTCAGGAAGAGGCCAGCCCCGGTCTTAACGCAACCATTCGTGATCGCTATTACAGTGCCGCCTCCAGCACACCGGTTGTGGTATTCACAACACTGCTGCGATTGAAGAATCATCATCTGGGAAAACTGCCTAAGGGCCGCGCGGTGCAGATGGAAAGACTGATCGGCGAGATCATGAGTGGACTGGATGATTTTCCCCGAATTCTTGCCTTACCCGAACAAGGCCGATTTGCCTTGGGTTACTACCATCAACGACAAGCTTTCTTCACCAAAACAGAATCCGTCAACAACCAAGAGGAATCGCAATGAGCCTGACCAATCGCTACGACTTTGTTCTGCTGTTTGACGTAAAGGATGGCAATCCTAACGGCGATCCGGATGCCGGCAATTTACCGCGGCTGGATGCCGAGACCGGTCACGGGTTGGTGACAGATGTCTGTCTGAAGCGTAAGGTGCGCAATTTTGTCGGGATGGCAAAGGGTGAGCAGCCGCCGTACGAGATTTATGTAAAAGAAAAGGCCATCCTCAACAACCAGCACAAGCGGGCTTATGTCGGCATCGACCGTGAAGACCTGCTCACGGGTGACGATAAAAAACGCAAGGGCGGCGATGCCGTAGATGATGCGCGCAAGTGGATGTGCCGCAATTTTTTTGACGTGCGTACTTTTGGCGCCGTCATGTCGACCGGCATCAATTGTGGTCAGGTACGCGGCCCGGTGCAGCTTACTTTTGCCCGCTCGGTCGATCCGATCATCGCCCAGGAACACTCAATCACCCGCATGGCAGTTGCCACCGAGGCGGAAGCCGAAAAGCAGGGCGGCGATAATCGCACCATGGGACGCAAGCACACGGTTCCCTATGGCCTTTATATGGCGCATGGCTTCGTGTCCAGCTTCCTCGCCAAGCAAACCGGTTTTTCCGACGACGACCTGGAATTGTTCTGGCAAGCACTGATCCAGATGTTCGAACACGACCGCTCTGCCGCGCGCGGCGAGATGAGCACGCGCGGACTGTATGTGTTCAAGCACGATTCGGAACTCGGCAATGCGCCGGCGCACAGTCTGTTCGAGTGCATACGGGTAACTCGCAAGGAAGGCATTGATGTGCCGCGCAGCTTTGACGACTATGAGGTAATGTTACAAGAAGCGGGCCTTCCGGTTGGCGTGACTCTGCTGAACAAGGCATGTTAAAAATCGAAGCTGACACAGATTTTCTTACCTGCAGGGCTGCCGATTTTCTGAAATATTCATGTCTATTGGAGGACAGCACTCATGAATGAAATCCATTTCATCGTTGAAGAAGCACCCGAAGGAGGCTATCTTGCTCGGGCCGTCGGCGTCGATATTGTGACCGAGGCCGACGATCTGTCCGACCTCCATGCGCAGGTCAGGGACGCAGTGCATTGTCACTTCGATCAAGAGCAAATACCGGCACTGATCCGGCTGCACATCACGCGTGAAGAAGTGCTGACAGCATGAGGATTCCGCGTGATTTATCCGGTGCGGATCTGATCAAGCGGCTTGAGCGGCTCGGGTACAGGGTTACACGTCAAACTGGTAGTCATTTGCGGCTAAGCAGCAACCTTCATGGTGAGCATCATGTCACCATTCCAAATCACGACCCGCTCAGGGTGGGTACGCTTGCCGCTATTTTGACGATGGTGGCAGCGCATCACGGCATCACGCGTGATGCGCTGCTGCAACAGCTGTTTGATTAAATGACAAATCCAATAGGCGAAGTCGTCGCACTCTCGGCCCTGCAACACTGGATCTATTGTCCGCGCCAGTGCGGGCTGATTCATCTAGAGCAGGCGTTCGCGGAGAATATCCATACCGCGCGCGGGCAGGCCGTGCATCACCTGGTCGATACGCCGGGATACGAGATCAAGTCGGGCGTGCGGGTCGAGCGCGCGTTGCCAGTGTGGAGTGATCGCTACAACCTGATTGGCAAGGCCGATCTGGTTGAATTTCATCCGGATGGGATGGTCTATCCGGTTGAGTTCAAGCACGGCGCCAAGCGGCAGAAATTGCACGACGATATCCAGCTCGCCGCGCAAGCGATGTGCCTGGAGGAAATGCTGGGACGTCCGGTGCCAACAGGCGCTATTTTTCACGCCAGCAGCCACCGGCGGCGGGAAGTGCTGATCACTCCGGCACTCAGGCAACTGGTGATCGAGACCGCCGATGCCATTCGCGCCATGCTGTCCTCGGGAAAACTGCCGCCGCCGGTCAACGATGCCCGTTGCAATGAATGCTCGCTGAAAGATATTTGCCAGCCCGAAGCGCTGGCAGAAAGAGCGCGACAGCATCGGCAAAGACTCAGCTTGTTCAACCCGGAGGAATAAGGTGCACACTGTCCAGAATACCCTTTACGTGATGACGCCCAATGCTTATGCGCATCTGGAGAACGCCACCTTGCGCATCGACGTCGAGCGCGAGAAGAAACTCCAGGTGCCGCTACATCATCTGGGCGGGTTGGTCTGCTTTGGCAATGTCATGGTGTCGCCCGGGCTGATGCACCGGCTGGCCGATGAAGGAAAATCGCTGGTGCTGTTGGATAATTCAGGCCGCTTCAAGGCGCGGCTCGAAGGCCCTGTTTCCGGCAATATCCTGTTGCGCCAGGCCCATCATCGCGTAGCGTCGGAACCGGTTTTCAGCCTGGAATTTGCGCGCGCCGTGGTGGCCGGAAAACTCAAGAATAGCCGCACCAACCTGCAACGGGGCGCGCGCGAAGCCGCCGATCCAGACGAAGCAGCAACACTCACTCGCGCTGCCGATAATCTTGCCGCTTCAGTGCGGGTTGCGGTATCCGCTGCCACGCTGGACGAACTGCGCGGGGTTGAGGGCGAGGCGGCACGAGGCTATTTCGCTGCGCTCAATCTGATTGTCAAGCCCCAGGCGCGAGCATCGTTTGCGCTCAACGGACGCACTCGCCGTCCCCCGCTGGATCGATTCAACGCGCTGATTTCCTTTCTCTATGCCATGAGCATGAACGATTGCCGTTCGGCCTGCGAAGCTGCGGGGCTGGATGCGCAGCTTGGCTTTCTGCACGCGGTGCGCCCCGGGCGCGCCGGACTTGCACTGGATTTGCAGGAAGAATTCCGTTCGATCATTTGCGACCGGCTGGCGCTTACCCTGATAAACCGTGGACAGATCACTGCTGCCGATTTTGACGAACGAGAAGGCGGCGCAGTCATGTTGGGCGACAAAGGCCGCCGCACCGTCGTCGTCGCTTGGCAGGAACGCAAACAGGAAGAAATCACCCATCCGTTGACCGAAAACAAAATCCCCATCGGCCTGCTCCCTTTCATTCAGGCGCGTTTCATCGCACGTACCATCCGGGGCGAAATGGAAGGTTATCTGCCTTATCTGGCGAAATAGGAAGCCCCCATGCTCATCATCATCACTTACGATGTCTCCACTGAAACTGCCGCCGGCCGTAAGCGATTGAGACGGGTTGCCAAAGCCTGCGAAAGCATGGGACAGCGCGTGCAAAAATCCGTATTCGAATGCACCGTCAACGAAATGCAATTCGAACAACTGGAGCGCACACTGCTCGCCGAAATTGACGAGACAGTGGATAATTTGCGCTTCTACCGCATTACCGAACCGGTGGACCTGCGGGTCAAGCAACATGGCTGCTTTCGCTCAGTAGACTTTGAGGGTCCGCTCATTGCTTGAGCGCGAACGGCTATCAACGGCCAACATGCAAGGCATTCGCGCAGGAGCTAACCTGATGATAAATATGATATTTTCACGCGAAACGAAATTTTTCAGAAGGAATCTACGGTGTTCTGGAGGACGTTCGCGGGAAAATGCAGAAATTTTCTTATGTAACAACGAGTTATGTGAGTGAAGTATCGCCCGGCCAATTCGCCGGGCGTGGATTGAAACTTGCTGGCGGCAATGGCGTAATCGATTGCATGATGTATCGCCCGGCCAATTCGCCGGGCGTGGATTGAAACAGGAAGTGCATGCGAAGGTGCGCAAATTCATGAGGTATCGCCCGGCCAATTCGCCGGGCGTGGATTGAAACAGGCGTCATGACTCGATCATCCGAGTCGCACAGGTATCGCCCGGCCAATTCGCCGGGCGTGGATTGAAACCTCGAAGCTGTCATCCATGCCGGCGAAAATCATCGTATCGCCCGGCCAATTCGCCGGGCGTGGATTGAAACTGGTTAATCTTGGGAGCATTAAATAATGGCAAAGTATCGCCCGGCCAATTCGCCGGGCGTGGATTGAAACTGATTTCAGCATTTTCATTTTCCTTTGCGTATCGTGTATCGCCCGGCCAATTCGCCGGGCGTGGATTGAAACGGGATGACCAAAACGGCATGGCATCTGGTGCGGGTGTATCGCCCGGCCAATTCGCCGGGCGTGGATTGAAACATAGATACCTGACCCCCGACGAGCAGCAGCGCCTGAGTATCGCCCGGCCAATTCGCCGGGCGTGGATTGAAACTTCATGGGAGCCATCATATTGCTGCATCATTTTTTAAGTATCGCCCGGCCAATTCGCCGGGCGTGGATTGAAACATGAAGTCGAGCGGGTTCGTCTCGATAGACTGGCGTATCGCCCGGCCAATTCGCCGGGCGTGGATTGAAACTCCATGCAGGCGGCGACCATGACGCCATCGTGACGGTATCGCCCGGCCAATTCGCCGGGCGTGGATTGAAACCGGATGATACTGCCCGTCCCTGCCACGCCTAGTCCGTATCGCCCGGCCAATTCGCCGGGCGTGGATTGAAACAGCCCGTAGGAATCTTCGGACATCGCTGTATAGACGTATCGCCCGGCCAATTCGCCGGGCGTGGATTGAAACAGCCGGCGCAGCATTCGGCACGTTGACCGCAGTGGGTATCGCCCGGCCAATTCGCCGGGCGTGGATTGAAACCAGAGATTTGACCCGCCCCTCCTGCCGCTCGTCCAGTATCGCCCGGCCAATTCGCCGGGCGTGGATTGAAACCAGCGGTGACCAGATGATCAATTTCTCGGCCTTGGTATCGCCCGGCCAATTCGCCGGGCGTGGATTGAAACTGCTGCCACTGGGCACCATCACCACTCGCCTTCGGTAGTCGCC